>QIJE01000027.1 GCA_003232385.1 bacterium
CATCCGCAGGGGTTCCGTTTGTATTCGGAAGCCTGAATCCGTTTCTCCAAAATGCCCTGCCGAACGGGTTTAAGTTTGGAAATACCGTGTGGCAAACTGCACATGAAAAATGGTACTTTTGAGCAAAAGCAGGAACTGCGTTCGCTTGTTTCGGTGCCGCTGCGAAAGAAAACGTCAGAATAAACAACGCAATTACAGTTACTATTAATTTTTTCTTCATAACTTTCCCCTCTCTTAAAGTTAAAACTAATGTTAAAAAATAATAAAATAAACCTGAAAAACTAATGAATATTGCCCCGAGTCTAACGAATCGGGAAAAATAAGTTTTGATTCCTTTCCTTTTTCACCTCCTTGATATTATTTTAAAATTTCATACCGCCCAATGCGTAGAATATATTATATATTTAAATCATATTTCGTTAAAACTTGCAATACTATTATTATTTTTTATCACTATAATACAATATCGGTTACTCGATACTTGTCCTAATTATAATACCTGTTTATATAGCATGTCAATATTTTTTTTATGTTGTTTTAACTATTAAAATAACTATAATAAAATAAATTTAATTTCACCTATTGTTCAGCAAGAAAATGCGATAAATCGTGTCAAATTATTCCGTCGGGGATAAGCAGATACAAAGACATTAAAAGCTTTGAATATAGCGATGATAGATCTGAATTGTCCTAAAGCTGAAAATATATCGGCACACTTCGAGAAGATTGTTGAAGGCATTTCGGAATCCCGAGATTAAAGAACCGGGATGAAGATATGAATGTTAAGGCAATATCTTTACTTATTTTTTTACGTAAACTATATATTCCGGGGAATTTACTTCGTAAGACAAAAATTCATGCCCCATTTTTCTACAGTAGCTTTTTAAGTCTTCGATAATACCCTCATCTGAGGATATAACCTTAAGGACGGAGGCATCGGGTATATTTTTAAACTCCTCCGTAACTTTTACAATAGGCATCGGGCAGGACAGTCCGAAAGTGTCGAGCTCATAATCATACTTGGTATCATTCATAGATACAACCCCCCCCTTTTTTTTAATGATTGACCACCCATTTGCAATAATATCGAAAATACGTTAGGCATGTTCCGATAAATCATGTCCATCTTCGTCGTGTTCCGGCGTTTCCACCTTACCTATCGGTCCCTTACCCGCCTTCCTTGCCCTATAATCCTCTATGGCAAGATGAAGCGCATCGGCGGCAAGATTAGAGCAGTGCATCTTAACCGGGGGCAATCCGTCTAAGGCCTCTGCTACGGCCGCATTAGACACCATTTCGGCATCTTCGAGTGTCTTCCCTTTGACGAGTTCCGTTACCATAGAGCTGGTCGCTATAGCGGCTCCACAACCAAATGTTTTAAACTTAACGTCATCTATTTTATCGTCTTTAACCTTGATATATATTTTCATTATGTCGCCGCAGGTCGGGTTTCCCAGCTCTCCTACGCCGTCGGCGCCTTCAATCTCTCCCACATTTCTTGGATTTTGAAAATGCTCCATAACTTTTTCTGAATATACTGGCATAATATTTTACCCCCCGGATTCTTTTATTTGTTATTTCTGTATAAAATCATACGTATTATGCTAAATTAGTCGAGTATTATCAACTATTTGCATTATATAACGGTGACATCTGTCTCAATTTTTTAACTATCGGAGGCAGCTCTTTAACAAAATATTCGGCATCTTCGAGTGTATTGTCCTCACCCAAGGATATGAGCAGCGAGCCTTGCGCAAGCGCCGGGTCAACCCCTATAGCATTCAGCACGTGAGACGATTTTAGAATCTTGGACGTGCAGGCGGAACCGCTTGCCGTCATAATTCCGTTGTTATTAAGCCACATGAGCATGGACTCTCCCTCAATATATTTAACTACGAAGTTTAAATTATTCGGAAGCCTATGCTCCGGATGACCGTTTAAATATACCTCGTCAAGGCTGCCGAGCACTCCGTCTTTAATTGCTTTTTGAATGGGCAGAAGATGTGCCGTTCTGTCTTTAAGCTCTTTTTTTGCAAGCTCGCATGCAACGCCTACTCCGGCTATGGCGGGGATGTTCTCCGTACCCGCTCTTCTCCCGAACTCCTGAATACCGCCGTCTATCAGGGGCATTATACGAATGCCTTTTTTAAGGTAAAAAAGCCCTGTCCCTTTCGGTCCGTAAAACCTGTGCGGTGAAGCGGAAAGCATATCCGCTCCCATGTCTTTTACGTCCGTTTCTATAAAGCCGCAGGAGGTGTTGGCATCAACATGCATGTATGCGGCAGAATTCTCGTGAACTATTTTAGAAATTTCTTTAATATCTTGAATAGTACCGATTTCGTTTGAGGCGTGCGTTATGCTGACAAGTATCGTATCTTTTCTCAGCGCATTTTTTACATCCCCCGGATCAACCGAACCGTATTTATCGACGGCAATTTCACTAAATTCGAAACCGAGCCTTGATAGGGATTTAATGGCGTTTAAAACACTAAAATGTTCTATTTTAGAAACGATCATATGTTTGCCCTTATCCATTCTGGCAAAAGCCGTTCCTTTAATCGCTAAATTATTAGACTCCGAACCGCTTCCGGTAAATATTACCTCGTTAAGAGCCGCGTTCAAAAGCTCCGCGGACTGATTTCTCGCCTTGCCGAGCGCCTCCCTCGGCTCGTCTCCGAGCGTATGTATACTCTGAGGATTGCCGTATTCGTCAATAAAAAACGACTCCATAGCCTCTTTAACTTCCGGCCTCATCCTTGTTGCCGCAAAATGGTCGAAATTTCTTATTTTCACATTTGCCTCCCGATCTAAAATATAAATATACTAAAGCTTATTATCCCTTCTTAATTTTTACTATTATCACGCTGCGTTATATAGTAAAGTAAAACATACTTTACTAAATTAGTCAAGTATTATTGGAAAAAATTTTACGTGAAAATTCATTGCGCAATATAAAAAATATCCGATTAATTTTCCGCATGGCAACCATGAACAGATCGCCTTATGCCGCGGAAAAAAATCGGATATTTTTATATTTTTCTTTTAAATTATTACTTTAACGAATTTAAATAAGACGCAAGATATAATAATTCTTTTTTAGAAAGCATTTTGTGGTCCGGCATAATCGCCATATATGATTTACCGTTAACCTTTACTATGGAACCCGGTTTAAAATGCTTTGAAGGTGTTGCAATCTGAACTTCAAGCCACTTAATAGAGTGATTCGCCAAACCTTCTTTGGAAAGATTAGGACCTATGTTGCCGCCCTTTTTCCCTATGGCATGACATGCAAAGCAATCAATGCCCGCTTTATGCGAATAAATGAGCTCGTTGCCCAGTTGCGCTGCGGACAGCTTAACCGGAGCCGTAACGGCATGAACGGTAATATAACCCAAAACTATAACAAGAACGATAAAAATAACTATAAATCCTGTTTTCATAATCCCCCCTCTTAAATTAATTTAAATTTACTTAATAATTATCGGTTTAGGTATTAACTTATAATATGCGGTTAATTATATTAATAATCAAATTTCAGCAAAGAATTAATGCCGTACGGCTTTAACTTTTCTCTGCCTTTTAAAAACGATAGTTCCGCCAAAAAAACGGTGTCCACAACCTCTGCGCCAAATTCCGTTATGAGATTAATAGTAGCAAGGGCCGTCCCTCCGGTTGCAAGAACATCGTCCGCTATTATAACCCTATCGCCTTTTTTTAATGCATCTTTGTGAATTTCGAGGGTTGCGCTACCGTATTCAAGGTCATAGCTGGAAGAACTGCACTCATAAGGGAGCTTTCCCGGTTTTCTGACCATTATCACTCCGGCGCCGAGTCTATAGGCAAGCGCGGTTCCTATTACGAACCCCCTGGCCTCTATGCAGACGACATAATCGATATTTTCACCCATGTAACCGTTGACTAAACCGTCCACGGCAAACGCGAAAGCCTTCGGATTCGCGAGAAGCGGGGTTATATCCTTAAAATTAATTCCTTTTTTAGGAAAATCCGGAATTTCCCTTATAAACTCTTTTAAGTCAGATATCGTCATATTATCGCAGCCTCCATATTTCTTTGATTTTTTTTGCTTAATTGTAAATTATAAAATAGTTGTTATTTTATGTCAATAATACATCTCTATGAAAACCGTTTATAAAGCCCCAGCCTCAGCTTGATTACTCCGAAAAATGCCTCAAAAATAATACCGTTAGACATTTTAGATTTGCCCATAGTCCTTTCGTAAAATATTATAGGGTATTCGGTAAAACTACAACCTGCTCCCCTTATAATTCTATATTTCATTTCTATCTGAAAAGCATAACCCCTTGAGTGTATGCCGTTTAAATTGATCTTTTTAAGGCAGTTTACGTCGTACATATTAAAACCGCCGGTTAAATCGTCTATTTTAACACCGGTAACAAACGAGGCATAAATATTTGCAAAATATGAGATTAAAAGCCTCTTTATACTCCAATTTATTATCCTTATCCCCCCCTTATACCTCGAGCCTACTATCATTCCGCACTTCTCGGTGTTCATAAGCCTTATAAAACCGATAATCTCCGCAGGGTCGTGAGAAAAGTCGCAATCCATCGTAATCACGTAATCGAAACCCTTAGATATGGCAAACCCGAATGCCGCAACATAAGCGGTTCCGAGCCCCATCTTCCCCTTCCGTTCAATAAGAGACAGACTTTGTCGATACTCCGGCAACAATGCTTCGCCGGTCATTCCGTCGTTTTTTTCGTTCATAAATTCCCTGACTATCTCGCGCGTCCCGTCCGGCGAGTTGTCGTCTATTATGACGAGGTTTATCTTTATGCCGAATTTTTTTACGGTCTCGTCATTGTTCAAGCGTAAAACCGATTTTATCATTCTTTCAATATTATCTCTTTCATTATATGTGGGAATAGCTATAAGTATTTTCATCAATATGTTCTACTCTCAGACGTTAATTGTTCAATGCTTTTTTTCGCATTAAAATCCTTCATTAAATACAGATAATAAACCCTTATCAGCCTGAGATTGATGTAAATATCAAGTCTCCCTATTTTCTTTATGGATTTAAAGTCTTTTTCGTAAACACCTGACGGATTTATCATATATTTGTTATCCATTATGAAAATAGCATTTTCTCCATTGATTTTATTCAAATTCTGCCATAAATCATATTGATTTAAAAAATCGGATATATTGTAAATATTTACTGCCGGCTTATAATCTCCGTAATACACGAGTTCATCGGCAATAGCATAATGATGAGTCAAAATAAAGAGCGGACCGTACTTTGTTTTATAACCCTTATAAACCATGTTCAAATATTTGGCGCTCTTTTTCCATCCGAATAGGTCGTTCGTTATATTCGCAGTTTTGGGTTTTCCGGGAATATGCGGTATCAGCGCAAATACTCCGCCCTTTTTAAGCTGCTTTTCCTTATCTATGTATTTTATGATTTTTCCAACGGGTATAGAATTGTAATATATCTGATTATATAAAACGAAAAATAGAAAAAAACCAAAAAATATCGAAAAATATACATAATATTTCAGCAAAAAGTTTTTCTTTTTAATAAGTAAATCCGCCGTATATCCCATAATGGGAAATGCCGCCAGATAGCCGATATCCGGCCAGTGAACAAGCGTCCTGTGGGAATAACCGTTTGCGATAAAAAATAATAAAATCGGCAAAGATAAAGAAACGGAATATAAAAAACCTTCACGTATATCTTGAAAATTAGCGGAAAAAGAGGAGTTGGAATCAAATTTACGCCTTTTTTTGCCCAGAATAAGCCTTAACGAATATGCGAATACCCCTATTAAAAATATATATATAAACGGTGTAATTACTAAAAACTGTCCCGCCCACCCATCAATAAACAGTGGAAAACCCGGATTAGGATGTGAAAAACCGTGAAAAAGTTGAAATTTAAACGATATAAAGTTATGCGTAAAATTCCAATATATTACGGGAGAAAAAACAAGCAGGGCAATGCCGAGAGTCGCATAAGGATAAAACGTTTTTAATAAACCCCTGTGTTTTTTAGAAAAGATCAAATACAATAAAACGGAAACAGGGATCAAAGCGGCGGTATATTTACTTAAAAACGCAAGACCGAGAAACAGACCCGAAAGTATCCAGAACAGATTAAATCCCGACCCCTTCTTATACTCGACTGCTTTATAAAACGATATTAAAAAACATAAGTAGAAAAATAAGAGAGAGGCATCCGGCAATATCATGACTGACAAGACCGAATTAAATATCAGTGCCGATAAGAAGAACAAAAAAGCGAAAAAAGATGCCCTTTTGCTTTTAAAAAGTACCTGCGACAGGTAATATATCAAAAAACCGTCGAAGAAAGACATGACAACGGCTCCGAGTCTGACGCTAAGTTCGCTTTTTCCGAAAACTCCGGTAAAAATATAAATAATATAGCTTACCAACGGCGCATCGTCAAGATAACCGAGAGACTGCTTCAGCGACCATACGTAATAGTGTGCCTCGTCGTTTCCGAAATTAAGAGTAGATGCAAGATGAACGTGAACTATAAAGACAAGTACAGATAATACGGCAACATAAATCTCATATTTATATTTGCCGTATATATCCCCGTAAACAGATCCGATATTATCGGTTATATTATTATTTATTATATGCTTCAATTATACCCTTCATTACCGCATTAAATCTTTCTCTAAGCTCAAGCGACGCGTCTACGGTTATCAACAAGGAACGGCCAATTGTTTCGCTTATAGACTCTGCCGCCTCACTTTTAGCCCTATATATTTCACACTCACTATTTAAAGGTTCCTCTAAAATTCTCTTTTGATTAAGATAAATACGGACGTCAGCCTCTGAATAATCTTTTTTCGTCGTAGTATTATCCGGCTTAAACCTACTTACTAGCCTATTTAATATGATTTTCTCTTTGTCATTGTATATTTTAGAATATACGAATATAAAAATACAGTCTTTTTTTTCGAAACTTTTTATTATTTTTTCTCTGTGCACCCGCTTTAAAAACGTCGCATCGAATATAATGCTTTTTCCGGACTCGAACCGTCTCAAGCCTTCTTCAATCATAGACCGATAAACGTGTTCGCTCGCGTGTCTGCCGTATTTGAATATATTATCCGTAAAACCGTAAATATTGCACCTCATCTCATCGGACGATAGAACCTGTGCGTAAAAATAGCGCGAAAGAAGGCTTGAAAGCGAAGATTTGCCGCTGCCGGAAAGACCGCAGTTTAGTATTACCGTCGGTTTTTTTAAAAGCTCACAATAAAACCCGGCCAAATCAAAATGCTTTAAGGCATCACTTGATTTATCGGATAAAAGGGCTGTTTTCGTCCTGACTATGGCCCTGTAAGCCTTAAAAAACGGGATAACCGTCGGTTCGTACACTTCATAACCGGCTATAAGCCTGTTGTAATTAAAACATTTTTTATAATGGTTTAAAAAAACCGAAGATTCGTAAAAAAAACCATTGTTTTCAAAATCCATAAGCAAAAAGGCAATATCTAAATATAAATCCTGATTCCTATACCGTTCGTCAAATTCTACGCAGTCCATTAAACATATGCCGTTGACTCTTCCTGCATCTATTACGGCAACATGCTCCATCCTTAAATCGCCGTGAACGTCTCTTATAAAACCGTTTTCTATCCTCGATTTAATAAATTCGCCGAACATTTTACTCTGCAAGAAACCGTTACAAATAGATTTTATACCGTCTAATTTGCGAATAAAGACACCGGCTTTAACTAATCCTTCCAATGCTCTAAAATTATCGTCCCAGTTTTCTTTATAAACCTCAATACTGCCGAAACCGGAAATTCTTTTCGACGTTACCGCGCTTTTATGAAACAGATATATTCTTCTCGCAACCTTTTTAAGGATGCCGTCTATTTTATCGGCAGTCAAACCTTCATTTTTTACGATATTACTCAAAAAATTCTTCGAATTTACCAGATTCATTCTTACAAAAACATCTTTCAATACTCCGCCCTTAAAACCGATAAAAAACTTACCCTTTTTTTGTCTCAACTCTTGTAAGTCTAAATAAACGCCGGAACATGCCCTTCTATTCAGGGAAAGCTCCTTTCTTGCGTAAAAAATTCTCTTCTTGAGCGAGGTATAATCGACAAAACCGTAATCCACCGGTTTTTTTTGTTTGTAAGCAAATTTTGAGGTTAAAAAAACTCGGGATATATGAGTTTCTATTATACTGACGGTATCCGGCGGAACATATTCATTTATAGACCCTATATTCCCGTTCTCACCGGAATGAATCAAGGTTTCTGTTTTGTCGTCTTCACCGGATCGACGGGAAGAGACATAGTGGCGGTTATGCATTAGTCTATCCCTCCATGCCGGCTTCCTCTGCCATTTCCCTAAGCTTTTTCAACGACTTAACCTCTATCTGTCTAATACGTTCCTTGGTGAGACCGAAAATAATCCCTATCTCGTTAAGCGTCCTCGGTTTTTCGTAATTAAGCCCGTATCTAAGTATTATAACCTTTCGCTCTATATCGCCGAGATTTAAAAGCCACCCGTTAATAAGGCTTAACGTTTCGACACGGTCGAGTATATCAAATGCAGAAGTATTCTTCTCGTCATCCTTAATAACATTGGAAAGTATCAAATTTTGCTCGTCTCCGTTTTGATTCTGTATGTAAGGAAAATCCAACGAGCAAATGCTACCCACAAAACCTAAGATCTTTTCTAATTTTTTTTCCTTAATACCCATGTGTTTCGCTATTTCGCCGATACTAGGTTCTCTTTGAAGTTCTCCCGTGACATCTTTGATTGCCCTGGAATATCTAAAAAGATTTTCCGATATATGAATAGGTAGCCTTATGAGTCTGCCGGAATTCAATATTCCCCTTTCGATAGTCTGTCTTATCCACCATATTGCATACGTGGAAAATCTGAATCCTTTTTTAGGCTTAAACCTGTCTATTGCCTTCATCAACCCTATGTTTCCCTCCATAATCAGGTCATCGAAAGAAAGCCCTCTGCCGAGAAACTTCTTTGCCACACTGATTACGAGTCCGAGATTAGATTTAACCATCAAATCCCTTGCGTCGACATCGCCCTCATGAATTTTAAGCGCAAGTTCATATTCTTGCTCTCTAGTCAATAGCGGATATTTTTTGATATATTTCAGATAATAGCCTGAAATGGCATTATCTTCGGATTTAAAATATTCGTTAGCATTCTTTGTCCCCACGTATGTTCCGATAGAATCAGAAACAGACGCTCCTGAATCGTCACATTTTTTGCGTTTCATATCCGTTTTTACCTATAAGTTTAACAAAATTAGCGGGAGCAATATTTTTAGAATGCATTCCTCCGTTTCTCTTTTCTATCACGGAAATATTTTGCAAACCACTCTTTTCTACGGGCATGACCATTATTCCGCCTTCGATTAATTGATTGAATAGCGACATGGGAACATTAGGGGAGCAAGCGGTTATGATTATCCTGTCATAGGGGGCGTATTCACTAAAGCCTATAGTTCCATCGCCTACGATAAAGGTTATATTGCGTATGTTTAACGATTCAATAACGACTCTTGCCTTAGACGACAAATCCCTTATCCGCTCTACTGTAAAAACAGATGCGGAAAGAGCGGCAAGAACCGCCGCCTGATATCCGGAACCGGTTCCTACTTCTAAAACCTTATGCTCTTTGTCTAAACTAAGCGCCTGGGTCATTAACGCAACGACATAAACGCTTGAAATAGTCTGGCCGTGACCTATGGGTAGAGGTATATCGTCATAACACAATTCTCTTAACGGCTGCTCGACGAATTTCTCTCTCGGAATCTTTCTTATAGCACCCAATACGTTTTCGTCGTTAACATCTTTAGAGGCAAAACCGTCTATTAATTTATCGACGCGACTTTTCATAAGAAGTGAAATCTATATTTTTTAATTTGTCTAAGGCATTATAGTTTGTCATATCCATGTGTATCGGAGTAATAGATATAATTCCGCTATGAACGGCTTCGTAATCACTTCCGGATATATCATCGAATTTGATATTTTTACCCCATATCCAGTAGTATTTTCTTCCCCTCGGGTCTATCTCCTCGACGATAAAATCCTCAAAATAACGTTTGCCCTGTTTGGTAATTTTATATTCGAAAACATTTTCTTTGTCTATTATGGTTTGAGGTATATTTATATTTAGAAGGGTATATTTGGAAAAATCGCTTTTATTGAAAACGAGAGCAAGGTTAGAAACAAACTGTGCCGCTTTTCTAAAGGAAAGTTCTATGTTTTCCTCCAACGACTGGTCTTTCGGCAGATATCCTCCGCCCTTATTGACTACTAATGAAACAGCCAAGGACTTAATTCCCATAACCGCCCCTTCCATTGCGGCAGAAACGGTACCGGAATAAATAACATCGTCGCAAATATTGCCGCCGTAATTTATTCCGGATATTACGATATCCGGTTTGGTTTTTAATAAAGAATGAACCGCAATGTTAACAGCATCGGTCGGAGTACCGTCGACCGAATATATATTCGGCTTAATTTCGTTAACCCTCAACGGCCTGTCTATCGTCAAAGAATGAGAACTTGCACTTCTTTCTCTGTCGGGAGCAACTATAACGACATCGGCGACCTTACTGAGCTCTTCAAATAGAATATTTATGCCCGTCGCATAAACACCGTCATCGTTCGAAAGAAGGATATTCACCTAGGCTTTCCTATTTTTTTTGACAACAAAAGGGACTTAATGGAATTAAGCTCAGCCTGAACATTCCTTAACAGCATAATATTACTGTTTTTTTCGGACGATTTTGCTCTTATTGCCTTGTTTGCCCCTTCTATCGTAAATTTTTTGTTATATAAATAATCTTTTATTATTAAAAGCTTCTCAATATCGGTTTTTGAGTAGAGCCTATGAGAACCCTTAGATTTATACGGTTTCAAAAAGGAAAATTCGGTTTCCCAATACCTTATAACGTACGGCTCTATATCTACCTTCTTTGCAACTTCCCCAATTTTATAATAAAGTCTCTCATCTATCGGGTCCATTTTTATATTTCTTATTCACTTCTGATTTTAAAATGACAGAGGGCTTAAATTTCAGCACCTTTCTTTCACTTATAATAATTGATTCACCCGTCTGCGGATTTCTTCCCTTTCTAGCCTTCTTTTCTTTGACCGTAAAACTTCCGAATCCGTTAAACTTTATAGTTATTTCCTCCTCAACCTCCGATTTAACAAAGTCGAAAAATAAATTAGCATAAGCCATGGAGCCGGTGGCGGATAGTCCGACCTTCGAGCGAATCTTACTTGCCAAGTCTGCCTTAGTCAATGCCATTATCCCTCTACCCCCGTACTTAACGAGCCGCCGGATACGACAAGCAATTCTTTTACTATGCGTGAAAACGAAGCGGGATCTGAAAGCGCTATTTCTGATAATACCTTTCTGTTCAGACCTATATCTTTCTGATTCAGTAAATTAATGAACTTAGAATAGGCAATTCCGTTTTCACGGCAAGCAGCATTGATTCTAACAATCCATAATCTCCTAAACTGCCTTTTCTTTACCTTTCTATCCCTATATGCATAGCTCAAACCCTTCATTACGGCTTCCTGTGCCGTTTTAAAAAGCCTGCTCCTTGCGCCGTAATAACCCTTCGCCTGCTTTAAGACCCTTTTATGTCTTTTTTTTGTTAATACACCTCTTTTAACTCTCGGCATTGCAAATACCCCTTTTATCTAAATTGTTAATTAACCCTTTTTAATCCATATCCGTTTACAAATACGGCAGAAGCCTTTTTATATTCATAGAATCGGCAGAACTTACGGCAGCGACTTTTTTTAGCCTATTCTTTCTCTTCCTATTCTTAGAGGTCAATATATGACTTTTGTTTGCCTTACGATGCATGACCAATCCGCTTTTAGTAATTTTAAACCTCTTTTTAGCCCCTCTGTTTGTCTTGATTTTTATCTTCGCCATCTTTATCTGCTCCTCAATATATAACTCCCACGCTATATATCACTTGTTTTATTTTTTTTAAGCCTCACGGCTTTTTATCATTGTCGTTTTTGACGCCGGCTTTTCAATCTGTTTTTTTATTTTTACCGGAACTATTATCGTGCTGAATGTTCTTCTAACATCAGGCTTAATCGGAAACTCCGGAATGCCGAACTCTTTGATATCCTCGATAACCCTTAATATAACATTAATTCCTAATTGCGTATGCGCAAGCTCCCTGCCCTTAAAGGTAACGGTCAATTTTACCTTGTTACCTTCCTTAAGAAACGAAATTGCGTTTTTTAATTTAAACCCGTAGTCGTGACTATCGGTATTGGGTCTAAATTTAACCTCTTTTACGCGTATCAGCACCTGCTTTTTTTTTGCCTCCTGCGCTTTTTTATTCTGCTCGTATTTAAACTTTCCGTAGTCCATTATCTTACAAACAGGAGGATTCGCTTCCTTAGAGACCTCGACAAGATCCAACACCCTTTCCTTCGCAAGCTCAAGAGCATCATGTAAGGGCATTATGCCTACCTGCCCTCCTTCATCGTCGATAACTCTTACTTCTTTTGCTCTGATACCTTCGTTCAAATGCGTTTTATTATTTTTTTGTATACTGATTTCTCCTTACTATAAAATTTTATGAAAATTAATTTAGTTTTAGAATTATTACATAATTTGCGCTTACTGTCAAGAAAATTTAGCCTTATTCCACATATTTGCTATGCGGATATTTTTCCTTAAGAAGTCTCAAATAATGGTTTTCAGCCTTTTTATCCTTAACGTTTTTATAACATATTGTCAAATAATGCAACGTTTTAGGAATAACGGGCAGGCCGGGGTATTGCTTAAGGACAACTTTAAACATATATATAGCCGGTTTCCACATGCTTGCATTGTAGTAATAAAGACCCGTAAAGAAAGTATTCTCCGATAAATATATATTTATTTTTTTTATGTATTCCATCACCTTTTTCGAGCGCTCGAAGTGCGGATAGTCATTAATAAGTTTTTCAAATACGATTTTTGCTTTCCTCAGAGAACTTTGCGTTCTTCCGACCGATTGCTTTCTTTTATAAAAAGACATAGCCTCGTAAAACATTGCAAAGGGAACATACTTTGAACGCGGATGAAGGGTAATAAAATCGGAATAGGCGCCTTGAGCCTCTATGTATTTTCCGTTCAAATAATAAGCGTCTCCAAGTTTAAGCTCCGCCTTTACAGTGTTGTGATATGCGGGATAATTTTCTATCAAGCTTTTAAAATCTTTCGCCGCTCCTACATAATTATGATTATGCGCTTCATTTAACGCCTTTTTATAATAAACCCCCGGCGGCAATATATTGTTCTTAACGTTTTTGCCACACGCAGTTAAAAAAAACGAAAGCATTGAAACTGCCGCCGTTAAAAGTAAAATCAATACCAACAACCTGCTATTTTTCATAATCTGTTAATATCCCTTCTATTATTAATTTTATCGAATTATAACGCTTCCCTTTGAAATGCCCACCTTTATTTTAACATTATAGAGATAATCGTCAACATATATTTTCAAAGGAACCATGCTTCCATCCTTCAATATATAATTCTTAAAGTATACGGTTTCGATCATTTTTTCATGCCTTGCGATCGTTATTCTGTTTATGAGATAATTTTTGCTTACGTATATATAATAAGTATTATCTTTTTCATTATTATCGCGGCTATGATATTCAAAGAAAAACCCCCCGTAAGTATTATAAAATACATCGGCTTTTCTGATTTTATCAAGACTGTCTAAATTTAAGAAAATTTCAAGTACCCCGAATAATCGTTCGTAAAACAGTATTTTGCCCCGATATTTTTTATTAAGGTTTAGAATTTTAAGCTTTTTGCTTTTCGGATTCAAAAAAACAACCCTATCGTCGCCTTGAAATAATTTTACGTAAAAAAGAATGTTACCGTATATATTTAAAATGATAAACTTTACGTATTTTCCTTTTATGTATTTATAAAGCCCCGATTCTTCAAAGGAAAAACCCTTGCCGGTTGCCGTCATAGTGAATCTGCCGGACATGCCTTTAAAATGCCCGTAATTTTTTGCAAGACCTTTCAAAACCTCGTTTCTGCTCTTATATATTACATTCCCGGATTTTAAGGGTACCGGCGCCTTTTTTACATAGTATGCGCAACCGCTTAGACTAAACAACAGAAATATAATAAAAACAAACGGTGATAAAATTTTAATTTTGTTTTTACGCCCTTGCAAACAAACCCTCAACTATATTTTCTATATTATCGATTTTCTCTACAAAAGAAGAGCCGCCTTGGGAAAAATCCCTTTTACCGCCGCCCTTTCCGCCAACCTCGACATTTATAAGCTTTATTATTTTAGACGCATCTATCGAACCACCGGTAGAAACTATATATATGAATTTTTCATCATTAATTAACGATGAAAATATAACCGCGCTATCCCCCTTCGGGAAATCATGCCTTGATTTAAGGGCATTAATAAGATCCTTAATGCCGTCTGCGGAAATATTTTTAAATTTGTATATCAGATACTTAACATTTCCGACGCTCTTAAATAATTTAATAAGCCTTTCCGCTTCTAAATCGCTTAATTTAGATCTAAGCTCTTCATTATTTTTCTCCGAATATTCATGACTGTAAAACAGTTTAATTATTTTATTATATATGTCCGACTTAGAGGAGTCTAACAGTGTTATTATGTTATTCATGTTATCTTCTTCGATATATAAAAAATTAAGATAATTAAAACCGGTTACCGCTTCAATCCTTCTAATGCCGGAAGCAACCGAAGACTCCCCCGTAATCTTAAAAAAACCTATTTCGCCTACTCTAGAAACGTGAGTCCCCCCGCAAAACTCTTTAGAATAATCCCCCATAGAAACAACCCTGACTTTTCCTTCGTATTTTTCGTCAAAAAAATGAAGCGCTCCCGAATCCATAGCCGCACTCGTATCAAGTTCTTCGGTTTTTACCTCTACATCCGAAAAGATATACTCATTCACAAGCATCTCTATTCGACGAATTTCACTGTCGGTAAGGGATTTGCCGTGCGAAAAATCAAACCTCAATCTCTCCGGATCAACGTAAGAACCTTGCTGTGAAACATGTTCTCCGACTATTTTTCTTAATGAAGCCTGCAGAAGGTGAACCGCGCTATGGTTAGAGGCCGTATTCTTCCTTATTTTTTTATCCACACAAAATTCTGCCTTCATTGGAAAACATTTTCGGACCGTACCGTTATCTTTTAAAATCCTGCCGTAATGAAGTATCACTCCGTTTTTAGTTTTATACGTATTAGTAACCGAGACACTGCCGCCGGCCCATTCGATAACACCTTTATCCCCCGACTGTCCGCCGCCTTCCGGATAAAACGGGGTAGAATCGGCAATAACGTAATAAAAATTTCCGCTTTCCGCCAATGTTACAAACTCGCCTTTTTCATCTAATATCCCCGTGATATTGCCGCTGCCCTTTAATGTTTCGTATCCGTAGAAATCGGTTACCGAAAAATCCGGATTAACGTCTAAAATACCCCGCTTTTCCTTTTTTCGCCTTGAACCCCTTTTTTGAATTCCCATAAGCTCGTCGAATTTTTTTAAGTCTAAGGTTAAACCGTTTTCAGATGCTATATCCGCCGTCATATCGACCGGAAAACCTTTGGCGTCGTAAAGCTTAAAGATAAAATCTCCCGGTATAATTTTTTTATTTCCACTCTTTAACTCCGATATTTTCTCCTCCAAAAGCTTCAATCCCTGACCTATCGTATCGGAAAACTTATTATATTCCTCGGAGATTATTTTTTCGAAAACGGCAAACCCATCTCTTGCCTCCGGATAGAACCCGCCCATAACTATTACAACCGTATTTCCCAGGTAGATTAAATTTTCCAAGCTTATGCCCAATTTTAAAGAATATCTTATAAGTCTCCTTAATATCCTCCTAAATACATACCCCCTACCTTCATTGGACGGAAAAACGGATTCCGACGATAAGAAGATGGAAGTTCTTACATGGTCGCTTATCACCCTGGCGGCTACATCATAATTCTCGCCGCTTTTACCGTAAGATTTTCCGGTTATGGAGTCTATTTCGCTTATGTAAGGCTTAAAAACATCGGTGTCGTAATTGGATTTTACATTCTGCAGAACCCTCAATATCCGCTCCAAACCCATACCGGTATCTATGGACGGTTTTGGAAGCATAGAGACGGCGCCGTCGATACTTCTATTGAATTCCATAAAAACAAGATTCCATATTTCGAGATATCTTCCGCAATCACAATCCACGCTGCATTCCTTATGCCCCAACTCGGAATATTCGGTATCGAAAAAAATCTCGCTCGAATAACCGCACGGACCGGTTTCTCCCATTTGCCAAAAATTAGTTTCGTCCCCGAGTCTAAAAATCCTTTCTTCGCTCACCCCTGCAACGTCTCTCCAAATAGAATATCCTTCCTCGTCCTTACTGTTAACGGTAATATATAACTTATCCGAATCCAACCCGAGAACGTCCCTTAAGAACTCGTATGCAAATAAAACAGCGTCTTTTTTAAAATAATCGCCGAACGAAAAATTGCCGAGCATTTCGAAAAATGTGTGATGACGGGATGTTTTGCCGACATTTTCAAGATCGTTGTGTTTCCCTCCGGCTCTCATGCATTTTTGAACGCTTACCGCTCTTAAAAAAGGCGGTTTGGCTACACCGGTAAAATAATCCTTAAACTGCACCATTCCGGCATTAGTAAACATGATGGAGTCGTCTCCGGCGGGAATCAAAGAAGAACCGGAAACAAAATCATGGTCTTTCTTCGTAAAATAATCGACAAACAGTTCTCTCAATTCGTTAGATAATAAACTTTTCATATTTATATAATATAATGTTTATAATGCACTGTTTAAGATATCTTCGATAATGTTAGAAGAAAATCCCCTGCCCTGCAAAAAATTATATAACTTCTTCTTAAACATTAATTTATTCTCTCTGTATTTTATTAACGAAACCTTTTTTTTGTCCATTGCCTTAATGGCTATATCGTGTTCTTCATCTTCGGTATAAAACATTTCTGATACTTTATCTATAAGACTTTTATTGAGTCCCTTTTTGTATAACTCATAACTTAATTTTATTCTTCCGATAAGTTTTCTTTTACCGTTTTCTATAAAACGTTTGGCAAACGATTCGTCGTTTATATAGTCGTATTCTTTTAATTTTTTGACGGTTTTACCGATATCCTCGGTAGAAAACCCTTTTTTAATGAGCTTTTCCGCAATCTGCTTTTCAGAATAAGACCTGGCGGAAATAAGCTTAAGCGAATAGTTCAATGCCGATACCGGGGCTTTAAATCTTCTTTTGGATAAATCTTTCTGCGATACCTTCAACTCAACTGCTCCAAAACGAACCGGATTTGCCGGAGACGGCATCAGGGTTCGCCAGGGTATCGTTCTCCGAGGACCGGAGGTTTTCGGGTCCTGCAAATGAAGATACGTTTGAGTCCTTGCTGGAGGCATTTACGCCGGATATTAACAATGCAAGGTCGTTAGGGGACGTGGATTCGGAGAGGGCATCTTTATAGGTTATTAAACCGGCTTTATAGAAATTATAAAGAGACTGATCAAACGTCTGCATTCCGTATTGAATATTGCCGCTTTTAATATAATCCCTTATGCTCGCCGTTTTATCCTCGTCGGCAATACATTCCTTTATCATCTCCGTCCCTATCATTATTTCTACGGAAGGCAGTCTGCCGGTCTTATCCGCTTTAACTATGAGCCTCTGAGATATTATCGCAGAAATCACGGAGGAAAGTTGCACCCTTATCTGCTTTTGTTGATAAGGCGGAAAAACCGCAATAATTCTATTGACGGTCTCTTGAACATCAAGGGTATGAAGCGTACTCATAACGAGATGACCTGTTTCCGCCGCTATCATTGCCGTCTCTATGGTTTCCAAGTCTCTCATCTCACCGACGAGGATAACGTCCGGATCCTGCCTTAAGGCTTCTCTTAAACCGTGAGAAAAAGAATAAATATCCATACCGAATTCACGCTGATTTATCACGGCTTTTATATCTTTATGCAAATATTCTATGGGGTCTTCGATGGTAATAACGTTAACCGGCCTAGTATGATTTATATAATCTATCATGGATGCCAGCGTCGTAGATTTTCCGCTTCCGGTCACGCCGGTTACTAAAATAAGCCCTCTTTTACGCAACGATATAGATTTTATAATTTGAGGCAAATTTAGCGAATCAAACGGGGGTATTTCGAACGGTACATATCTCATAGCTATGCTTATAGAGTTTCTCTGCGAAAATATATTAACCCTAAATCTGCCGACGCCTTCAAGGCTATACGCCAAATCTACATCTCTATTTTCCTGAAATACCTTGAGCTGATGCTTATCCATCATGCTTCCGGCAACCTTTTCGATTATATCTTTCGAAAGTATCTTTAAATTTTCCTGCCTATAAATATCGCCGTTTATTCTAAAAATAGGATAAGAATTTACCTTGAGATGAATATCGGATGCATTCATGTCCACGGCAATCTTTAAAAGTATTTCTATAAAAGACGGCTTTTCAGCCGGTTGTCCCGCCATTATCTTATTCTACCCCTCTCCATTACGTATTATTCGACGCTAAAACGTCGAGGCATTTATACCTTAATATTAGATTTTTCTAAAATTTTGGAGTGTATCTCGTCCCGCAATACCGTATTGTTTCTGAGAGTTTCCTTGGCTGCTTCACGCCCCTGACCCAGCCTTTCCTTGCCGCAACTAAACCACGTTCCCGATTTTTCTATTATACCGTAATCCGTACCCAGATCGACTATATCCCCCTCCAGCGATATCCCGCTATCGTAAATTATGTCAAACTCGGTCCCTTTAAACGGTGGGGCTACTTTATTTTTGACTATCCTGGCTTTAGTGCGAGAACCGATTATTTCATCGCCTCTTTTAATGGAGCCTATCCTCCTGATGTCTATTCTAACGGAAGAATAAAATTTAAGGGCATTGCCTCCGGTAGTGGTTTCGGGAGAACCGAACATAACGCCTATTTTCATTCTAATCTGATTAATAAATATAACCGCCGTATTCGACTTATCTATAGCCGACGTAAGTTTTCTCAATGCCTGAGACATGAGTCTTGCCTGAAGCCCCATGTGTGTGTCTCCCATATCCCCTTCTATTTCCGCCCTTGGAACGAGAGCCGCAACCGAATCTATGGCTAAAACATCAAGAGAACCGGACCTCACAAGAGAGTCGGCAATCTCTAAAGCCTCTTCGCCGGTGCTCGGCTGAGAAACTAAAAGCTCATCGACGTTCACGCCTATTTTTTTAGCATAATTTAAATCTAAGGCATGCTCCGCATCAATAAATGCCGCAATCCCTCCTTTTTTTTGAGCCTGAGCAATAATTTGAAGGGTAAGCGTGGTTTTGCCGGAAGACTCCGGGCCGAATATTTCTATAACCCTGCCCCTAGGTATGCCGCCTATGCCCAGCGCTATATCTAACGAGATCGAACCGGTGGGGATAACCTGAATGTTTTTCATTACCGGCCTCCCGCCGAGCTTCATAACCGCTCCGACTCCAAACTGTTTTTCTATTTGGGCAATAGCGATGTCCAACGCCTTAATCTTTTGTTCCTGAACCGGCGCCTTGGTTTTAACTTCCTTGTTTTCTTTACTATTAGTCGATTTTAAAGACATTTCCGTTACCCCTATTTATTCGCTTAATTTATTCATATTTAAAAGTTATATCTCAAAAAAGAAATATTATCAAGTTAAATCCATTAAAACTACATTATAATATTATCAACCGTCTTTTAACGCTTATCAGGTAATATATACCCCATCTACAACATTCCGCTAAGAAGCCTGTATACCCAGAAAAGCGCCATTTTTGCAGTATAAGCCTTAATATCCATACGCGTACCGGAAAAGGCATATTTCCTTACCTCTTTCAGCTTAGAGCCGAAAAGGGCTATAAAAACCGTACCTACCGGATAATTATCGCTCGGAGTTTCCGGTCCCGCAAAACCGGTTACGGCAAGTCCGATATCGCAAGATGCTTTTTCTTTCACTGCCTCCGCCATTGATAACGCACATCTTTCGGAAACGGCTCCGTCTTTTTCTATAATAGCATTATCTATTCCGAGGATATCCGTCTTTGCATAATCGGAATATACTACGCCGCCGTATATAAAATAATCCGACGCTCCCGGCAGATCGGTAAGTTTGTCGGAAATATACCCCCCGGTAAGCGATTCTGCGACCGCAATCTTAACACCGGTCTCCTTGAGAAGATAAGAACAAACGATATTGAGTTCGTCATCGTCGTAGCCGTAAAGGTAATCCTTAAATATTTCGCCGACTCCGTCGTCTACCGATTTAATGTTTTCATTAAGTTTTTGAGTTGAAATACCGCTGACCGTTGTTGATAATACGAACTCCCCATATGAAAATTCATAATTAAAACTGTATTTATAATTTTTTTTAAGCCTTTCAAGGAGGTTCTCGAATTCCCTTTCTTTTAGACCGAACAGCTTGTATTTTCTCAATCTTACGGAATAATTAACCCCCATCTTTCCCAATACCTTTCCGAGTATATGATTTTTAAACATATTTACCGCATTTTCGGATTCAAGGGGTATGGCGGCAAAAAATATGGGTTCGGTCAAATAAAAACCGGAAATGCCGGAATTTTGATTCGGAATGATAAAGGAATTTTCCGGAAAATAACATATTTTTTCACCATAGGGAGTCAACTCTTTCTTGCCGGATTCATGAACAAGCCTCATTAAATCTGCGGCGTCTTTGTTCCTGACAAGCTCTTTCCCGAATATCTCCGATGCCATATTCTGAGTAATGCATCTGCTTTCGTTTATGCCGCCGCACGTTATAACTAACGAATCCCCCGACGCCATATAGGACATGACCTTATATATACCGTCTTTCTGGTCTCTCGGCATAATGACGGCTTCTTTAAATCCGAGGCTGTAATTCGAAAGCACGGCGGAAATATCCTTTATTATCCTCCCTGCTTCCACAAAATTATTATCTTCTGCTATAACAAGTATCTTAATATCCATAAATTCTATAAGCCTTTTATATTTATATATGCGCCGTTAAAATAATTATAAATCTTAAAACTATGATAGAAAAAAGAGCTGCAACGATATCGTCAAGCATAACCCCTAATCCCCCTTCCACGTTTTTGTCTATATATCTAACGGGAAACGGCTTCAATATATCGAAAAACCTAAATAATATGAATCCTAAAACGGCATAAAGAATTGAAAACGGGAACCACAGAACCCCTATCATAACCGTAAGATATCCCGCCGTTTCGTCTATTACTACGAAGGAAGGGTCTTTTATTCCGGATATTTTCTCTGCACCGGACGAAAAATAAACCCCCAGAATAAATATAGACACACATAATGCAATGTAATAATAAGGGTTCAAAAATCTCAATATCGATATATATAACAAAAAAGCCGCTACCGAACCTGCCGTTCCCGGAGCATAAGGAAAAAACCCCGTATAAAAAAACGAAGAGATAAATATAGAAATATTAAAACCCTTTTGCTTTGCCATATTTCGATTTCATCCCAACCCGCACGAGCGGGTATCTAGTAATTATCATAATTAATCCGCTAAGATTGAAACTTGTACCTTCTCATAGCAATATTAAGCAGTATGGCTACGGCGGACATATCTACCAGCAAAGACGTTCCTCCATAACTGAAAAAAGGAAGCGGTACGCCGACGGCAGGCAGTAACCCCACGGTCATAAACATATTGACTATCGTATGAAACGTGATTATACTAAGGGCACCCCCGCCGAGCAGAAACCCTTGCAATTTTTTTGTTCTGTAAACGATATTATATCCTCTCACTATGAGTATAAAATATAATCCGATAAGAATCAACCCGCCCAGAAAACCAAATTGCTGCATAAACGTGGAGAAGATGAAATCGGTATGTTTAGCCGGTAAAAAATTAAGGGTACTTTGAGAGCCTTTTCCAAATCCGTTTCCGAAAAACCTGCCTGCTCCAACTGCAATCTCTGATTGCATCATATTATAACCCGCTCCAAGATAATCTTTAGCGGGATGTAAAAATATAAGTATTCTGCTTTTTTGATAAGGCTTCAGCCTAAACCATAAGAGCGGACCTGCGAACAGGGCGATTCCGGTCAAAATTATCATAGCGTTTCTTTTAATGCCGGCAATAAAAACCATAGTAATGCCTATAAAAAATACTATCAAAGCCGTTCCCAAATCCGGTTCCTTCGCTATTAGAATCGCCGGCAGAATAATCATTGCAAACGGAATCAATAGCTCTTTTATGGAATAGCTGTTTTTATCCTTACGAAAAGTGAAATATCTGACAAGGGCTAATATCAAGGCTATTTTCATAAATTCCGAAGGCTGAAACGAAAACATTCCGAAAGAAATCCATCTTGACGCTCCGTGTGTAATCTTGCCTTCCAACAGTACGGCTGCAATCAGTATAAAAATAAAACCATATATATAATAGGCTATTTCTATAAATATGTTGTAATCTATGGTAATAATAATAAACATTACGATAAACGCTATCAAAAACCATATGATCTGTTTTACGATGTAGGGGTCAAAAAAATCTTTGTGATTTATGCTTAACGAACCGTAAAGATTTGCAATGCCTATAACGAAAATCAAAATAACGGTGAAAAACATCACGAAATCAAAATTTTTCGCATATTTATTATTTAATATTCTCATGCGTATCCTTTCTTAAATCTGCTTATATATTCTAAAAATCACTATAAATAAAATTCGGCAGTTTGCTTTTACCGGTTTTCTTGTTTTTCGCTTTACCGTTGACCGGCGGTTTCCATAAACCCTTTTGTTCTAAATATTTCTCCACTATTTTTTTAGCTATAACCGCGGCGTTCACTCCCAGCAATTTGGCGTGCATATCTAATACCACCACAGCAATTTTTGGATTTTTTAGAGGGGCAAATCCTACAAACCATGCATTATCCCTGTATTTTCTGAGTATATGTTTTATATCGTAAATAGAGTATGTTGTAGACGTAATCTGAGCCGTCCCCGTTTTTCCGCAAAAAGTTATACCATTTATTTTGCCGTTAAAAGCCGTCCCGTAATCTTTGTTTACCACATCGCAAAGACCTTTTTTAACCGCGTCTAAATAGCTTTTTTTAATGCCTATATGCTTTACAAGCATAGGCCTCATCTCTTTTAATACCTTTCCGTTCCAGGATACGATCTTTTTTACTATAAAGGGCCTGTAAAGGCTACCCCCGTTAGCAATCGCACTGTATGCCATCACAAGTTGTAAGGGAGAAACCAGAACATAGCTTTGCCCTATAATTGCCGAAAGCGTAGAGCCCTTATACCAGTGCCTGTGATACCTTTCGTAAACAAGCTTTTTCGTGGGTATAAAACCGGGATTCTCGTCCGGCAGGTCTATTCCGGTTTTTTCTCCAAACCCAAGCTTATGTGCATAATTCGCCAGCTCGTCTATATTCATTTTAATGCCGAGAGAATAAAAATACGTATCTACGGATTCCGCTAAAGCCCTGTATAAATTTATTTTAGAGTGCTGATTAGGATTCCAGTTGTAAAAAACGGCGTTGCCTAATTTGAAAACCGGCCCGGCATAAATTTTTTCCTCCGGGGTGATTAAATGCAAAGACAACGCCGCTAAAGCGCCTGCGATCTTAAAAGTGGAGCCGGGCGCCAGGGCATTTTGTATAGCCTTGTTTTCTAAGGGATGTTCATTGTTATGAATAATTTTATACCATTGCCTTTCGCTGATACCTTCAGAAAAATAAAAGGGATTGAAAGACGGAGTAGACACCATAGCAAGAATCCTTCCGTTTTGCGGGTTAACGGCAATTAGAGCGCCCTCTCTTTTTTTCATGAGCTTATAGGCGAGTTTCTCTAAGGAAAAATCCAGCGTAGTGTACAAGTTTGCACCCATCGTGGGTTTTTTGACGACTATATTGCCTATAGGTTCGCCTTTGGAATTAACGATTATCCTTTTTTCCCCGTCCTTTCCGTGCAAATACTTTTGATAGTAATATTCTATGCCTGTTTCGCCGATGATATCGGCGAAATTGAGGTAGGCGTATTTTTTATTTTCAAACTGCTTTCGGGAGACCGGACCGACGTAACCGAAAATCTGAGCGCCCATTTTTTTGTACGGATAATGTCTTATGGGAATAATATCTATAAAAAACCCTTTCAAAAACAATTTATTGGCTTCAAACTTAGATAATGTTTTAACAGAGATGTTTCGCATTAAGATAATAGGCTCGTAGGGAGGCAAAAATTCCTTTTTTTCGGCCTTTGCTAAAAGTTTTTTATAACTTTTATCCATCAAACCGGCAAGAAATTTAAGTTTAGTTTTTAAATTTTTTACTCTTGATACGGTAAAGGTGATATTAAAAGAAGATTCGTTATCCAAGAATATTTTTCCGCTATTCGATAATATATCTCCGCGCGGCGCCGTAAGATATATTATCCGCGTAGCATTGTCTTTTGCTAATTTATAATAATAATTACCCCTTACAATCTGTAAGTAAAAAAGCCTGAGAATCAGGATAAAAAAGAGTATAGCGACAATTGCCATCAATAAATTAATCCTGTTTTGCTGTCCCCTCAGTATTCTATTTTCATTATATGAAGATGACATCACTGATTTTTAGCTATGCATAAAATTCTCGACAGCTCGTCGTGAATAAGTCCGTTGGAAGCCAATATTCTTCTGTTATAAATATCTAAAGGCATTTTACAAAAATCGGTAACCTCCCCTCCGGCCTCTTTAATCATCAAGCTTCCGAAGGCCATATCCCACGAATTTAGATTTAGCTCCCAGTATCCGTCAAGAAAGCCGGATGCGGTATAGCACAAATCCAAGACGGCAGAGCCCAGCCGCCTTATGCCCCTCGCATTTATTGAGATATCCCTGAAATGATCGAAATTATTATCCGGATTGCTTTTTTTATCGTACGGAAAGCCGGTAGCCAGCAAGCTTCTTTCAAATATGGTTGTTTTAGAAACTCGGACTCTCTTGCCGTTAAAATATGCCCCTCCGCCCTCGGTAGCAAAAAACAACTCTTTTGTAATGGGGTTGTATGCACAACCCATTACTATCGTGGAATTTACCTCAAGCGCTGCCGAAAAACAAAAAATGGGAATACCGTGGGCATAATTGGTCGTTCCGTCTAGGGGGTCTATTATCCATTTGAACTTAGACCCTTTATGGATATTAAGACCATCTTCTTCCGCGAGAATAGAGTGATCGGGAAACGCCTTTTTAACGGCGTTAACGGCATAATCCTGAGAAGCGACATCTACCTCCGTAACGATATCGACAATGCCTTTATACTTAACGAAATGAGATTTTCTGAACGATTTCGACATAATTTTGCCGCAATCCTTAGCGAGAGCTACCGCAAAATCAAGGTAATTTTGTAAATCCTGATTGTCAAAACCTCTATCGTTCATCAGCTGTTAATTATTTTTAGATGTTGACTTAATTCTATGTCAATATTTCCGAATAGGAGCAACTCAAATTTGCACCAAATCCACTGCCGTATACTTAAAACCTATATTTTTCATTCCTTTGATAATTTCATTTCTGAAAACCGGGTTTGCAAAAGATATGGCAAAATATTCATCCGCCTCTATTTTTGCAAGTTTTCCGTAATGATAAACACGGCAGTCTTTAACGCCCATTTTTTCTAAAAAATCCTCCGCATCTTCCACCATCCTAATCTTATCCCTCGTAATTATGCTGCCTGCGGGGATTCTCTCGGACATGCAAACGGCATGCAATTTTCCGTCGATATTTATATCGTAAAGCCCCGCCGCCTGAGATATGTCTTTTTTTGAAAAATATAACTCCCTCAACGGTGAATATACGTTAAATTCCTTCTCCGCAAACATTTCCGGCCTGTCGCTACCGGAAATATTCTCCGCATCGGACCCGGTCAGCATGAGATACGATTTCGGAATATAGGACGACATAGTTTTAAATAACAAAATTTTACAGAAATAACACCTCATCCTATCATTTATGATATAGGATTCTTCCATAAATTCGTTAGTTTTAGCCGATATGTGCTTTACGTTCAGTTTTTTCGTCCACGCCCCGCAAAATTCAAGGTTTTTTTTATACACGGAGAATGAATTGCCGGTAAAAGCAACAACGTTTTCTTCACCGAGTATTTTTTTGGCAAAACAAAGCAAAAAGGCTGAATTTAACCCGCCGTTAAAAGCTATTGCAACCTTTTTATAGTTTTTTACCGTCTTTTCGAGTTCATTTAATTTATGCTCTACCGTTTTCATAAATTAATATCGTCAATACGGGTGAAACGACGAAAGAACACTTTTATTCACTTTAACATCGACTTTAGATTCTAAATAGTCGACATAATGATCAAGAAACTCCTGCCTCTTTTCTAAACGATAAAGCTCTTTTTGCTTTGCCGCTGAATCCTTGCCGTCTTTATTTGTTACTTCCGGAAAATAAACCCTTAAAATTTTAATTACGGCAAAGCCCGATCTAACCGAAAAAACCCTGCCGGCCTCCGTGTTTGCGGGTACCGAGAATATTGCTTTCAATATGCTTCCGCTCTGCATATATTTTCTAAAATAATCGGATTTTATCAGATTAACCTCTGAGAAAAGAGGAACTTTTTTGGTCATTCCGCCGAAACTTTTTGCCTGCCCGGTAAATTTACCGCCGTACAGAATAATCTTTTTCAGGAAACCGGCGGCGGCTTTTTTAGATTTAAAAATTGCTATTTCAAAAGAAACGGATTTATTTTTTATCATATAATCATTTAAAAATTGCCTATTTATCATGGTAAAAGACTCCGATATAATCCTTTTTATGTACGACCTTGCAATCTCGGACTTATAGTTTTTTTCAAATTTCGCAGGGGTCAGATGATTGCTCGTCAAGACGCTGACAAACAACTTATTATTGAAACTCCCGTTTTTTTGAAACACTGAAAAGGACGCTATGTTTCTCGCTATAAACCCGTTTGAGACGTGAACCCCGAATGCATCTTTTTTGGATTCCAAGACACTGTCTGCAATCAAAGAAGACAACGCCGAACCGGTCAAATCAAGCTTCTTAAGCTCGCCGTTCGTCAGTTTGTTGCCGTATAGTCGTTCATATTCACTTTCAAGTTTTCCGTAATAATTACTCAAATCGTTCAGGGATATGCCTTTCCCGTTTACCGTAGCTACGTCGTTAGAGGGAATCCCACCCCCCACGCCCATTAGATACGGAAGAAAACTGAACCCTATGATGAATAATGCCCCTATGATTATGGTGATGATTTTTCCTGCCGTGTGAGAGTAAAATCTTCTTAAAAATTCAAGCATGATAGTTTAATACCCCTTAGAGAATTAGAATCTATATTTAATTATCGTATTATCGATCTTATTTTATACGCCAAATCAATTTTATGCAAATATTTTCCGCTAATCCAAGATCGCTTGATTTCTTTTTAAGAAATTTTTATAGCCTATCTTTTTGAAAAATAGAAATATTGCCGGTGAAATTAATGCGGCGGCTATAGAAGCGGGCAACCCATAAGAAAATATGAAGTTCAAATATATGAAATGAATACCAAGCCGATAGTAAACGATTAGAAAAAGTACGAGGTAGTAACCCGAGGCCGAAAAAAAAGTGATCAAAATCTCGCTTAAAAAGTTATCCGACGAAATTTTACGCCAAAGAATATATGAAATTGCATAGGAAACAACCCCTATAAAACCGAAAAGGGTTGGATCTAAAGGCGTCATTGAACCATATATGTAAAATAAAATATAAGACATTATCCCCCCGGAATATACGTCTAAATACGCAGAAATATATACTATACCGGCTATAACGAGGTTGGGGAAAACAAAAAAATGGCCGAAATGAGAATCATTATTAAACATGAGGGATATTATCATCAAAAACAAAAATGAACATACTATATAAATGTATTTATAAATATCATTTCTCGACAAGGACATATTTACCGTTAAATAAGTTTTTATATGGAGTTACGGTTATCTTTTGAAATATATCGTAGTTTTTTTTCGTTACCGCCGTCACCTTGCCTACATTTATCCCCGGCGTAAAAACGCCGCCGAGCCCGGACGTCAAAATCGTATCTCCCTTATGGACCTGCTGCGAATTAAATACAAATCTCATTTTCATATAACCGTCGCCGAACCCCTGTGCGATACCCATAGTCCCCGTATCCGCATCTATCACGGAAAAAACACATTTAGGATCGGTGATAGGAATAACCCTCGAATAACGTTCACCCGCATGAATAACCCTTCCCACGACTCCGTCATAAGAAATTACTCCGTCTCCGGCTTTAATCCCGCTCTTTGCTCCTTTATTTATATAAAGACTGTGAAACCATCCTTCTATACCGTGCAGTACAACGGCAGCCGGCACGGTTTTATTCCCTACGGAATTTTTTAGAATTAAAAGCGTTTTTAATTTTCTGTTTTCTATCTTATATTCTCTATATTTATCCAGTTTATAGCTTATTATCTTCAATTTAGATTTAAGCACATTGTTTTCCGCCTTAACCGACAGAAGATCGATATAATTACCGTAAATCTTTTCGGAAATGTCGACCGGATAATCTACTACGGTATAAACTTCATATACCGAATAGCTTATAAAATCCGAAAAAAAACTGCCTATTTTAATTCCATTCAAAGAAAGTATGTAAATAGATGCAGATATAATGATAATTATAAAAAGGAATACGGCATCTCTATACTTTTTAAAATTTAATCTCCTCAATGGATTTACCCGTAACTAATTCTCAAGCATTATATCTTTTAATGTGTTTATTTCGTTTAACGCCTTCCCCGCGCCTCTCACGACGCATGTAAGAGGATCGTCCGCTATAATAACGGGAAGTTCCGTATGCTCTCTTATTAAGACGTCCATATTTTTTAAAAGCGCTCCGCCACCGGCAAGAACTATCCCGCTATCTACGATATCCGACGAAAGTTCCGGCGGAATCTTCTCTAATGTCGTTTTTATTGCATCTATTATCTGGTTTGCGGGTTCGAATATCGCTTCTAAAACTTCTGACGATGTTATTTCTATAATCTTCGGTATACCGCTTACAATATCTCTCCCCTTGATATTCATCTTGGATTCTTCTTCCACCGGGTAAACAGTTCCGATAGTCATCTTAACAAGTTCCGCCGTTCTATCCCCTATAAGCAGACTAAACTTTTTCTTTATGTATTGGATTATGGCATCATCTATCTTATCACCGCCAACCCTCAACGATTTGGCAAAAACTATACCGGACATGGAAATCACTGCGACCTCGGTAGTCCCGCCGCCTATATCGACAATCATATTTCCGGCGGCTTCGGTAATAGGCAATCCGGCGCCTATTGCGGCGGCAATCGGTTCTTCTATCAGGTAAACCATCCTTGCCCCGGCGGCTTCGGCGGATTCTCTCACCGCCCTTCTTTCAACGGCCGTAATACCGGAAGGGATAGCAATGATAACACGCGGTCTTATCATGGTTTTTCTGTTATGAATTTTCCGAATAAAATATTTGAGCATTGCTTCTACTACTTCGAAGTCGGCAATAACGCCATCCTTCATGGGTCTTATCGCCGATATGTTTCCGGGCGTTCTTCCAAGCATCTTCTTGGCGTCCCTTCCTACGGCAAGAATTTTTTTATCTCCCCGCGAATCCATATGAACCGCCACTACCGAAGGCTCGTTCGAAACTATACCCTTATCCTTAACGTAGATAAGAGTATTTGCGGTTCCTAAATCAACCGCAAGATCATTACTGAATAAACCGATTAGACTATCCGCAAACATAATAGAATTACCCTCTCCCTTACATTAATATTAAATATCTAATATTTTTCATAGCTTTATTTACGCGACTTATTATTAATTTATTTTATAAATGTTATAATATATCATTTATTTTAGCAACAAAAAATTTTTAACAATTCATTCACTTTTTACTTTGATTTTTATTAAGAGTTTTGTTAGTATAAATATAACGATGGAAAAAATTTTAGTTATAGACATAAAAGAAAGCCGAAAAATTGAGTCAATATTTCTTGTCAAAAACAAGTCTCAGGCTATCGGAAAAACCGGAAAACCTTATATATTTCTTAAATTGTCCGATAAAACCGGGGAAATTAAAGGATATATTTGGGATAACGTCGAAAAATTTGCCGGTACGTTTGAAATAGGCGACTTGATCAAGGTAAAATCAAAATCCTCCTCGTTTCAAAACGAGCTTCAGCTTGGAATTTTCGACGTGGAAAAGATTGAGTACGATAAGGCGGATGCCGTTTTTCTCGGACTTTTTATTAAATCAACGAAATACGACATAGACACTATGTTCTCAGAGCTCATATCAATATTGAAAAAAAATTTAACAAACGAATATATCATAAAGCTGACCGATTATTTTTTATCCGACGAAAATTACGTAAAACAGTTGAAGATGTTGCCTGCCGCAAAATCTATTCATCATGCTTATTTAGGCGGATTACTTGAACATACGCTAAGCATGATGAAAATAGGCATATTTCTTTCCGAACATTATGGAAAATATGTAATAAAAGATATCCTTATCGCGTCAATACTGCTTCACGACGTTGGAAAGACGGAAGAATTATGTCTGAGAAATAACGTAACGGAATATTCCGATGAAGGGAGGCTGCTCGGACACATAGTTTTAGGTACTTGCACTATAGATGAAAAAATCGGCAAGATACCCGGATTTCCCAAAAAATTAAGGTTGCTGTTGTTGCATTCCATAATATCACACCACGGAGAGTTAGGATTCGGTTCTCCAAAGAGGCCTAAAACGATTGAAGCCTTTTTGCTTCACTATATCGATAACATGGACTCCAAATCAAATCAATTAATAGATTTTATGGATAGCGGCAATACACAATGGAGCCAATATTCAAGGCAATTAGACCGATACCTGCTTAATTCCAAAACATTTTTTGCAGAAGACGATACCGAGCAAGATAACGTAAATCACGATACGAGCAATAACACTCCCCCCGACTCCGCTATGGAAAGCGGGTTATTCGGCGGCGGGTTATTCGAATAAAACCGAAAAACCGCATCGTTATATCCTGCCCTTGCACCGATTCTAAATAAAGAACAGACTTGAATTAACCTACTTTGTTATATTTTCTATGCCTAAAATTGACTCCCGATTTTTTTGCAATATTTGCAATATAGGGTATGTCTATTCCCGGCAAATCTACCGCCGTGACGGTCACTTCCTTGACATACTTTTTAGATTCTCCGATAAAATCCAGAACGGAGGCATATGCTTTGACCCCTTTTTTTAAAATTTGAGGATTGCAAATCCTATCGTAATGCTCGCTGTTTTGGGCGTTAAGACTTATGCTTACGCTGTCTATAATCTCCCCTAACTCCGGAACCGTATTCCTTTCGTAAACGGCATTTGCGAGTCCGTCCGTATCAAGCCTTATTTTTAAACCGCCGCAGCCATACCTGTCCGCATAAATCTTTTTTAAAGTTTTTGCGGCGTCCTTAAGGGTTTCTATCCTTAAAGTCGGTTCTCCGAATCCGCAAAAAACAACTTCTTTAAAATCGTAATACCTAAAAACTGAAGAGACGACCTCGTCAACAGTAGGCTCTTTGTCTAATTTAAGATTATATCCGCGTACGTTAAAATTACTTTTACCGTTTTGATATTTTGGGCAAAATGTACAACGGTTAGTGCATTTATTCGTAAGGTTGACGTAAACGGAATTTCCGATCCTATATGCTACAGAGGGATAAAAACCGGAAATACCGCTCAAAGAAAACAGGTTTACCGTATTTTGAACGGTCAAAGCATCTAATTTGCCCCTCTCCGTCCCTTTTAATTTGGCAACAGTATCCAAAACTAAACTAACACGTGAAGGCTCGTTTCGTTTACCCCTAAACGGCACGGGGGCAAGATAAGGGCTGTCGGTCTCTATTAAAATCTTTTCGTCCGGAATATTTTTAACCGCCGCCCTTAGTCCTTCATTCTTTTTATACGTGATATTCCCGGAAAATGAGATAAAAAAGCCCATTTTTATAAATTCCTCTGCTATGGCCGGGTCATCTGAAGAAAAACAGTGAATAACACCGCCGAAAAAACCGTCAGGCGATTTTACGTAATCTTTTAAAATATCTATCGCATCCTCGTAGGCGTCTCTTATATGTACTATGATCGGAAGCCTATCGGTTGCGGCAAGCCCTATTTGAAATTTAAACAGCTCTTTCTGCTTTGTTTTAACTTCTCCCGAATTTTCCTTAAGCATAAAATAATCCAATCCTATTTCTCCCACCGCAACAACCTTCTTTTTATTTACCGAATAGTAATGCTCGAATAATTTGGATATATCCGGCAAATCATTATATAAACTTTTGGGATGAACCCCGAGGGCGGTAAAAATAAAATCGTAAGAATTTATTATCTCTACGGTTTTTTCTATCCTTTCGTTTTGAGCTAAAGAGCCTATGGAAATGGCGTGAGTTATGCCGCTATCAGACATTCTGATTAAGACGTCGGAAAAATCAGCCTCAAACTCCGCCATCTCAAGATGGCAATGAGAATCTATCATTTTATTTTATTCTGGGAAATAGAATATCTGCGCTATCGGATATTTTATGCCCCTCTTTAAAACGCTGCCGGCAATTTTTAACTAAATCATCCGGGGTAAGCGGGGATTTGAACAAATCGAACGGCTCTGTATTTAGTATAGCGTTAATTTTTTTAGACGTAACAGGCATAAAGGGATATATCAAGTAGGATATACAATATATAGATATGAGCGATGTCCTTAAAATTCTAAATAATTTCTTTTTATCCTCTTCGACGGCGACGTTAAGCTTCCAAGGGGTGCCGTCGTTTACATATTTATTTACCGTATTTATAAATTTAAAGGTATCGTTTATGATTTTTACAAAATCATAATTGTCATATCTGTCGTTTAAACCGGTCAATATATCCGAAACCTTCTTTACGATACCGTCGTCTATATCGGCGTCCGAACCCGGAACCTTGCCGCCCGTGTATTTTTTCAGCATCGCGATAACCCTCGAAACCAAGTTTCCAAGGTCATTTGCAAGCCCGGAGTTATATCTTAAGATAAAATTATCCATATTAAAATCGCCGTCTAATCCCAGTGTTATTTCATTTAAAAGATAAAATCTTACGGCATCCGCGCCAAACTTATCTATCAAAGAATCGGGGTCTATCGCGTTACCTAGGGACTTAGACATCTTTTTGCCGCCCGTAAGCCACCAGCCGTGTGCCAGTATTGTTTTGGGAAGATTAATATCTAAAGCGAAGAGCATGATGGGCCAGTAAACTCCGTGAAATTTAACGATATCTTTGCCGACTATATGATTGGCGGTTCTAAAAAATTTATCAAAATCAGGATTTTTGCCGTTTAGGAAGTCTTCGTATCCTAAGCCCGTTAAATAATTTAAGAGCGCATCGAACCAGACATATATAACATGTTTATCATTGCCGGGAACAGAAATGCCGCATTTAAAAGACGTCCTGGATATGCTTAAATCTTTTAAGCCTTCCCGTATAAACGATATAACCTCATTCCTTCTAAAATCGGGCTTAATAAACCCGGGATTATTTTCTATGTATTCCAGGAGTCTTTTTTCGTATTTATCTAACTTTAAAAAATAGCTTTTTTCTTTAACTTTAGACACCGGCCTCCCGCATTGAGGGCAGTTTCCGGCGTCAAGCAACCTTTCCGTCAGAAAGGTTTCGCAGGGGGTGCAGTACCAACCTTCATATTCAGATAAGTATATATCACCCTTTTTGAATAATTTTTTAAATACGGTCTTTACCGTTTTTATATGGTCGGCATCGGTCGTTCTTATAAACCTGTCATATGATATATTAAGGCTTCCGAAAAGTTCTTTAAATTTCTTATGTACGGAATCCGCAAGCTCTTTAGGGCTTATACCCCTCGCTTCCGCTTCTTTTTCTATTTTTAATCCGTGTTCGTCCGTTCCGGTCATAAAAAAAACTTTGTAGCCGGAAAGCCTCTTGAATCTTGCCGCAGAATCCGCGATTACCGTAGAATACGCATGCCCGATATGCGGTTTATCGTTGGCATAATAAATAGGTGTCGTAACGTAAAAATAATCCTCGCTATACGAACCGGCACAGTCTTTACGAGATACCCCGGGTGTGTTATTTTCGTTTTCGCAAATATCCTCGTCAACCCCGAGAGAATCAAAAGAAAGGCAGCATAGAAGCCTGCCGCAGTACCCTACGTATTTGCTTGTGCTTTGGCATTGAATCTTTGTAGTCGCGGAAGTTATGGCATTCATCTCCGAAACGACGGTGCCGCAACAGCATACCCTTCCGCAAATGCCTATTCCACCCAAAATTCTGCACTCGTCCCGGATATTGATCTGACGCATTTCTATCCTTAGGTGAAACTTAGATGCAAGTATCTTTACGAGCTCCCTAAAATCAACCCTCTCTTCGGCGCTATAATAAAAAACGAGCTTATTCTCGACAGGCAAAAATTTAATCAGTAAAAGTTTCATCGACAGCTTAAGGCTTTCGATATTCTTTTTGCAAAAGCCGAAACTTTCGGTTTCGATCGGATAACGTACAAATTTCTCTCCGGTTTCAAAAGCAAAAAGCTTCCTTATAACCTTGGCCTTATTCGGGAGGGTGCTGCCTTGAACGACTTTTACTTCTCCCAAAACCATTCCCGTATAAATAATTTTATCTTTCTCTACGAGCACTCTGTCGTCCTGCAAAAGCTGCAACGCCTTTACGTCGCACTCTAAGCTGTAATCCATCTCCCGTATTTCTACATCGACTATTCTCATTTATTATATTATACCCGCCCCTTTAAATATAAAAGACCGGAAAAATACGAATCAAGCGCAATTGTTTTATTTAAATTATAACTTTTCATTTTTTCCATATGGTTAACGGTCAAATTTATCATATATACAAGGTCTTTTCGAGTGACACCGAAATTTTCAAGACCCTCGGCTATTTCCCTTATTTCTTCTGCAATGTCTTCATTATATAATAATTTTACACTTTTTGTCATATAATAAATATAAACATCACGCAGAATAAATAAAATCATCTCAAAATTAGCCGCTTTCTTTCCGTTTTCTCCGCCTTTTCCCACACCGCTAAGAAAATTATTAGACATATCGTACGGATTTATACTCGAACGGCTATAGGCTAATTCTTTAAATACGGTATCGATTAATAAATTTCTTTTTTCTAAGTAATCGCCTCTAATAAGCCCGTAAAAATCGGAATAGCTGCCCATTGCAATCTTGGAATAGAGTCTCAGAACATCCTCTTTCATATCCGGAAATTCAGACCTGAAGGCGTCCATTAAAACCTTATCGCCAACGGGACCAAACTTGAGCAGCAAACATCTTGAAATAACGGTCGGCAAAAGTATACTTAAATTGTGGACGATAAGGATGAATACGGTTTTTGCCGAAGGCTCTTCGAGCATCTTTAAAAGGGCATTAGCGGCGGCGGTGGTCATTGTCGATGCTTCGTCTATAATGATAAACCTATATCCCTGATAGTACGGCGTTAAACTTAAAAACGAACCTATTTTATGAATATTATCTATTTTTATTGAGCTTCCGGACGGCTCTACGAGCATAAGATTTTGACTCGTACCGTTTAATACGCCGATGCACGACGGACATTTTCCGCAAAAATTCAGTCCCCCTCCTACAGCATCCGCATGGTCGTCCGAGCTTGAGAATGCTGCATCGCTCCGACGTTCATAAAGCGCATAGTCTTCACATAAAACCGAAGCCGCAAATGCCGTAGCAACAAATCTTTTTCCTATATTATGCCGTCCGTGAAACAGAAGTCCTGACGGCATCCTACCTCTGTGAAACGAATTCTTCAAAAATTCTACGGGCTTTTCATGCCCCGTGACATTTAAAATATTGTAATCGCAAATTTTACGTTCGTTACCCATACGTATTTTTATTCGTTAGTCGACGCTATTTTTTCGTCAACCAATCCCTTTAAATCCTTCAGGATTTCCATTACTATATTCTCAGAGGGACCGGAAGCATCTATAATTTTGATTCTATCTTTATGCCTTACAGATAGGTACAGATAACCTTCCCTCACGGCATTAAAAAAATCCGGTGACCTGCCGTCGAAACCGTCAAACCCATGAACCCTTCCGCTCAATCTGCTTAGCGCGACTTTCGGCTCTAAGTCAAGAAGATAAGTCCTGGCAATATTGAAGCTTCTTCGATTGAGAATAAACTCGTTTATCGTAAGTATAAACTCCTTTAAATCGCGAGTACCTTCGGCATCATCCGAGTTGGCAGTTTGATAAGCATAAGTCGAATCTATAAACCTGTCGCATATTATAATATCAAAACTGTCCAACTTTGCGATAATTTCATCTACGTGTGCGGTTCTATCGGCGGAGAAAAGAAATAGTGCGGCTAACGCAGATGTTTTTATATCCATTGATTTCATAAAAGAAGCATCGCCTCCCGTACCGAGAACCGTATTTCTTATAAATTTTCCTAGCAATGTTTCAGTAGGTTCCTTTGTCTGAAGGACCCTATATCCGTCCTTGGCCAAATCGCTGCAAAGCAGCTTTAATGCCGTGGTCTTACCTGAACCGTCGATACCCTCAAGCGTTATAAAAATACCCATAATAACCCGATAAATTAATTTAAAATTTAGAAACCTATTTATTTTTTTCTCAGAATATGTTATAATGAAAATTTTAACAAAGATATATGTATGCGGCAATGTAGCAACGCATACCGTATTTAATATAATAACATAATGACAGTCCCATATGAACATAGATTTATTTGATTACGGATTCGACAGCGAAAAGATTGCTAAATACCCCGTAAATAACCGCGACGAAGCAAAGCTGCTCGTCTTGGATGTAAAAAATTTTAAAATAGAGCATAAAAGATTTTTTGAAATAACGGATTATATCAATAAAAATGATATTGTAGCAGTTAATAATTCATTTGTTAAAAAAGCAAGAATATTCGGCAAAAGATTTTCAGGCGGCAGGGTCGAGGTATTTATTACGGAATTTCCCGTAAATATTACTTTTCCGCTAAAATTAAACGCCCTTCTGAAATCCCATAAAACTATTAAGGAAAACGAAGAGATCGACATTCTCGAAACGGGCTTTAATTCCGATAGCATATCCAAAGATAAGCCGGGGATTAAGATCACGGCGTTGCGAAACTTGGGGAAGGGAAATTATGAAATTGCAATAAAAAGCAGGGGTGATTACGATTACATATTCGATAAATGCGCGCAAATACCTCTTCCGCCTTACCTTAAACGCAGCCCCGACGCTTTGGACGACGGATATTATCAGACCGTTTATGCAGACGATTCATGCGGTTTTTCCGTTGCGGCACCCACTGCAGGGCTTCACTTCACCGACGATATGATAAGTAAAATTAAAGCCAAGGGCGGGATTTTCACCACTGTATCCCTAAATATAGGGTTGGGGACGTTTCTTCCCATAAGAACGGAAGATATAACGAAACATGAAATCCACAAAGAAACATATTCCGTCTCCAAAGAAACGGCGGATATTATCAACAAAGGAATAAAGGCTGAAAATAATATCATGATCATCGGAACGTCTACCGTCAGGTGCTTAGAGTCTTCAGCTACCGACGGGGGCGGGATAATCGGGAAAAACGGCGTAGAGACGTCTCTGTATATTTATCCGGGTTATAAATTTAAAATAACAAAAAGTCTCGTTACAAATTTTCATCAACCCAAATCGTCTCTTTTTATAATGATTTGTGCCTTGATAGGAATAGAAAGAACAAAAGCCGTTTACGAAGAAGCCATGAGAAATGACTACTCGCTTTTTAGTTACGGCGATGCCATGTATCTATATAACATATAATTTATGTTTAAAATAATTAAGAGAGACGAACGCACGAGCGCGAGGATCGGTGAGCTTTTTACTAAAAACGGAATAATAGAAACCCCCGTTTTTATGCCGGTCGGAACGATAGGTACGGTAAAATCTTTATCTCCGTCCGAAATATACGATGAGGGTTTTAAGATTATGCTGTCCAATACCTATCATCTTTTTTTAAGACCGGGCATCGACGTTATAAAAAAATTCGGCTCTCTGAGAAACTTTACAAAATATAAAGGCGCCGTTTTAACGGATTCGGGTGGATTTCAAATATTCAGCCTTGCAAAACTGGCAAAAATAAGTGGGGACGGCGTTTCATTCATGTCTCACATAGACGGAGAAACACACTTTTTTACTCCGGAACGCGTAATAGAAATACAAGAAACGCTGGACTCGGATATTATGATGCAATTAGACGTTTTTTCCGGACACGATGCCTCTAAAGAAACGGCGGAAAGGGATTTAAACACTACCATAAACTGGGCAAAGAGGTCGATTTCGGCAAAAAAATCGAATAATCTTCTTTTTCTTATATCACAGGGCAATTTTTTCGAGGATTTAAGGAAAAAATCTGCCGAGATAATGTCCGAATTGGATGCGGACGGCTATGCCGTCGGCGGATTAGCGGTGGGAGAATCTAAGGAGACGATGTTTAGAATGTTAAATGTTTCCGTGTCTAACCTGCCGAAAAACAAACCGAGGTATCTTATGGGCGTCGGAACGCCTGCCGACATAATAAACGCAGTATCTATGGGCGTTGATATGTTTGATTGCGTGATGCCCACGAGAAACGCAAGGAACGGCTTTATTTTTACGTCGGACGGAACGGTTAATATAAAAAATTCTTCTTATAAAACCCGCACATTACCCGTAGATTCGAAATGCGACTGTTTTTGCTGTAAGAATTTTAGCGCCGCATACGTAAGGCATGCATTTATGACAAAAGAGATATTTTCGCAGAGACTTTTAACTATCCACAATTTACATTTTTATCAAAATTTTCTTTTACTGATAAGGCAATCTATATTAGACGGCAGTTTTCATGATTTTTTGCAAAATTATTACAAAAAATATTAATCTTTACTTTGACTTTATTTCAATTATAAATATAATATATTTAATTAAAATTCATAAATTAAAATTAATAAAAAGGAGTTAGTATGAAAATCTTATCGGGATTATTAAATTTAACCAATCAGTTTACCGTCAAAAGCGCTTTTGCCGCATCATCGTCCGGACACGGCGGGGGCTTCGAGGGAACGCTGATAAGTTTTGCGCCGCTAATAGCTATCGTGGTCATCTTTTACCTTTTGGTAATCCTGCCTCAACAAAAAAGGACGAAAGACCACAAAAAAATGATAGGAACATTAAAGGTAGGCGATGAAGTCCTCACTAACGGCGGCATGTTCGGCGTTATAACCGGTATAGCCGACCAAGTTTTCACCTTAGAAATAGCAAAGGACGTTAAGATCAAGATTACTAAAAATACTATTGCGACAAAAACATCGAAACAATAAATACGAAAAACAGTGAAATTTTTGGCACCGGTATGTTATATTCTCTAAAAATATTTTAACTTAATGGTAAAACTTGATGAAACCAGTTAAAACCCGCGTAATATTGATACTTACTTTAATAGTAATATCCTTTTTTTCGATTATCCCATCAATATATCCAAACACACCGGGCTGGTGGAAGTCCGTCATCGGCAATGCGCAGATGCACCTCGGGCTGGATCTTCAAGGGGGTGTTTATCTTGTAGAAAGAGTTGAAGTAAACAAGGCTATAAAAGAAAAATTTTACAGCGATTATTCCGATATTAAATCATTCTTGAAGAGCAAAGATATAGGAAACGAAAAATATTTAAAATTAGAGAACAACAGTATAATTTTGAGCAAGAGCTTTTTGAAAAATACACCGGCCGTCAGCACCCTTAAAAATTACATAAAAAATCATCATTCTTATTTGCGGCTCTCCGGAAATAAGATTAACTTTATACCGGCTGAAGCCGCAAAATATAAAGAGGAAGCCGTCAACGGGGCGGTAGAGGTCATGAGAAACAGGATAGACCAGTTCGGGCTTATTTCTCCAAAAATAGCGAGGCAGGGAAAGAATCTGATAGTCATAGAAATGCCTGGGGTGAAAGACGTCAAACAGGCAATAAAACTTATCGGAAAAACCGCCAGGCTGACCTTTAAACTCGTAGACGATAAACACGATATCTTAAAGGCGATTAAGGGAAAAGTCCCGGGGGGCGATGCGATTCTTTATCATGTTTCATACGATAAATACACTCATAAAACGACAAAAAGGCCTTATCTTATCGAGAAGCCGATCTTAATGAGCGGAGCTGATATTTCAAGCGCAAGCGTTCAAATCAATCGTTATAATCAGCCCACCGTGAGCGTTTCCCTTAACTCCGAAGGGACAAAGCAATTTGCAGATATCACGACCAGATTTACGGGTAAAAGGCTTGCCATTATCCTTGACGGCAACGTGATTTCCGCACCGGTAATAGAAGAACCCATATTGGGTGGAAATGCCTCTATCTCCGGAAGATTTACCATGGCGCAGGCAAATGATCTTGCAATTGCCCTTAGGTCCGGGGCTTTGCCCGCACCGGTGAAAATAATACAGAATAATACGGTAGGACCGACGCTTGGAACGGATTCAATACACGACGGCATACTTGCATCCATAATAGGAACTATACTTGTTATAGGATTTATGATATTTTATTATAGATTGTCCGGCTTAATCGCCGATTTCGCCTTATTGGAAAACGTGCTGTTTCTTATTGCGGCGCTTTCCCTTTTCGGAGCGACTTTGACGCTTCCGGGTATTGCAGGTATCATTTTAACCATAGGAATGTCGGTTGATGCCAATGTTCTTATCTTTGAAAGGATAAGAGAAGAACTCAGAGAAGATAAGCCTATCGTTATCGCTATAGAAAACGGATACAACAAAGCATTTTTTACTATTTTGGACTCTCACGTCACGGCGCTTATTACAGCAGCGGTTCTCTTTTATTTCGGAGCAGGTCCGATAAAGGGTTTTGCCGTAACTTTATCTCTCGGCATTATGATAAATTTATTTACATCTTTAGTTGGAACGAAGGTAATTTTCGATATTATATCTAACAAAAAGAAACTTCATAAATTGAGCATATAACAACATATTAACTAAAATTCATATATTCTGGAGTCGGTCGAGTGGAATTTATTAAAGATACTCATTATAATTTTATTGGAAAAAAGAAGTATTCATTCGTTTTATCGGCTATTTTCGTAATATTCGGCTTGATAGAACTCATCACGATGATAATCGGTACGGCTCGAATAGGAATAGATTTTACGGGCGGGCTTTCCATGGAGCTTGCCTTTAAACATAAAATATCTACGGCTTCCGTAAGAAAAGCGCTTCTGCCCGCAGGTTTTAAAGACCTGAAAATAGTTAAAATAAGGGGTAAAAACAACATTATATTACAGACAAAAGCGGTTGCAAAAGACTTAAATAAATATACGGCAAGAATCAAAAAAACTATTAAGGAAGCCTATAAAAAGAATCCGCCGGAGGTAATAAATAGTGAAATGATAGGGCCGTCCGTCGGCAAAAGTCTCTCCGAAGATGCCGTCGTTGCAGTCATTATAGCCATTATAGCAATAATATTGTATATTACGTGGAGGTTCGAATTCAGGTTCGGCCTTGCCGCTGCAATAGGTCTTACCCATGACGTGCTTGTCCTGCTCGGTTTTATTTTTATTTTTCAAAAAGAGATAACGCTTTTAGTCATTACCGCCATTTTAACCGTTGCCGGATACTCCCTTACCGATAAGGTCGTTGTTTTTGATAGAATCAGGGAAAACTTAAAAAAAATAGAGCCCGAAAAGAAGAAACAAATCGACCTGACAAATCTCGTCAACGAAAGCATAAACGAAGTTCTGACAAGAACCGTGGTTACATCCCTTACCGTGGTACTTGCGGTTTTGTCCCTGTTTTTTCTCGGAGGCATAGTTCTGCATAATTTCGCCTTTATATTGTTATGCGGCATTTTAATAGGAACTTATTCATCGATCTTTATTGCAAGTCCCGTAATGGTCATTTTAAATGAGAAGCATTATTCTTAGCGCAATAATAAATTATGTGCGCGGTAAATATGAATTATCAATCAAGATATGGAAAAAGAATATGTTTATGAATACTTAAAAGGGTGTTTATTTTCGTCTCTCGACAATAATACTGCCGCATCTTTAATTCTTAAACGAATCGTCTCTCAATTGGATTTTGATCCGTTCTTCTCCGATATATTTAGTAAAAATCACCCGGTTTACGGTCATGCGGATAGTTTTTTGTCCTGTTTTATAGACAATTACATAAATCCGTCCTTAAAATTTTTAAACGACCCCTTCCTTATAATGGATATGGATAAGGCGGTCATCCGTATAACCAAGGCAATTTTAGAAGACGAAGCCGTCTGTATTTATGGAGATTATGACGTAGACGGCATAACCGCCACATCTTTCCTTGTCTCCTTTCTGAGGGAATTAAAAAAACTTATAAGTCCGGATAAATATGACCGCTCTATTTTCTTTAAATTGCCGGATAGGATAAAGGACGGCTACGGACTAAGTACGGAACCCATAGATGAAATTTGCGATTCCATAAAAAAAAACACCGATAAGTCTTTATCCTTACTAATAACGGTAGATTTAGGAATAACGGATACAAGGGAGGTTCTCTACGCCAATTCTAAGAATATCGACGTAATAATATGCGACCACCATGAGGTCCCCATTAGCGAGGGAAAAGAAATTTTGCCGGAAAGTGTCGCCGTGCTGAATCCCAAACGTAAGGGCGATAAATTTCCGTTTAAGTTTTTACCCGGAGTAGGCATAGCGTTTAATCTCGGTATTGCTTTAAGAAAGCATCTGGTAAAAGAAGGTTTATTGACCTCCTATCCAAACCTTAAAGACTACTTGGACATCGTGTGTCTCGGCATTATAGCCGACATAGTTCCGATGTACGGAGACAATAGAACACTCACCTATTATGGACTAAAAATACTTAACGGCAGCGACAGGCCGGGGATAAAAGAACTGAAAAGAATCTGCGGGATCTATTTCGACAATATAAATGAATCCGACGTAGCATGGAAAATAACCCCGAAAATTAATGCCGCCGGAAGGGTGGGAGACCCCAAGGTCGCGGTCGAGCTTTTGACTCAAAGAGACCCTGAAGTCGCCTATGACCTTGCACAAGAATTAGAATCGTTTAATAAAAAGAGACACGTGCTTGAAGATAACTGCTTCAACGAAACGCTGACTATGTTATCCGGAAAAGAGAACGAGGAAAAAACCGGACAGCTTCTTGTCTTGGAAGGCACATCATGGCACCCCGGAGTCATAGGAATAGTTTCGTCAAAATTAGCCGAATACCTGCAAAGACCGGTTCTGCTTCTTACCGGGTATAAAGACTCGGTTTATATCGGCTCTGCAAGGTCCTGCGGAAATATAGATATTTATGCCTTGCTTAAAAATTACGAGCGTTTCTTTTTAAAATTCGGCGGACACAAAATGGCTTGCGGATTGACTTTGGAAAAGGGCGAAAGCCTGCATTGCTTTGTCGCCGCCGTCAAAAAAGACCGTCCTTCAAATTCTTCCGACATAAACGATAAAAAGAGTTGTGTACCCTATAGCATACCGTCTAAGGCGGACTACGACGAAGAAATAACCCTGCGGCTGCTCTCCGATAATAAACTCTCACACATGATAAAATCGATGTCTCCTTACGGACCGCTCAACGAACAACCCAAATTCTTAATTAGAAACATCACTCTTTTAGATATAAACAGACGGGAATTTAAAAACAGGAAATCAAAAAAAAACAACTTTTCCAATTGCTATTTTACGCTTAATATTAAAGAATCTTATAAGGATAATGCCATGAAACACAAGGCAATGATGTTTAACAAGCACAAATCGACCGAAAATATTTTGGGATTTAATGACTGCAATAAGGTTTCGGCAAATAAGGTGGCTGTTGACGGCATTATATTTGAATTTTTTAACGGGTATATAAAAATACTGAATTTTATATAACTTCCTGTGATATGAAAATTTATACCGCAATAGAAATAGATTATAATCAGTTTAAAATATTAGAGGTTTATAAAAAAAGAAACGGCTATTTTTTAAATAACTTCATAAACACAACTATATCGGAAATAGATTACCGCGATGCCGATTCGGTATCCGTCAACCTCAAGAAAATCATTAACGAAAACGGAATAAGTAAAAAAAACGTGCTGACGTCTATTGACGGGAACATGATCCGCAGCTTCAATTTTACCTTACCGGATATGCCGCCTTCCGACCTCAAGATTGCCATAAAATACGAATTAAAAAAACTTCTCCCGTTTCCTTTGTCTCAAAGCATATTTGATTATATTTACTCCGGAAAAACGGATGAAACCGGCAACTCTGTTCTCAATATAACGGCATTTGCCGTAAATGAAGAAGATATAAATAATTTTACTAAAATATTTACTGCGGCAGGCATAAGAATCAGATCCATTGAGTGCAAGACCGTTTCTATTTACAACGGCATAAGATATTTAAGCAATAATAATATTACCCACCTTTTGTTCTGCGACATAGGATATAAAACCGTAAAAATCGTCATATTTTTTAACGATACGATAAATTTGGAGAGAACGATAGACGGGATGGATTTTAGAAATATGTCATACGGAGACTCCTTAAATTTTATAGCCGAGGAATTAAAAAGAACTGCAGATTTTTATTTTGCGGGAAAATCGCTGCCGCAAATAGAGGAAATTATCCTTACGGGCATTTTTTTCGGCAAAAAAGACCTTGGCGCAAAAATATCTGAGGCGGTAAATCTAAAAACCGACTCCATCTCTCTGATAAACCTCTTGAAATCCCAAAAATATCCGTTTTATTTATCGAAAAAGCTTACAAAAAGACATGATATCGAAAGCGATTATGAATTTTTTAAGCCCTTGGGAGAAATGTGGACTACATTCGGCATAATAATAAACAGGTAATATCTTATGAAAGATAAAAGGCGGGGAAAGACAAGAATTAATTTATTATCGACTAAGGATAAGGAACTCATCGCAAAAAACAGAAAAAGGCTTGCGGTTCTTTCTTTGATTATTGCATATATAATATTTATTTTTTTGATAGACATAGCGTCCATTATTAAAAATAACAACAAAAGAAATTATGTATTACAACTAAACCGCCAATTATCCTTAATAAAAACTAAAAATATGCTAAATGAGACGCTTGAATCCGCGATAAACAAAAGAAAAACGCTTTTAACCTCTATTCGAAAAAAGATTGTAATCATAGACAGCTTTAAAGGGCTCAGGACGGCATGGAATGAAAAAATAGGCAATATGGTCAAGGCTTCCCCCGAAGGCGTCTGGATGAACGAACTGCTCCTCCAAAACGGCGCTGTAGCGATAAACGGAAACAGCATTTCTTTGAACGACATATCTGTTTATATAGACCGGCTTAAAAAAACCGGATTATTCGTAAAAATCAGTTTAAATGCCGTAAACCGAAAAATCGTAGAGGGAAATACATTTTATTCTTTCAATTTAAGGGGCGCTTTAGACCTATCTAAAAATAAGTGAAACCATGAAAATAATAGAATATTTAAAAAAAATATACTTATACTTAAAAACAAATAAAACGGTAGTGGTCCTACTCATGATGTTTGTATTTTTATATCTTATAAATCAGGATATATTCTACAATAAGATAGGTAAAAATCTCAAATCCAACAATGCCGCAATATTAAAATTAAAGGGTGAAATGAATAGGTTAAAAAACACGACCGGTTCCCTCTCAAACGAAAAAAATGCCCTTTTAAACCTTGAAACCCAAATCTCAGATTTAAAATCGCAATTAAAAAACGAGGAGGTAATGCTCCCTAAAACATTCGAGATTGCCGATTTTATCAAAGATATATCCGTAAGTCGACCGGCGAATAATTTTATCATAGAAAAAATAATCTTTGGGAAACCGACTAAATATAAAAAAAATATAACGGCACTGCCGGTAAACATTTCAATAGTAGGCGGTTTTAACAAGTCTATAACATTCATTAAAAATATAGATATTATGAAAAGGATTTTCGTAATAGACTATGTTTCGATCAAGGTGAGCAAAAAATCATTTCCGGATATTAAATCTAACATAAAGGGATTCGTTTTCTCCATGAACAGGTGAGGTCATGCCTTAGAAGCGGAGGGCTTGGCAGTGTCGACCCGATCCTTCTTTCTCTTTTTAAATCCCCATATAATCGAGGATATCAAGATACTAAGCTCGTACATAGAGTACAGGGGAACAGCTATGAAAAACATCGTTACTATGTCTGCATGAAAAGCGGCGATAATAAGGCTGATTACAAGGGCATATTTCCTATTTTTCTTTAAAAATCCCGGCTTCAGTATTCCTGCAAAAGAAAGAAGGGCGGAGACCAGAGGCAGTTCGAATATCACGCCGAATATCAAGGAAAGTCTTAGCGCAAAATCTATATAAGAAGTCAGGTTTATTAGCGGTGATAGGTCTGCGCTCTGATAACTCAGAGAAAAATTAATAACGGCGGGCCATATATATAAAATCATAAATGACATTCCCAAAATAAAAAACGTTGTGCCGAAGAGCATAAACGGCAATACGTAAATTCTTTCCTTTTTTAAGAGGCCCGGTTTTAAAAATTGCCATATATGAAACAATATGAACGGAAGCGCTATCATAAACCCGAGAATCAGAGACACCGTTACTTGAATAAAAAAAGGCTCTAAGGGTTTGGAATAGTGTAAAATATGCCTTACGAATTTTTTAGGGGCTTTGTTCAAACCTAATGCATAATAAACTTCCGGAATATCTTTTTTTATCATTGCCTTTGCGTATCCGGAAAAATAGGTAACGTAAGTAGGTTTTTTTAACGGAAGTTCAATGAAATTTATAGCGGTATAGGAAAGATGCCATGAAAAGCCGGTACAAATAATAAGCGCAATAAATACATATACAAATCTCTTCCTGAGTTCGGAAAAGTGATCTAAAAAAGGCATCCTGCTCTCGCCTTTTTTCACACCGGCATTATTATCTTTTTTATCTTTCATTTAATTTATTATTTTAGGGGATATAAACACCATTAATTGTTCTTTTGAAACACTCTTCTGCCTTGAAGAAAATAAATAACCCAAGATAGGTATTTGAGATAAAATCGGAATTCCGTTATTACCGTGAGACTTCTCCATGGATAAGATACCGCCGATCACTAAGGTAGAATTATTTTTAACAGAAACTACAGTAGTAACACTTTTATTGTTGACTGCCGGAAACCCGTTTATACCCTGAGCGCTCGACGGCGAAGAATAGATTAGGGTTATATTAAGCAATATATTTTTCTTACTCTCGACTATAGGCGTTACCTTTAGCGTAATGCCTATAGTTATAGTCCGAAGCGTAGATGTCACGGGTTCCTGAGCTATCACCGTCGTACCGCCGGAAGAAGACGGAGTGGTCTTGGAACTTGAACCGGACGAGGTGTATGCCACATAATATTTTAAAAGGCTTGAGTTTATCGTTGCCGGCTGCCCGCTGGCAACGGCAACACTCGGTGAATCTATCACCTTATCCCAACCTAACTGCTGTCCTAGAGAAAGCTGGGCGGATATAGCTCCGAAGTTCTGCCACGGCGCTAATATCCCTACATTCAGATAATTCCTCCCGGACTGTAAATCGGTTACACCGGTAAAATTAGTTGCAAATGCCGCATTGTCGGTAATCGTATTATTGGCATTAGGAGAAAAAGTCCAGGCAATACCGATATTACGGCTAAAACTATCCGACACGTCGACAATCTTTGCGCTTAAAAGGACGACTCTTTTTTTGACGTCCATGCTTTTTATTATTCGTTTTATTTTTTTGATATTTGAAGGAATATCGTAAGCTAATATGAAATTTCCATGCGGGGACGCATAAATCTTCGCCCCTGACGGTAAAATAGGCGTTATGTCCGGGATAATATTCTTCGCTTGAATATATTTTAAATTTATTTTGTAATCTACATAGCCGTTTTTAAGCGAAGATATAGTGCCTATAAATAAAACCCCGTTATCGACGCTATAACTCAAATCCCCGGCCATTAGAATGATAGACAGGGCTTTCGGCAAAGGAACGCGCTTTATATGTAACGTTACGTACCCTTTTACGGAGTTACTTAAAACGTAATTAAGATTAAATTCACGCGCAATCCCTATTATCAACGGCCTCAGCGGAATATCGTTACCTTCCACGGTAATCTTATCGTTGGGCAGTTTAACCCCGCTTACGGCACTAAAACCGGAGCCTGCGTAAGCCCTTATCGGAATAAAAACCGAAACAGACATAAGCGATAAAAGAATACCTGCGATAATGAGACGTCTATACTTAAAAGGCATGCAATTGTTATTTTTTAAATCTTTCAAATTTAGGTAATATAAGTTTTACTATTTTCCCGTTTCTAAGTTTTATTATGACTGCCTCCGGCTTAATATTGACGACGATTCTTCCCTTAATCTCAGAACCGATGTAATAAGGCTTACCGTTAATGATTGCGACGTTCTTATCCGCATCGGAACTGCTCACTATTGCCTGTAGGTTAAGACCGTTTAACGGGTTTTCCTCAATGTTTTTATATTGTTTTACTTTGAAGGGAGATATAAAAGGATTCTTTAGCCCGAAAGATACGTTCACATCTAACACTGCGGGCAAAACAACAGTAAAAAATACGATAAAAATAACTATACAGGAAAATTTATTTTTCATTCTCTAATCGGCACTTTCTTATAACGGGGACAGATTAACACCTATCCCCGTTGTCTTTAGCCTTACTATCTAAGCTCGAACCGGATGCCATATTTCTGCTTACCGGTTGCCTGAAATCATGATTTTTGAATATAAAATTTAAACTTTCCACCCTCTTCAACAGAATCTAAAAGTTTATTGCCGGTCCTGTTGCACCATGCTACCATATCGTTTTTAGAACCCGGATCCGTAGAAATAACTTCTAAAATCTCCTCCGAATTCATAGTATCAATTTCCTTCTTAGTTTTAACAATAGGTAGCGGACATGATAATCCGCTTGCATCAAACGTCCTGTTAGGGGTTACTGCCATAATGTTACCTCCTTAAGAATAGCACTATAAATTTGATTGTTTAATTTACTTTAGCTTATTACTTAATATTCAAAAAGTCAATACCTTTCTATCCCTTTTTTTATTGTTTTTCGCAATTGGAATCTGATATAATTACGAACATGAATTTTAACATTCTTATATTTACTACGGTATTTTTAATTGCGATCGTAGAGTTGAGCGAAGTAGCCGCCATAGTCTTCGTCGTCGGGGAAGATACCGGGCTATCAAGTGCCCTTGCCGGAGGATCAATCGGATTTATAGGAACCCTGTCGGTCCTGTTTATCGGAGGCATGACTCTCATAAAAACCGTTCCAATATTTACCGTAAAGTTAATAATGGCCGCCGTACTGATATCCGCGGGGCTTTATTTTTCCTATAAACTCATCAATTTTGCATTTTATCTTACCCCTTTTTCCGAGAAAATAGGCGAAAAACCGCTTTTTAAAAAAGCGGAAACAGCCGCTGTAGTACACCGAAGATATTCCTTTAAATTCTTTATCGTTGCCTTAAACGCCGTAATAATAGAGGCTTTTGAAGTAGCCGTGGTGGCCGTTCCGCTTGCAGTTACCGAAAATCAGTGGTTTTCGGTAATTTCCGCCCTTATCATAAGTTCGATAATAATTTTAATATTATCGATTCATTTGAGAAAATATTTCAAACGGATCCCGTCGCACTGGATTAAGGCGACTGCATCCGTTTTGCTACTAAGTTTTGGGATATACTGGGGAATTCAGGGTCTTAAGATTAACATAAAAGACGATGATTTAATTTTAATCATTCCGACGTTGGGATTTATTTTGTTAATCGTTTCCTTAATTTTCGACAAAATAGGATACGGAATTAAAAAAAAGAAAAAGGCCTAAGGCTTGTGTTTAGACGGAAAATCCAATGTTACAACCTGTTTTTCGGTGCCGGGTTTTCCGAGATTTTTTCCGTTATAACTCATAATGATACCGCCGGCATTGCCTATTTTGATCCTCAATCTTTTTTGAGCCCTCCAAACCTCCGTACTGCCCGGATACAACATGGAAGTTTTAGATTTTCCGCCGTCTATTTTAAATGCAACCCATGTTTTTTTGATTACCTTACCCTTTAACACTACGGCGTAATGCACTGTTTTTGTGCCGTTATGCGGTTTGCGCTCCGACGAATATTTTACGGTTCGACTGACAGATTGAAACGGAAACGTTATATGTCCCGTAACGGCAAATTTATGAACCCTAAGAATTAAGTACGACAACGTTATTACGGATATTCCCGCAAGCGTAATAATAAAGACCCTTTTTTTAAATATTTCGGCTCTGCGCCTTTCCTCTTTAAATCTTGAGCCGACTATATCTTCCGTGTATCTTCCGTCAAAACTTTTCTTCATCTCAGGCTCAAGCAAGCCAAGTACCTTCTTGTCGTCTATCTCGAGAGCCTTAGCAATTAACTTAACATACCCCTTTAAAAGTTGAGGTGAAGAAAACAGGGACGAATCATTGTTCTCAATAGCCTCTATATACCGCAGTCCGATTTTAGTAATTCCAGAAATTCTCTTACGCGTAAATCCCAAAGCCTCTCTCTCGGATTTAAGGTATTCTCCCGCAGTTTTTACCGCCGTTTCCGTTTTCATAAAACCTTCTATTTGTTCGTATATAATATTATTTTTTTCAAATAATCGAATGATTTTATCCCGTATTCGCCCAATTTATTTTTATTATAGATCGAAATGAATATTTTCTTTGCCTTATCGTATTTTTTTTGTTTAAAATATACAATTCCTTCCTTATATTTAGCCGGAATAAAAAATGCATTAAGGCTCAAGACTTTTCTGAAATTATTCATGCTTTCGTCTAATTTTCTCTTTGCAAGGTAATAATTGCCTAAGTAATAATAAGTAAGAAAATATCTTTTATCCATCAATTTGGAGATAGTCAGTATTTTTTTTGCCTTTTTAAATTCTTTTTCCGCAATATAAATTTTTCCCAATTCCGTATAGCTTTCAAAGGGACGGTCATAAAAAGGATTTTTTAGCGCCTTTTTTAAATAAATCTTCGCCTGTTTATAATTTTTTTTCTTAATATAAATTATTGCTAAATTATAATAAGAATCGGAAAACAGGGGATTTATCTTTATGGCTTTCTTAAAATTAAGTATCGCCTTATTTTCTCTGTCGGTCTCCATATAGACCATCCCTATCGCATTGTAATTTTTTGCCGAATTTGGATTTAACGCCTCGGCCCTAATGAATTCCTGCATTGATTTAATAAAATTTCCGTTCCGGTAGAAACCTGCCCCCAGACCGTAATAAAGATTGGATTTAAGCTGATCTTTTTTGGAAACCTGCGCTATGCCGCATCCTGATAATGCCGCGAAAACGCCGACCGCAATAATAAATAAGTAAAAAAATCTAAATCGTTTGATTAATCCGTTCGTTTTTTTAAGCATAATTAAACACCGTTAAATTAACACAACCACATAAACATTAGCTACTGCCGTATCGGCAACAGCTCCTCAAAATAGGTCATTTCCCTGAATTTTTTGAACCTGTCTTCTATTTCGTCGGTTTTTATTGCCGCAAATCTATTTACCGAAAAATCCTCCACGGCAAAAGAAGCCATAATATTACCGAAAACAAGCGCCTTTTTAAGATTTTCAAATGTCATATCTCCCGTGCTGTCAATGTATCCCAGAAAACCTCCGGCAAAAGAATCCCCTGCCCCGGTGGGGTCTATAACGTTCTCTAACGGATACGCCGGAACCATAAAAAATTTATTTTCAAAAAACATCGTGGCTCCGTAAGCGCCTCTTTTTAAAATTAATATTTTTGCTCCCAATTCAAATATAGCCTTAGCGCATAAAAATATAGAAGACTCCCCGGTCAAAAGCCTTGCTTCGGATTCGTTTATAATGAATATATCCGTTCGTCCAACCGCTTCAATAAGTTTCTCCTTCTTGCCGTCGATCCAAAAATTCATAGTATCCAATGCAACTAACCTGGGAGAGTTCGCCTGATTCAGGACGTCAAGCTGAATATCCGGATCTATGTTGGCGAGGAAAAATATATCGCCCTCACAACCGCGCTGAACATCGGGCTTAAAAGAAGCAAATACACCGAGTTCCGTAGCAATGGTTTCGGGGTCGGACATATCGTAACCGTATCTTCCCGCCCAATGAAAAGTCTTTCCGTCTTCGGTCTTTATGCCCGTAATATCAATCTGTCTATCCTTAAAAATATTTAAATGATCTCGGTCGAAATCACTGCCTACAACCCCTATTATTTTGACATCGGTTAAAAATGAAGAAGATAGAGAAAAAAAGGACGCCGACCCTCCGAGAACATCGCCGGTTTTATTAAAAGGAGTTTCCACATTATCGATCGCAATAGAGCCTACAACAGTTATAGCCACATTTCACCTCGCTTAAGACATTAATATTATATTTATTTTTTCTTAACCACGGGAGACTGTATTTTGTAACCCTGCTTCGCCGCGAGATACCCCGTAGCTCCGGCTAAACCGCCTACTACTAAAAGAGCGCACCCCGTTAAAAAACTAATTGCGAAAAAAATTAACAATGCCAGAACGGCAGACCTCATTTTTTTCAATTCAACATCTCCTCAATTACATTTTAAGGTATTGAAATAAATATTTAAAATTAGTAAAATATATAAAAATCTTTTGCATATTTTACTATAGATGATATTTTAAAATCAAATTAAAACTTACAATTATGAATAAAACAAGATATGCCCTTATTTCCGTTTACGACAAGACGGGAATAATAGAATTAGCGACGCATTTGGAAATTGCCGGCTATACCGTTATCTCAACCGGCAATACGTACAATTTTTTGAAATCGGCGGGTATCGTAAATCTTAAAAAAATAGATGAAATAACCGGTTTTCCTGAAATTATGGGCGGAAGGGTAAAGACTTTGCATCCCGCAATTTTCGGCGGGATTTTATCCGTAAGAGACGATGAAAGTCATACAAACGATTTAACAAAAAACCGCATAACGCCTATCGATTTCGTAATAGTAAACCTTTACCCGTTTAGAGAAATGAAGGATAAGGAGATATCCTTTGAAGAAAAACTTGAATTTATCGATATAGGCGGCGTTTCTTTACTCAGGGCCGCCGCAAAGAATTTTAAGGACGTAACCGTGGCAACTGACCCCTCCGGCTATGACGACGTAATCTCATTCCTTAAGAATAAACAGGTGATCCCGACAGAAATAAAAAAGATATATGCATACGAAGTCTTTAAGCTCACCGCGGAGTACGATCGAGAGATTGCCGGCTTTCTAAATGACGATACCGACATTTTAGAAAAAAACGCCGAAGAATTAAATATCGGCCTCAAAAAAATATTTCCGCTGAGATACGGGGAAAATCCGCATCAAAAGGCATCGTTTTACAAATTTACCGAAAGTTCGGATGAATTGGAGTCATTCAAGAAACTATCCGGAAAAGACATATCCTACAACAACCTGTCGGATATAGATTCGGCTTTAGATATTATAAAAGACTTCCGCGATACGGACGACTTTTTTTCCGTAATAGTCAAGCATACTAATCCGTGCGGAGCGGCGTTAAGCAATGTATCCTTGCAAGATGCTTTCCTTAAGGCAAGAAAAACCGACGAAACATCTTCCTACGGCGGTATTATAGCCTTTAACAAACCCGTGGACAAAGAAACTGCTGCCGAAATCAAACCCTTTTTCGTAGAAATAATTCTAGCCCCCGAATACGACGAAGAGGCATTAAAAATCTTAAAATCAAAAAGAAACACCATAGTGGCTTGCTACTCTAACAAATTTGTAACCGAAAAAAAATCTTTATCATTCAAAACGGCTGTAGACGGAGTTCTCGTTCAGAAAAAAGACGATATTCCGGACGACATATCCACGTTTGAAACGGTTACGAATAAAAAAATACCGCTCACCGTTTTTAACGATCTCGTATTTGCGTGGAAAATCGCAAAACACGTGAAATCGAATGCAATAGTATATGCAAAAGACGGCATCACCGTCGGAATAGGTGCGGGACAAATGTCCAGAATAGACAGCACCGTCTTTGCCTATCAAAAAATGAAAAATGCCTACGGCGATACGATAAAAGATTTCGTAATGGCCTCAGACGGGTTTTTTCCGTTTAAAGATTCGATTGAATATGTAGGTAAAATAGGCGTGAAAAGTATAATACAACCGGGTGGCTCCATAAGGGACGACGAGGTTGTGAACGAGGCCGACAGGTTAAACATATCTATGGTATTCACCGGCATTAGACATTTTAAACATTAATTCATTACCGATACATTGCTTACATTTTATAACCGGAAAAACATATGAAAATACTCGTAATAGGTTCGGGCGGAAGAGAAAGTGCAATCGTTTACGCTATAAATAAATCTAAAAAAGTTACCGATGTTTACTGCGCGCCGGGGAACGGCGGAACGGCGGATACGGCGAAAAACGTTAATATCAAACAGGATGACGTTGAAGGACTTTTATCTTTTGCATTGGAAAATAAAATAGATTTAACGGTAGTAGGTCCGGAAGTGCCCCTTTCTATGGGAATTGCCGATGAATTTAATAAGGCGGGATTAAAAATATTCGGACCAAATAAAAAGGCTTCGCTTTTAGAGTCATCAAAAAAATACGCAAAAGACTTTTTTAAAAGAAATTCTATTAAGACCGTTGATTATGCATCTT
>QIJE01000007.1:0-588 GCA_003232385.1 bacterium
AACGAAGGAACAACCGATAGGGCAGTGCGTATCGTTACAGGGATAATTCTTTTAACGGTTGCGTTTATTTTACTTGGTTCGATGAGGGTTCTTGCCGTAATACTGCTGGCAGCGGGTGCTGTAGCTTTATTTACAGGCATTACAGGGCATTGTACTTTATATACCGTGCTTGGAATTTCAACATGTTCCAAATGCGATGATAAGTCTTAAATTTACACGGCGGTGACGCTATCGTATCCTTACTATCTCTTTTCCGAACGGCATGAGTGCAAGTCCTGCTAACTTCAGGTGCTGCAACGCAAACGGAATGCCTATAACGGTGATAGCCGATGCGAAAGCGGCAATAAGTTCGCCTGTGAAAAGCCACCAACCGCATAATACAAACCATATAATATTGCCGAATAAACTGATTGATCTACCGGCATCGGTATCCGGTTTATCGACTATCCTTCTTCCGAAGGGCCAAAAAGAAAAAATGGCAATTCTAAAGGATGCTATGCCGAACGGTATTCCGATTATCGTTATAAAAGAAATTAATGCGGCCAGCATCCAACCCGAACCCGTTAAGAATCCGCCGAATATAAACCA
>QIJE01000007.1:606-50001 GCA_003232385.1 bacterium
TTAAGTTATAATTACCGTTACCCCCCCCCGATATCCTTCTTTACGGAGAAGATTTAATTATATCTCGGAGCTGTTTTTTTGAACGTCTTTTTTAAAATAGCCCCTTATGTCTAAAAATAATAATATCACGTTTAAAATCAAGAGGCTCGGCACATTATCTATGTAGGCTATTGCTATCCAAAAAATACAGCTTACTATCGATACCGCAAATCCTATCTTATATTTATGCGACGAAAAAAACCACACTGCCAACAGAGTGGCCGACAAGCCCGAATAATTTAAAATTTGAAAGAATATTTGATACAGCATAATTGTTTCCCTTATCGCTATAAATCCGTGAAGTTTTCTTTGAGGGAGTAAGGAAGATAAGCTGTTTACGCATTTGAACGGCCGCTGTCACTATTTTTTATCTAACCACATCGTAATGCTCTGCCGGTTTGAAGAAATATCCGCCCATCCATTCTAAGGCCGTCTTTATATAGCCGTTTGTTTCAAACCGCCTCATAGATGTTACCGCGCTTATATCGCCTAAATATTTAAACCTTGCCCTATTTTTTAAGGCTATATTTATAAATTTCAGGTCCTCCCCTGCGGGCATTCTTTCATCAAAACCACCGACAGCCCCATAAACATTTCTATGGCAAAATATTAAGGCCATAGACGTCTTTGAAACCATATGGGCTATATTATTGCAATACATAAAGAATTTGGCCTTGGCGGTGTTAATATCCGGTAAGAGCTTGGATGTGCCTATAAAGTCCGTTGCATTCTTAAATTCGTCAAGCCTCTTTAAAAATCCGTCTTTTAAAATGGTGTCTGCATCTAAAAATAAAAAAATATCGCCTCTCGAAACATCGGCGCCGACATTTCTTGCCTCTGAAACCCCGCTGAAATCATCTGCTATAAGGTTTACTTCGGGATATTTTGCTACCGCCCCTGCGGTATCGTCATTGCCATGCGTAACAACTACCGTAAGTTCGCAAAGCGTTTTGCCGGATTTTGCAAAATCCCCCGGTTTTTCATCCTTTCCTATGAATGTCACTCCGGTTTGCCCGAAAATATCCTCTATTGAAATACTTATATATTTTTCTTCTTCATGCGCCGGTATAATTATGGAAATCATCAAACCTCCATGGGTAAATTCACTCTTTAATTCCAATAACTTTAAGAAACCTTTCTATGCTTTCCGCCGTTTTCCACGGAGGCGTAAACCCTTTATATATTAATGCCTCTTTGACGTCCCTGTCAAGTTTAAGTTTTCTTTGCTTTACCGAGTGAAACAACCCTGTTTTTTCTAAATGATGCGCAAGGTAAACCTGCTCGGTCTGCCCCGGCGTCGGGATAAAAAGCGCTTTTTTGTCTATCTCCGCCACATCCATTATGGTAGTGTAACCCGACCTTGAAATTACAATCTTGGCTCTGTTCATCAGCTCATCGCGCCTCTTTTTTTCAAGATAGGAATATATCGTAGTATTCCCTCTGACCTCTTCGGTATATCCGTCCGGCTTTCCAAGCGCAACCGCAATCTTGCCCTTTAAAAGATGAATCTGGGAAAATAGTTTCTCTTCCAATATTGTCCGTGTGGGCTCGGGACCGGAAATGGAAAACAAATAATCTAAATCTTTATCCGTATCTATCTTCTCGAAATCCGAAAGGATCCCTATGTATTCTATTTTCTCTTTGTCAAAATACCTCATGTTATGGGATAAATCCCCCGAAAGAGAATTCTCTTCGTAATCCGGAACGATAATCTTTTCAAATTTATTTTGTAAATAATGATTGTAAAACTCCGTAAGCATCTCTGCCGGAGGCAGTCTTAACGGAGCAATGAATCTTAATTGATGAAACAAAAGGTATGAAGGGACGGATTTACAGTAAGAACCGAATCTTGAATCCGAAATTATGAGACTTACTTTGTTTTCTTTGACTATCTTGTCTACGTCTTTGACCTCTTCCTTGATTATGCCCATAATCTTAGGGGCTATTACCATAAACCTGACTGCAAAACCTATTTTATCGGAATAAGGTGAGGGGTAAGGAACCGACTCAATAAATCTTACATTATCCTTAAGCTCCGATTTTAAAAGTGCAAGACCCCTTCCCGACGTATAAACGATAACATCGTGACCGTCTTTCACGAGTCTTCTCAGCATGGGAAGGCCTCTCGTGGCATGCCCCAACCCCCAGCTGCATAGAGAATATAATATCGTCATGTTTGCGACCCCCCTTCGCCGCCGACCTCTTTTTCGCTTTCGTTACCGTTATTGCCTCCGTCTTCATTTTTATGTTTTTTAAAGAAATGAAATCCATAATAGGGCACAACAAAAAATGAAATGGCGACCATAAGCAAATTTACCGCCCTCATCACTAAGCTGAAAGTCAAACCTAAATTGGAACCTAAACCTAAAATATCAAAAAGGCCGACCTGCGAAAGTTCATATGTTCCGGCAGAACCCGGCGCCAAAGGAAGCGCAAAGACGAGCATGGAAACCGAAAATACCAACAGTGTCTTGGAAAACCCCATGTTAACGCCAAGATAGTGAACCAAAAGCCATATCTGAAATACTAAGACGGCCGTCTCTATCAGGCTTAAAAAAAGGCTTAAAAAGAGATATCTGACCCCTTTCATGTAAAATAAATGAAGCTCTTTTTCAAAATCGTCTATATGTTTTAAAATTTTGAATATTAATATACTCAAAATTTTAAATCTAGTCAAATATTTTAATATTTTAGTGAAGAACCTATTGTCTATTATAGGGTTTATTAAAAAAACAAGGGTTATAACGCCTACAAATATCGCCGCAATCAGCAGAAAAAACCATATTTCGGGCGGAAGATAAAAATATCTGAACCCGAGTATAAGCCCGAGATAAATAAAGATCAAGAATGTTCCGAATTCTATTACTTTTGCGGCTAATCCGGCAGAGAACCCCTTTCTGAATTCAAAACCGCTTCTCTTTTTCAGTATCAATGCCATTATGGCATCTCCGCTTATAAAACCGGCAAATATTCCGGAGGGGGCGATATAGTTTGCGCTGTAACCTATCAGTTTAATATTTATAAGATTCTTGAGGTCTATTTTGGCATCGTAAACGTCAAGGGCATTGTTATAAGAAAGAGCGGAGAAAAATAATGCAAGATAGGAAAGAAAAAATAAAAACAAAAAATCCAAAAGATTTAAGTGATTCATCATATGCAATATATTTCCCGGACCGACCAGCATGATCAAGACTATTACAAATAATAAACCTATGGAAGTTGAAATTATAAAGGCTTTATTCAAATCGACTTTCGGACGAAAACAGATACCGCTTTTCTTTCGTCCCTCTCCTTTGATTATTAATTATTTAATTATTCCCGGTTATCCGGCAAAACGCATAGCGGAGCAGTATATGTATCCTTTTTTGAAACGGCATATGCCCGGATATCACACCCTTGCGACGGCAAATGCGCATCCGCAAATTAATAAAATATATCCGAAGTTCACAACGGAAAAATTATAACAAATTAAGATACCACATAGGAACGGCGGCAAATGCGCATCCGAAATTTACCACGATGTGTTCCGAGCTTAAGGATTTCAACTCTTTTATTTTAACATTTCTGTGCTTCATCGCGTCTTCCGCCATTTTTCTAGCCGTTTTTTCCACTTCTTCCGCCGACGTAATACCTGAATACTCCATTATTACCCCGAAGCCGTCATCTGCCGAAATTGCAATAGCAACGGATGCGGCAATCATTTCACCCTTTACGTCGCTTGAAATCGAGCCGTATGCGATGGGAACAAGCACCCCGCGCGGATAGACTATTCTATTCTGAAAAGACGCCCCGGGCGGTAATATGGAGCTTAATTTTATAAGATTGGTATTACCGACCCCCGCATTTAAAATCGCATTGTCGAATGCCCCCAATTTTGAAGTTCCTTCCGACGTTCCACTTATCAAAGTATATATATCGGGTATCTCAAACACTGTTATTCCCTCCGATTCCATTTATATTTTAATATTTTTGTCTCTTTTATCCTTCATTTATTTTTGCTCAAACCGATGATAATTTCTCTTATAAGCTTTGCGGCAATTGCGGAGGTTATATCGGAATTATCCGCCGGGGGACAAACCTCTACCACGTCCACCCCTACGATGTTGACCCTCGGCAATATCAGCGATACGGCATTTAAAAGCTCTACGGACGATATTCCCCCCGGTTCGAGGTACCCGGTTCCGGGAGCAAAAGCAGGGTCAAGAACGTCTATGTCTATGGTAAGATAGACGTCCCTTCCGGACAACTGACTCATGGCCCGCTTTAACGGTTCGTAAACCCCGTTTTCATAAATACGGCAGAACTTTCTGGCAAAGCTAAATTCCTCCTCGGAGCCGGACCTAATACCGAATTGATATAAATTATTTCCGGTTATTATTTCATGAATACGCCTTAAAACCGTCGCATGAGAATATTTTTCGTTGCCCCACTCGTTCCTCAGATCCAAATGCGCATCGAATTGCACGACTGCCAAATCTTTAAACTTGGACGCATATTGTTTTACAATAGGGTACGTTATCAAATGGTCGCCGCCGATACCGATAATCTTTTTACCGTCGTTTATCAAATCTCCGACTATTTCATCTATAAGTCTTATACTTTTATCTGTATTTCCCCACGGCATATCAATATCCCCGATATCGTAAAACCTGCCGTCAGTCGACTCGCCTAAAACGGGGCTGTAACTCTCAAGCGTATGCGACAACTCCCGTATTCTTTTCGGAGCGAATCTTGAGCCGGGAACATTGCTTGCGGTATTATCCATAGGGATACCGATAAGAACCAAATCGGAATTCTCATAAGAATCCGACGAACTAAAAAAAGACGATGTCTCAAGCATCAAATTTTCTTTTTCAATTTCGATTTTCATAGAATTACTTTAGGATATCCCTTGCAAAATTAGGCAAAACAAACGACGAAGCATGTATTTCGGGGGAATAATATTTAAAATTATGCCTGTCGAAATCAAAACCCTTATAGCTTTCATTGATAATTTTCGGATCGTATTTTTTGGAACCGATGGTAAAACTCCACAAGCCGCCGGGATAAATGGGAACGTTTGCGCAATAAAGGGATGATTTTTCATATATTTCGTTTATAATTTTGCCTATGTTTTTTATTAAATCTTCATTAAAAAAAGGAGATTCGGTTTGCGCCGCAAAAATTCCGTCATTCTTTAACGACCCCGCGACGGATTCGTAAAAATCTCTCCTGAATAAACCCTCGGCAAAACCGATTGGGTCGGTAGAATCGACAAGTATTACATCGTATTTTTCGTCTTCCCGGTCGCTTAATTTTATCCTTTTCACAAACTCTATTCCGTCTTCGGGGATAATTTTTACTCGTTTATCTTCTAATCCGAAGGCTACTTCCGGAAAAAACTTTTTAGATACCTCAATGACCCTCTTATCTATCTCTACAAGGTCGATATGATTAACGAACGGATTTTTCAAGCACTCCCTGATCACGCCCCCGTCGCCACCCCCGATGATAAGGATCTTTTCCGGTTTCTCATGGGCGAATAAAGGGACAAGCCCGAGCATCTCATGATAAACAAACTCATTTTTTTCGGTAAACATAGTAGCTTTATCCAATACAAGCATCTTTCCGAACTCAAAAGTATCATATACCGCTATTTCCTGATAATCGGAAAATTCACAATGTAAAATAGATTTAATACGAATTCTTATTCCGAAATCATCGGTTTGATCCTCTAAAAACCATGCCTCCATCAACTCAGTTCTCCTTATATATATTTTATTTATAGTTATTATTGTCAGATATTGTTTATTAACCCGGCGGCCACGTGAACCGCCTGCCCGACATAAAATGAATATGCATATGATCTACCGTTTGACCGCCGTCTTCCTTTGTATTTATTACAACCCTAAAGCCTCTGTCGACGGCATTAAACTCGACGGCAAGTTCTCCGCATAAACCGAATATCTCATTTCCGTATATTTCTCCCTCGCCTTTGACGTCGAGAAGGCTATTATAGTGCCTTTTGGAAATTATTAAAAGATGAATAGGCGAAACGGGGTTAATATCCTTTATTACTATAAAATTACCGGTTTCTTTTACTATATCCGCCGGTATTTCTTTGTCGACTATTTTACAAAAAATGCAATCATTCGCATTATGCATTGCCTCGATACCCCTATTTTATCTACAAAAGTGTAATAATTTATTATAAACGATTTATTATAAACAATTTATAAAATTTAAACAATAAAATTTTATCCAACCTTAAGGCAAAAATAAATGTTATCATTAAAGGCATGACGGACACTGACAATTTAATACTGAATAATTTGAATTATTCTTTAATTTTATTCGACGAAAATTTGATTTTGAGGTTTTTAAACCTTCCGGCGCAGGAACTTACCGGATATTCCGATAGATTTTTAAATACTATTACCTTGGACCGCTTTTTTGGCAACAACGCCTACATAGAAGGAAAGGTGAGGACCGCAATAAATACCGGCGAGGGGTTCATAGATTTTGAATATAAATTTACAAATAAAAATAGGAGTAAATTCGTTATCCTGGAAGTATCAAAGATTGTCTATGGAGCAACATTTTACATTTTGATATCCCTGAAGGATATAACGAGGTTTAAAGAAATGGACCACCATATCAAAGACGAGGAAAGAATAGAAGACCTGTCGAGATTTATAGCCGAAATGTCGCATGAAATAAGAAATCCCCTTGGCGGGATTAAGGCCTCCGCCGCTTATTTAAAAAGAAAGTTCAATCAGCCGGATTTAAATGATTTTTTAGAGATAATAATAAAGGAATCCACCAGAATTAACGACCTTATAGAAAATCTTCTTGATCTATCCAAAAAACACAGAATAAAAACATCTCCCGTCAATATAAACAAAGCGATTAATGAAATAATCATTATGGAGCAGGTTAAGTTATCTGAAAAGAATATCGAGATTATAAAAGAATTCGACCCGAGTCTTCCCTTGATTTATGCGTCGGAAAACGCCTTGAGGCAAGTCTTTTTGAATATGATAAAAAATTCCGGCTTTGCAATAAAAAAGCATAACGGGGGGGTGGTAAAGATAGTAACCAAATTGGATTATACCAGAAATAATCCCAAATTTATAAAAATAGAATTCATAGATAACGGATGCGGAATAAGCAAAAAAGATATTAAAAATATATTTGTTCCGTTTTTTACCACCAAAGAAAAGGGAAGCGGCTTAGGGCTTGCCGTAAGCCAAAAAATAATACATGAACACGGCGGTTTTATTAATATAGACTCGGTTAAAAACAGAGGTACCACGGTTTCGATATATATTCCCATCGAAAAATCCAAGCTGAATTAAATTGAAACCGATGCCGTGACTAAGATATATTTTTGAGCAAAAACGATAAATCTATGATATTAAAATGGATAAGGGCCTCAATAACGGCAATTAAGAATAATATAATCAAAATTACAAGGGTTATTATCTGTAACGAATTAATCTTCCCCTTTTCCTTGTTATCCTTTGCCGTAACAGCTTCGTCTTTTGCAACAGCGGCGTTTATTTCTGATGCAGCCGATTGCGCAGCATCATTCTCATTATCGCTTTTTTCTCCTGAAACAGGCTCTTTTCCCGAATCAGGTCTTTCTTTTACCGCTCCAGTATTTTTATTAATAACAAATACATTCGAACATACCCTGCACCTTGCCTTAACATCGTTATACGGCAGCGCAGATACATCTATATCGTAAGGAGTACCGCAAAAAGGACAATAAATATGCATACTGTTCATCCCACTCGCCTCATTGTAAGTTTAAATTTACAATTCCATATTTATTACATATTGAATATTTTTACATTATAAACAATAATATTATAATAATGAATTTAAATCAACAATTAAATTTAAAATATTAATAACTTTTATTTTTTCATATAACTTGTTAAGCTATGAAAGAGTGAAGTATTAAATAAGAACAGGGGGGGTTACACGGGTTGGCTAAACAATTAGATTTAAGGGACACTCTTCTAAGGGTGCTGAAAAGCAAACTTCGTTTATCGGATTATTACACATTGATACTTTATGAACATTGGGAGATCATCTGCGGGGATAAAATAGGGAAAAAAACCAAGCCCAAGGCACTTAATAGAAATGTTTTAACGGTAGGTGTAGAAAATCCGGCTCTGATATTCGAACTGGGATTTATTAAGGAAGAATTCGTAAAAAAGGTAAACGATTTTTTTTCTTCAGAAGATAAAAACCTGCCCTCAGACAAGCGAATATCTATTAAAAATATTCGCTTTGTCAATGAATAACGGGCATACTATATAAACGATTTAATCTTATCCATAAAAGACTTTTTCAGCGGATGGGTTTCTTCCTTGTTTTCTTCGGCAAGCTCCTCTAAGAGCCTTCTTTGTTTCTGACCCAGATTCATCGGTGTCTCCACGACCACATTGACATATTCGTTCCCCCGTGCGCCGCCGCTAAGCCTCGGGGCACCTTTTCCTCTAAGGGTAAATCGCGCTCCGCTCTGGGTTCCGGGCGATATTCTTATCGCGGATTCCCCTTCCATAGTGGGCACGTCCAATTCACAACCTAATGCCGCCTGAGAAAAACTTATAGGCATTGTAACGAATATATCGTTCCCCCTCCTTTTAAATACGTCATGGGGTTCTACCGTAATATCGACATACAAGTCGCCGGCAGGACCTCCGTAAACTCCCGAAGCCCCCTCTCCCGCAACCTTAAGCCTGTTGTTGTTGTCTATGCCGGCGGGTATCTTTATATCTAATTTACGCTCTTTTATAACCCTTCCGCTTCCCCTGCAGATATGGCACGGGGTCTCTATTATATCCCCCTCCCCGTTACATTTGTAGCACGTTCTCGATATTGAAAAAAAACCTTGTTGCTGCCTTATTTCTCCGGTACCGTTGCATACCGGACAAACAAGCCTATCGGTCCCTTTTTTAGCACCAGTCCCCCCACATGGAGAGCATGCTTCGTATCTATTATACTTTATCTCTTTATATACGCCGAATAACGCCTCTTCAAATTTTATTTTAACCCCGTATCTCAGGTCCTCGCCTCTTTTTCGCCTACTTTTTTTATTGGGCTGAGAAAAAACATCGCCGAAGAAGTCGCTAAATATGTCGCCGAAACCCCCGTCCTGCGCATTGGCACCGTCATGTCCGAACCTATCGTAAGCCGCTCTTTTTTCTTCATCGCACAGAACACTGTATGCCTCATTTATTTCCTTGAATTTTTCTTCCGATTCTCCATCACCCTGATTTTTATCAGGGTGATATTTTAACGCTAATTTTCTATAAGTTTTTTTTATTTCATCGCTTGTCGCATCTCTGTCTAATCCGAGAATTTCATAATAGTCCCTTTTAACTGCCATAAGTTATAAATATTATATTTTAATTTGTTTAATTATTTTATTTTATTGAATTTTACTGATCCTTTTGATCCTTTTTATCTTTAACTTCCTCGTATTCGGCTTCCACAACATCTTCTTCGCCGGACGCCGCTTGCTCTCCCGTCTCGGAAGGTCCCGCCGCCGGTCCCCCGGAACCTGCGCCGGTTTCTTCTGCCGCCTTCTTATAAATAGATTCGGCTATAGAATGGGATAATTTCTCTAATTCTTCGGTTATCCGCTTCATCGTATCGACATCGTCTCCCTCAAGGGCCTTTTTAGCTTCCACGATTTTTTCTTCGGCAGACATTTTATCCGAAGATTCAACCTTGTCTCCGGAGTCTTTCAGCGTTTTTTCTACCGAATAGACTAAACCGTCCAAATGATTCCTTGCCTCTATCAGCTCCTTCTTTTTGATGTCCTCGTCCTTATGCAAATCGGCTTCTTTAACCATCTTTTCTATCTCTTCCTTAGACAATCCGCTTGAAGCCGTGATCCTGATGGACTGTTCTTTACCCGTACCAAGGTCTTTTGCCGAAACATGAACTATGCCGTTGGCATCTATATCAAAAGTAACCTCAACTTGAGGAACGCCTCTCGGAGCGGGCGGTATTCCCGTCAACTCAAATCTTCCAAGGCTTTTGTTGTCCATCGACATTTCTCTCTCGCCCTGTAATACGTTAATGGTAACGGCGGGCTGATTATCTGCGGCAGTCGAAAATATCTGACTCTTTCTGGTAGGTATGGTCGTATTTTTGTCTATTAACTTTGTCGTTACTCCGCCAAGCGTTTCTATCCCTAAAGATAAAGGCATAACATCAAGCAACAAGACGTCCTTTACATCCCCTTTAAGAACGGCGCCCTGAATTGCCGCCCCTACCGCGACTACCTCGTCGGGATTAACGCCCTTATGGGGTTCTTTCCCGAAAAATTCCTTAACGGACTGCTGAACCTTGGGCATTCTGGTCTGTCCACCCACTAAAATAACCTCGTCAATCTGAGACGTCGTTAAACCCGCATCCCTTAATGCAACCTTAACCGGAGCCATGGATTTTTCCACCAATTCACCGGTAAGCTGTTCTAGTTTTGCCCTCGAAAGTTTTATGTTAAGGTGCTTGGGTCCGCCTGCGTCTGCCGTAATAAACGGAAGATTTATATCGGTTTCCAAAGAGGACGATAATTCTATCTTTGCCTTTTCGGCAGCCTCTTTTAACCTTTGAAGCGCCATCTTGTCGCCCCTTAAATCTATGCCGTTATCTTTTCTAAATTCATCGGCTATATAATTAATAACTTTCTGATCAAAATCTTCTCCGCCGAGGAATGTGTCTCCATTGGTAGATTTAACCTCAAAAACTCCCTCACCGAGTTCAAGTATGGATATATCGAACGTTCCGCCGCCAAGGTCGTAAACGGCAATTTTTTCTTCTTTCTTTTTATCCAATCCGTAAGAAAGAGAAGATGCCGTAGGTTCGTTAATAATTCTTAAAACGTCAAGACCCGCGATCTTTCCGGCATCCTTCGTCGCTTGCCGCTGAGAATCGTTAAAATATGCAGGAACCGTGATAACCGCCTCGGTAACGGTCTCTCCGAGATAATCCTCTGCCGTTTTTTTCATTTTCATTAATATCATTGAAGAAATTTCTGCCGGAGAATACTTTCTGCCTTTTATTTCCACCCATGCATCCCCGTTGTCGCTTGAAACGATTTTATAAGAGCACATTTTTTTAAAGGCATTAACCTCCGGGGAATCAAATTTTCTGCCGATAAGTCTTTTTACGGCATAAATAGTATTTTCCGGATTTGTAACAGCCTGTCTTTTTGCCGCCTGTCCTACGAGCCTCTCACCACTATCGCTTATAGACACAGCGGACGGGGTCGTCCTGGTTCCCTCCGAATTTGCTATTACGACGGGTTCCTTCCCCTCCATAACTGCAACGCAGGAGTTTGTAGTTCCTAAATCAATACCTATAACTTTTCCCATAATCAGTTTCTCCTTGAAAATATAAAAATTTATTTTTAAACTTTTGTTATAAATTATACCTTAAAATATACTGTTTACATATACTTTGTTCAATCTTTTTTATCGCCGTCAGGCTTAGAAATAGACACCAGAGACGGCCTGATAAGTCTTTCCTTATAAATGTAACCCTTTCTTTTTTCCTTTATGATTTTCCCATCCGGCTGATCCGAATCTCCAACCATTTCAACTATCTGATGAAAATTAGGGTCAAAATCTTTAGATGTCGTATCCACTGTTTCTATGCCGAAATTCTTTAAAACTTTGATAAATTCATTATACGCCAACTTAACTCCGTCTACGAAAGATTTTAAGTTTCCGGAGGTATCCTGTTTTACATAGGGTGCGGAATGTTCTATCGCCAAGTCTAAAAAATCTAAAACCGGAAGCAGATCCCTTAAAAGGCTTTCATTGGAATATTTCAAAGATTCTTCCTTATCTCTATTCATCCTCTTTCTGAAATTTTCGGCATCCGCAAGACTTTTAAGATAGTTTGAATTTAAATCGTCATACTCCTTTTTCATATTTTTAAGCACATTTCTAAGATAATTAAGCTCGGTCTCCGCTTCGATAAGGCTTCCCGGACTGGGAATATCGTCGATATCAAGATCGGACTGATTAGAGATTTGCCCTCCGGCAGGTTCCTCTATCTTTTTTCCGAATTCTTCATGGACATCCGCTTCGTTTTTATCGTTACCACCGTTTTTTTCATCCGCAGTCATTTACTCAATCTCCTTGATTATTAAAATTTCCTATATTTCATTTTAGGAATCTATATAATTTCGCTCAATAATTCAGCCATAAAATCTATTACGGGAATGACGAGAGAATAATTCATCCTCAAGGGACCTATTATTCCTATCGAACCCTTAAGCATGTTATTTTTGCCGACATACGGCGCAGATACGAGAGATAACCCTGTAATTTCGGACCATTCCTCATCGGAACCGATGAATATTCGCTTCGTCTTACAATTTTTGGTAAGCCCAAGCAGTTTTATTACCGTTTTTTTATCGGAAATAGTTTTTATAAGAAATTTTATCTGTTCGTTATCGGAAAACTCCGGCTCTTCCAGTAAATATCCCTCAGGTCCCACGTATAAACAATTATCGTAGTTACTCTCCGTATTATCCGTATCTACGGAACAAAATACCGCATTATTTATTATTGAATAAAAATTATCCCTGTCGTCATGTATTTCATCTATAATAACATCCCTGAGATTATCTATGCTGCAATTTTTTTTCTCTAAAATACAATTCAGCTTATCGGAATATCCCTTCAATTCCTTTTGTTCTACGTCTTTATCTATATAAATCGACCTATTTTCGGTAACACCGTTTTTAAATACGATGATCACGAGTATATTATTCGATTTTATCTTTATAAATTGTATGTGTAAAAGATAAACGCCGACAGTGTCTGGAGCAAGAACTACTCCGGCATAATGAGACAAATCCGACAGCGATCTGGAAGTTCGGTTTAACGTGTCCGACAAACTTCCGCCTGCCGAACTAAACCTTTTTTTTATAATTTCTTTTTGCTTGTGCGAAATTTTTTCCGCTTTCATCATACCTTCGACGTAAAATCCATACCCCTTAGCCGTCGGTACTCTTCCCGCTGAAAGATGCGGCTGATATATATACCCTTCTTCTTCTAAAGAAACCATTATATTTCTAATGGAAGCCGGGCTCAAGTTTAAATTGCAACTTTCAGATACGAACTTTGAACCGACCGGGCTTGCCGTTTCAAAATATCCTTCTATTATGCCGAGAAAAACCTCCCTTTCCCTTTCGTTTATATCGTTACGGCGGTATCCTTCCATTTCGCACTGTCTCAATTCTTTTTATTTTTAGCACTTAAACATTATGAGTGCTAAGTATAATTTAAACAATATTTTTACATTTTGTCAAGACCAATCCGTGAAATATTCGCAGTGATTTTTTCCTTTACAATTTTGAGACAATCAAATAAAATATTAAGATAATGCTTTCAAAACTAAACAAATTCTTTTCCTCCACCAAATTAGCTATATTTATTTTCATAACTATCGGCTCGGTGTCAATGATCGGAACGTTTATAGATCAAGGCAACACGATGAGCCGATACAAAATTATATACGGAGCAAAAGTTTTTTCTGTTTTATACTGGCTCGGTTTTTTAAACGTATATGATTCATGGTATTTTATCCTCCTTGCCGCGTTATTGATTATAAATCTCATAATGGCGTCGGTAAATATTTTTCCGCGAACCCTGAAGTCCGTTTTCGGGCCGTATCCGTCTTTCAAAGAAATAACGGATAAAAAAAATCCAAAGGCCGTATATAAAAGTTTTGAATCCGGAAAGGGCATAAAAGAAACAATAAGTGTCTTAAACAAACGGTTAGGCGCACCGGTCATCAATAAAACGGATAAATCCTCTCGGGAAACGGAGTTATATTATTCAAAAAACTCTATACTCAGATTTTCTCCCTATATTGCACATCTCAGCATTATAATAATCGTTATAGGCATACTGTTAAACGCAAAATACGGCTTTAGGTCTTATACGAACATAAAAGTAAACGAAAGAACAAATATTTCATATCTGCTTAAAAACAATAAACCGATAAAACTTCCTTTTGTTATAAGATTGGATAAATACGAAACCGAATACTACCACGACGGCATAACAAAGGCATATGTCAGCACAATAAGCATAATCAATAAGGAACACATAAACCTTCTCACAAAAGACATCAAGGTAAATCATCCGCTGACATACGACGGCATAACCGTGTATCAGGCAAGTTACGGCCATTATAAGCCTACCGCCGCAAAGATTCTGATACTTAACTTAAAAAACAGTAAATATAAAAAGGTCGTATATGCTCAGTTCGGTAAATTTTACGATGCCGGAATAGGTAACGTAAAATTTAAATTCGTTCCCTATAAAAATCCGAAAAGGGGCGAAATTCCCTTCTTTATAGAACTCGGCAATAAACGAATATTAAACTTTATCCCGTTATCGATTAAGAATTACAGGACTCCATTGATATTGACCAAGTATGATGATATGGCATTTCTCTACGAAGGGGTAAAAAATTATTATTACAGCGGATTCGAAATAACGAAAAATTCTTATGTCGGAGTCATATGGATAGGGTCTGTAATCCTGATAATCTCCCTGTTTTTCTCATTCTTTTTTAATCAAAGGGAGGTATGGGTAAGACTGATGAACTTAAAAGACGGGAAAAAATCTAAGGTTGAAATATTAGCCGTACCTAAGAAAAAATTTGAATCGTTTTATAGAAACTTTAATAAAAAAACGGATTTGATAAAAAAAGCATTAATCTAAAAATGAAGATGAGGTTCGATTATGATTTCCGCTAACATGTCTATACTTGACGGTTCGTTATATTTTACGATATCCCTGCTTTTCCTAATATTGTCGTTTTTGGGCTATTCAATCTTTTTGTTCACGGGAAACAAAAAGATTTCCAAGATATCTTTTTTTGCCTTAATCTTAACGTTTTCAATACAAACATTCGCATTTATCATAAGGTGGATTTATGCCTATAAAATAGGCATAGACACTCCTCCCTTGGTCGATCTTTACGATTCGTTGGTATTTTTTTCATATGTCATTATGTTCGGCTTTATTTTATTAAGAATTTTTTACGATTTCGACGCCCTCGGCTTTATTATAACGGCTGCTGCTGTTGTCGTATTGTCGTTTGCATCGTTCTCTCCGCTTGCCACAAGCGCTATAGAGCCGACGATTCCGGCACTCCAAAGCTATTGGCTGCTTTATCATATCATAAGTTTATTCGTATCTTACGGGGCATTCGCGGCGGCATTCGGTTTAGGAATCCTATATTTAATTAAAAACAGAAAGGAAACCGACAAAGCAAAAAAACAGGGTCGTTTTTTTAGCCTTTTACCCCCTTCAGCCGTAATAGAAGAAACAATTTACAAGGTCGTCGTATTCGGTCTGTTTTTTTTAACCGTGGGTGTCGTCATAGGGGCGGCGTGGGCGGACAGCGCATGGGGCGGATTCTGGAGCTGGGACCCTAAGGAGACATGGTCGCTTATAACATGGCTTACGTACGTTTTGTTTATTCACGCAAAGATTACCAAGGGCTGGAGCGGAAAGAAGATGGCATGGATCGCTATTATAGGATTTGCCGTAGTAATATTCTGTTACCTCGGGGTGGACTTGATAATCCCGGGGTTGCATTCTTATGCCACGCCCGGTTCGACATCCGTTCTATAATAAAAAATAACTTTTAAGGGAGACAGATAAACTTGAAAAAAACCGGTGTTAGCGTTTTGCCTTTCAGGCCGTACGTTTATAATAAAAAAATCGTGGATATAAAAGACGTAGTCGCTCCCCCTTACGACGTAATAACCGAGGAAATGCAGAACGAGCTTTACGGCAAGTCGGATTTTAATATAGTGAGGCTGGAGTTCGGTAAGGAGTTTGAAAACGACACCGAAAAGGAAAATAAATATTATAGGGCCGACGGTATTTTTAAAGACTGGATAGATACAGGGGCATTGGAATTAGAACCGGAAGATTCCATTTACATCTATACTCAAAGGTTTTACATAAATAATGTTCCCCATGAAAGGATCGGATTTTTATCCCTTTTTCTGCTTCCGGAAACCCAAAATAATAAGTCCATTTACGGTCACGAGACAACGCTTTCTAAGCCGAAAGAAGATAGGTTCAAGCTTGTAAATGCTACTAAGGCAAATTTTAGCCCTATTTTTTCGGTATTCGAAGACAAAAACTCTGCCGTATTGGAAATTTTAAAAAAATCGATACGAGACGGCATTGCCGTATTACTTTATGATTTTAATGATGAAAAAAATATCAAAAATGTTTTATACAGACTCTCCGACAAGGACTCAATTAAATTCATTCGGGATGAGATGAAAGAAAAATCCGTCTACATAGCGGACGGCCATCACCGATTTGAAACCTACATGAATTTTAGAGATTACGTCAAAGAACAGGGTATAACCGGAATTAACGCGGATTCGTGCCTTATGTACTTTGCCCCTTCCAACCAGGAAGGACTCGTTATATTGCCTACCCACAGGGGCATAACGGGAAAGAGTATAGAGCCGGAGGCTTTTTTAGACGGCATCAAGGAAGATTTTGACTACAAAGAGGTAAGTTTTGCCGATATATTGAAAGAAAACAAAAAATCAGGTAAAAACGGAGTATCCTTTGGTTTTGCGCATAACTCCGGACGCGGATTTATTTTATCCTTTAAGAAAAATAGCGGGGGATCAGACGATAATCCCCTTAAAACATTAGACGTTTCTATACTGGAGGCATATGTTTTAAAAAAAGCATTGAATATAACGCAAAACGAAATAGATGCACAGAGATACCTTGTATATGAAAAAGATGCCGAAAAGGCGTTGGAAAAGGTTAAGAACGGGGGCTTAGAGGCTGTTTTTTTTATGAACCCCGCTTCAATAGAAGACGTAATTAAAATAGCATCCTTAAACCTGAGGATGCCTCAAAAATCCACTTATTTTTATCCTAAAATCATCACCGGTTTAACAATAAATTCACTGAAGATATAGTAAAAACGGGCGGCAGATTTATATTAAATGCACCGCCCGCATATCTTTTGCAGTTAAAAATTATATCCGGCTTCGTCATGTTGGGTAATATCGAGACCGATTGCCTCGGTTTCTTTATTAACCCTCAAACCCATAACCTTGTCTATCACCTTAAATATTATATAACTCATTACGAACGAATATATCGCTACGGTAGCTACGGTCAGGAACTGCACCCACATCTGACCCGGATTGCCGTAAAATAAGCCCCTTCCGGCAGAATTAATGAGCGGATCGGCAAATAAACCGGTTGCCAGAGCCCCCCATGCCCCGCCTATCGCATGAACGTTAAAGGCGTCAAGGGCATCGTCGTAGCCCAATTTCGGTTTAACGAAAACAACCATGGAATAACAGATAATTCCGGCAACGAAACCGATTAGAATAGAATCTACCGGATTAACAAAACCGGATGCGGGCGTTATTGCAACAAGCCCCGCAACGGCTCCGGAAACCATGCCTAAGGTCGTGGGTTTTCCGCTGCGAATCCATTCCGCGATCATCCAGCCGATAGCCGCTGCCGCTGCCGCCGTATTGGTTACCAAAAACGCCGAGGCGGCAAGAGAGTTAGCCCCTAAGGCGCTTCCGGCATTAAAACCGAACCACCCGAACCATAAGAGTGATGCGCCTAATATAGTGTAACCCAACTGATTGGGCTGAACAATATTCTCTTTCATGTAACCCTTTCTTCTTCCGAGAACAATAGCCCCCGCAAGCCCTGCAACTCCGGAATTGATATGGACTACGGTTCCACCTGCAAAATCAAGAACCCCCATCTTCTGAAATATTCCGCCTATACCCCAAACCGACTGAGCCACCGGGGCATAAACCAATGTGAGCCATACTATGGTAAACACTATCCATGAAGAAAACTTGATTCTTTCCGCCAATGCACCGCTTATCAATGCAACCGTTATTATCGCAAACATAAGCTGAAACATGACGTAAATATAAGAAGGTATAGTGCCGTCATATCTTGAATGCTGGGCCTCGCCCATCGCAAATAGGCCTATATATTTAAAACCCCCGATAATCCCGCCTATCGCATCCGGACCAAAAGCCAAAGAATAACCCCATAAGATCCATATTATACTTACGGTACATATGGTAATAAAACTGAGCGATATGGTATTTAAAACGTTTTTTCTCCTGACCATACCGCCGTAATAAAATCCAAGTCCGGGCGTCATAATCAAAACAAGAGCCGATGAAGTTAATACCCATGCCGTATTACCTGCGCTAAACGCGGGAACTTTAGAAGCGGCGGCAAAAACCGGACCCGCCCAGGAAAATAAAACCAAAGACATACCGCCTATTAAAGACAGTATGACTGTAATTATCGGTACTTTAAAATTTTTCATGATTTTCCCTACTCCTCCTTCAAATTTATATTGATTTTTTATATAAAACTAAACAGCCGACTCTCCCTTCTCACCGGTTCTTATCCTCACTGCTTCCTCTACCGGGGATATAAATATCTTTCCATCGCCGATATTTCCCGTTTTTGCGCTTTTCCCTATTGCTTCCACCACATCCGAGGCCTGTTCGTCGGGAACGACTATTTCCATCTTTGATTTTGGAACGAAATCTACTCTGTATTCCGCTCCCCTGTATAACTCGGTGTGCCCCTTCTGCCTTCCGAAACCCTTGACCTCTGTAACCGTTATTCCGTGAATTCCGATTTTATTAAGGGCTTCCTTGACATCGTCAATTTTAAAAGGCTTAATAATAGCCTCTATCTTTTTCATTTTTTATCTCCTCCTCTTAAAAACTATATAAAACCGTTAAATTCAACGTATTCTGCTGCGAATGCGCAGGTACGCCCTCGGAATTTAAATAGACGTTATGATTTGCCGCCTGATGCTCAAGCTCAAACCTAAACTGTATATTTTTAAATCCTTTAAAAGAGGGCAAATAAGCAAACGTCAGCGTAGAGTCCGTATAGTTATTGTCAATCCCGGGAATGCTCGCAGCCTCCCACAAGCCGTTTTGGTCGTATGCCCAAACTTCTCTCAAGGTTTCTGCAACCTGACCGAAAAAATAATTGTGCTGATGATGAACGTATCCGGCTATGCCGTAAAAACGGGATTTGCTATACGTAGATGCGGATGTTTTAATCAGTGTCGGATATGTTACGCTGCTCAGTGTTATTCCGTTATCGCTAAAAACCGAATTGTTTATTCCGCCGCCGAGACCAAGCTCGTAATCGACGACAAAAGACCAGTCGCTCGTTGGGCTGTACACGGCATCTAAATAACTATAAAAACTCTTGTTCAAGTTATCCCTATACAAGGTTTTGTCGGCTACGACATAACTATTGGCCCCATAAATAAATCCTCCGTTGAACGTAAGCGTGCTAAGCGCCGCATAACTCTCATTCAGTTCGATAACGGGCAGGTTATCGACCGGAACGACGGAATTAATAGTATTTGCAATCCCGAGGGTCGAGGTCAATGCGGGAATAAAATTATACGTTAAAAAAACGCCGGTTAACGTTGCCGGCTCTACCGCAGTCAGTAATGAATAGGTATTGTTCCAGCTTCTGACAGGATTAAAGGCTTCAAATCCCAAAAGTTCGCTCTCCTTTCCGATGTGTATATCCAATCCGTTTCCTACCGGCAGATTTATGTCTATATATGCCTTCCTCACATCGTAAGGGGTTCTGTCCTGAAAAGACTGTGTAAAATAAGACTTATTTCCGTAATAAGCCTTATAAAACTGTATATTCTGACCGAAATCAATCGAGACATGAAAGCCCACGCCGTAAGGGGTGAAAGAATTGCCCGGCGAACGCTTCAGCGTTATATCGGCATTGTTGACCGTAAAACCGTCGGACTGCCAGTTATCCCCGTAATTGCCGTTATAACCGTCCGGCTTTGCAAGATTATACGTATAAGAGGCTGCTATCGTCCCAAGCAATTGTATGTTGGAAAAATAGTTGTTTCGGTTATTGGCCTCTTGTGTTTTTAATGCACTGATATCGGACAGCGCCTTATTTAATTTCTTTTCTATTTTTTTAATGCTTGCATTCGTATTGATATTCGCATAGGCATCGACGGCATAAGACTCTCTAACCCCCGTAGCCGATAAAAATACGGCAAATAAAACAAAACATAAAAATACCTTAATATTGAACCCGGATTTTGATTTATGCTCCATAAAGCCTCCCTTTAAAAAATTTTAAGTTTAAATTACCTGCGCAGGTAAAAACCTTTAAGAATTACAATTGGAGGTAAAATTAAAGGTTATTTTTTCTATTTATGTTATACGCAAAGGTTGTGCCAGTTTTCAGGAAAAATGAATTTTAGAGGGTTTGAAGAACGGAAAATAGGGTGAACAGTGAAAAAAAAATATACATATTTTCTTTCGGAAACATTTCGGCAACAATATGCTGCCACAATTTTAACCACTTTATCATATTAATCATTTATTGATTAATATTTAAGCAGTCCATTCTCTTCTGTAGATTACGCCTGCTCATACCGAGGGTAATTGCTGTTTTTGTAATATTATTGTCGTTCTCTTTTAATTTATAAGATAGAAATGCCCTCTCAAAGTCTTCTTTTGCCTGCTTGAACGAATTTATTTTCATATAACCCCCGTCGCTTATTGTCTCTACATTATGTTTATCCGCTAACGGCTCGATCTTTAACTCGCTCAAAACATCTTCTTTAGTTATTTTATTGTTAGAATTTAAAATGGAAAACCTTTCTATAATGTTTTTCAGCTCCCTGACGTTTCCGCGCCAGTCGTAATTTTTCATAATATTTACGGCATCGTCGTCTATCTTCAGCCTGTCGACGTTATCGCCGAAGATATTAATAAAATAATCAATTAATAAAGGAATATCGTTCCTCCTCTCTCTGAGCGGGGGAATGAAAAACGGAATAACGTTAAGCCGATAGAATAAATCACTCCTAAATCTACCGGAGGCTATCTCCGACTCAAGATCCTTGTTCGTAGCCGCTACGACTCTGACGTCAACATCTACGTCGGTTTCTCCCCCAACCCTTTGAAATCTGTTTTCCTGCAGGACTCTCAAAATTTTAGACTGCATTCGCAGGCTCATATCACCGATTTCATCAAGAAGAATAGTCCCCCCGTCCGCAAGCTCAAATTTTCCCCTTTTCCTGCCGTTAGCCCCGGTGAACGCCCCTCTCTCGTGGCCGAAAATTTCACTCTCTATAAGTTCATCCGGTATGGCTGCGCAATTTATAGCGATAAACGGCTCATCACTCCTCTTGAGACTGTTGGAATGAATAGCCCTTGCAATCATCTCTTTTCCCGTGCCGTTTTCCCCTGTAATCAGCACGGGAGCCGTCGAAGATGCAACCTTCAGTATTTTTTCTTTCAGGGCATTAATGCCGTCGGATTCGCCTATGAGTTCGAACCCGCCCGAAAGCGTTCCCGCCAATATGGTTTTCTTTTCGCTGACACTGTTATATTTAACGGCATTTTCTACGGTTATCACAATCCTGTCCAATGATAGGGGTTTTTCGATAAAATCGTATGCCCCGATTCTTATAGTTTGTATGGCCGTGTCTATACCGGAATGACCGGAAATCATTATGACCGGAATTTTTTTATCTATTTTCACCATTTCGCGTAAGATATTCACTCCGTCCGTATCCGGAAGCCATACGTCAAGTAAAACGGCATTAGGGGGATTTTCCCTAAAAGACTTAAGCCCCGCCTCGCCGTTTCCTTCCGATAAGACACCGTAACCCTCGTCGCCTAATATCCCTTCCAGTGATTCTCTTATGCTGCCCTCGTCGTCTATTATCAAAACAAACTTCACTCCTGCCCCCTCGTTATTTCTTCATTGAGTTATTCTTAAAACTACTTGTCGATTCCGCCTTCAAGTCTATTATAAAGTCCGCCCCGCCTCTTTTATTATTTTTAGCCGTTATAACCGCATTATTCTCCATAGCGATATTTTTTGTAATCGCCAACCCCAAACCCGTTCCGCCCTGTTTGGTAGAAAAATAAGGTTCATACATGCTCTGCATGACCTCGCCTTTTATGCCGATTCCGTTATCCGAAAAAACTACCCTTACGATATTTTCATTTTTATTCCCGCCGAATACCGACTTTGTCGTCACGGTTATATTGCCCTCATAACCCGCCGCCGGACCGGCGCCGTGTTTTCCCAATAACTTCAAGGTTATGCTGAATAATGCATTATCTATAATATTCATGAATGCCCTTTTCATCTGTCTTTTATCTATGAAGACCTTAGGCAGCTTTTCGGCAAACTTTTCGATAAATTCTATATTTTTATGTGCACCTTTGTAAAGCAAAACAGCCTCGCCTATTAAAATGTTTAAATCCGCCGGCTCAAAATTAGCCTTTGGAAGCCTTGCATAAAGTGAAAATTCGTCGACGAGATTTTTCAAATCGTCCGTCTCCTTAATTATCATATTAATAGAATCGTTAAAAATGGTATCGTCGGCATCTATTTTATTTCCGAATTTTCTTTTAAGCCGTTCGGCGGAAAGCCTTATCGGCGTCAAGGGGTTTTTAATTTCATGAGACATGCGCTTGGCGACCTCTTCCCATGCCGCAACCCTTTGCGCCTTCATCATATCCGTAGTATCGTTTAAAACGATGATAAAACCTACGTAATTACCGGCTTCATCTTTCAGAACCGTAAGGTTTACTATATAAACTTTTAAATTTCCGCTTATATTAAACTTTATTTCTTTCGTCAAACTTTCTTTATTTTCTTTAGTTAAAATTTTGATAATACTCCTTATATCGGAAAATACGGCTTCATCGAAAACATCCTTGTAATTTCTGCCGGAAACATCTTTATGGTTAATTCCGAACATCTCCTCCGCCGCATTATTCAAGCTTCTAATCTTACCCGTAGCATCTATTCCGATAACGCCTGCGTGAATGTTTTTAAGTATTATCTCCATATATTTTCCTTTTCTGTCTATTTCTTCATTGACTTTTTTTAAGTCGGTATTCGTTTTTTCGATCTCTTCTTTGTTTTTCTTTAAATCCATTGCCATTACGTTAAAAGAATCGATAAGCATACCTATTTCATCGTCTGAATTTTTAGGCACTTTTATATTGAAATCTCCGGATGCCGCTTTTTTCGTACCCTCGACAAGGTCTATTATCGGCTTGGTTAATTTCTTGGAAAAATAAAACCCGACCCACAAGGAAACAAATAGAATAATAAGCGTAAATATTGAAAAAAATATCAGATAAGTCGTCTCAACCGGGTTTTTTATAAATCTTATCTGTAAATATTCCATATAGAAATGACTGAGCCATTTAATCTTATGGCTGATATCTGCATTATTCTTGCCGAAGGCGCTATTACCGGCGATACTCGCGGCATAATCCATAGCCTTTTCGAACCTCGGCGAATACCATTTATTTATAATATTTGCGGCAAAACCGGTCATAATCAAAACAATAAACATAAAAATAGACGGAACAATACTGACTATGACGAATAAGCCGACAAATTTCGTTCTAAGCTTTGCGCCTATAATCCCTTTTTTCCGTTCTATGACTAATTTTACGACATTTCTAAGCACAAGAAACGACATCAGCAAGAACAGGACTACGGTGATATTTATGTAAGCATAGACTATAACCTTGGATGTGATTGATGCATTGGAAAAATAAACCATCCGAAGCTCTTCGAATGTGGAAAAAATAACGAGGATTAATACCGCTGCCGCAAAAATAATCTCACGCCGGATTTTGACTCTTTCGGTATCTTTTTTATTTTTGTTCGTTTTAAAGTTTAACATCCCCTGTCCGCAATACGTTTTAATCGCCGTGCTGTTTGCGCCAGCGCCTATTTTATTGTATCATAAAAGAATATGAAAGTATTAGTTTTAGGATGCGGTACTTCGACCGGCGTTCCTTTAATCGGATGCAAATGCGAAGTTTGCACGTCGTCCAATCCGAAAAATAAAAGGCTTAGGCCGTCTGTTATGGTATCCGAAAATAATTTGGATATTTTAATAGATACCACGCCGGATTTGAGAACCCAAGCATTGAGTCTTAATATCGAAAACGTGGATGCGGTATTATATACCCACACCCATGCCGACCATATTTTCGGCATAGACGATTTAAGGATGTTTAACTATTTGAAAAACGAAGATAATAGATTTATACCCATATACGCATCGGAAACGGCAATAAATTTTATTAAAACTAAATTCGGCTACATTTTTAAAGAAAAGTCTCAATCCAGCAAGCCGTACCTGACCCCCTGCGTCATTAATAAAAGTATGGAAATAAAGTCGGGGCTAAAAATAACGCCGATTCCCGTCTATCACGGAAAAAACCTGATAAACGGTTATAGAATAAACGATTTCGCATATATTACCGATACGTCTAAAATACCGAAGTCTTCATTCGACTTGTTGAAAAATTTAGATATATTAATGATAGATGCACTCAGACACAAACCGCATCCGACGCATCTCAGCATAGAAGAAGCAATTGCTGTTTCTAAAAAAATAAATCCGACCAAAACATACTTCACACATATGGGGCATGACTTAGATTACGAACGCGTTAAGGAATATGGTACCGATAATCTTATGCCGGCATATGACGGACTGCGTATCGAGTTATAAGCCGTTAGATTGGATATTGCGCGGTCAGTCTATATCCGTCATGAGATACACGGCAAAGGATAAAAATATAATATTAGCCATGAATGCAGCCAACAAGGGATTAAGTTGCGCCGACTCCCCAAGCGATAGGGCGATGGAGTTTATAATCCACCAAGCAAACGCGAACGCCAAACTTATGCCTACGGAAATAGGAGAATTGCCTTTACTGCCAAGTATCAGCCCTATCGATATTCCAATAAGTATAAGTATTAAGTTGACAACGGGATAGGATAGTTTGGAGTAATAATCGGTCAAGATATAGTTTAAACCCGACCCTGACTTTCTCGCGACGGCAATCATTCTTGAAAGATTTATTATGGATAAAAATTCCGGCTTTAATTTATAAGACCTAAAAAAGTTTAAATTTAAATAGATTGGAATCTCAACCGATTTAATACTTTTTTCGGAAAAAATAGCTTTATTTTTATTTGTAAAATTAAACCTTCCTTCGCGTACGCCTGTTAACTTGAGGCCTTTTTTACCGAAATAACCCGCTTTTGCGATGTATCTCTTATTTAGTATAAATTTATCATTAAAAATATATATGTTGACCCCTTTCATTGTTTTGGAAGTCGGCTCCATGGTCTTAGCCGTAATAATACTGTGCTTATAATGAATCAATATATTTTTGGTCCTATATTTATATATGGAACTGATATCGTAAGTCTTATTCTTATTGATATACCTCTGCATAACGACGGTTCGCAGCATGTTAGACCTTACGACTATAAAATTCGAAAGCAAAAAAGCAAAAACAGATATCACCGCCCCTAAGACGATCAGCGGTAGAAAAAACTTAAACATACTCAAACCGGAAGATTTCACCGCCGTTATTTCATTATTCTTATTAAAAAAAGAAATTGAAAGCAGAGTCGCAAGAAGAACCGCCAACGGAAGCATCCGATATGTTATTTCCGGCAGTTTATAGATGAAATAAAGAATGACATACCTGAGTTCAGGGGCATGCTCGGTAAAAGTGCCTATATTGGAAATAAAATCCACTACTACGTAAAAAGCCGCTAAACTTATAATCGCTATAATGAAATGTTTTAAAAATTCGCTTAATAAATATCTTTGCAGTATCTTAATCTTCATAAATTTATTACCGCTATATTACATTTTAATTAAAATCGTTTGTTTATATTTATTGCCTTAGAAATGCCTTCGTATATAATATAATTCCCAAAACGACAAGGAATAAATCCGCCCCCCATGTGCCTATAAAGGGATTAACCTGATTTCTGAGCGACAGATAAAACCCGGACGTAAATAAAACATAGTAGATTACAACAATAATTATCGTATAGAAAATTGCAAGAAACAAGCTTCTTTTCTCTATAAGCATGCCGAGTGGCAGTCCTATGAATACGAACAATAAAGCAGCTATCGGAATAGCAATCTTTTTATACATATACACAAGATACATACTTTTTAATTTATGGTTATGTTCGGAAAGATATCTCCTCGTAAGTTGAGGAAACGTCAAGAAATGAACCGAGCTGTTTTTCCCCGGAAAAGATAGCCCCCTCAATTTAATGTTTATCTTATAGTCATCAAAATGCAATATCCAGAAATTTTTAGAATATGGATTTTGGTTTTGAATAATTCCGTTCTTTAAATAAAGAGATAAGGTATTTTGTTTTTGATTATACGTTATAACACCCCTTTTAGCGATTAACGTCTCGGGTTCATTACCCACCTTATTCAATATAAAAATACCCTTAAGGGTATTTTTATTTGTATTGACATCCTTAACAAAAATCCTCAAATTTCCAAATCTATCGGTAAACATATTTTTTTTTAATGCCGAAAGCGCCGCATTCTTAACCTCTTTTACCGCAAGCACCCTAAAAAAAAAGTTAAATCTCGGGGCCATATAAAAAGAAAAAAAAATGGAGATAGACAGCGGTATTAAAGCAAAAATAATAACGGGTTTGGTAAGCTTAAACATACTTACGCCGGAAGCCGTTAACGCCGCAATCTCGTTGTCTTGAGTCATCTTGCCGAAAACCGCCAACACGGCAAGCAAGAAAGAGATCGGAAGGGTTATTATCATAAAATCCGGTATCGTCAAGCTTGCAAGTTTCAATACCGCCAAAACGCTTATGCCCTCGTTAAGGACCATCTGAGTCAGCAGCAGGATACGATTGATCGTAACGCTGAAAGTAAAAATCAAAAGCCCGAAAATAAATGGGAAAATCATCTGTTTAAATATATATCTGTCGATTGTCGACATAAAAGCCCGCTTATTTTAAAATATTTAGTTTAAATTATTGACTATATTATATATTAATATTAATATTAATATATTGCACGTGTCTCATGGGTATTAATTAGGCCAAAATTTATGATATAGTATAACAAAAATTATAATTGTTTTAAAGGCGTTAAGGACTTTTAAAACATTGGAGGGCGACTTATTATGGTACACGATTTAGTTTTTATAGATGATAGCGAAGCGATGCAGAGGGCGGTATCCACCATATTTCTCAGTAATCAGGAATTTAAATTAGACATGATTAGCGAGCCGTCAATGCTGTTAAACGAGACGGAAAAATCTGCGCCGGACTTAATTATACTAAATTACGACACGATTAACACGGAATTAAAAAAAAATATTGTAGAGATCAAAAACAGCGATAATTTCTCAGATACCCCGCTTCTATTATTAGTGCCTTCGGATTTATCGGACAAAGAAAGAGAATCTCTCATAGAGCTTAAAGCCGACGGCTTCATATATAGGCCATTCGATAAAAACTCGTTTATTTCTAAGATAAAAAGGACGATAAGTGCTAAAATCCGTAATAAAAAAGAGGTGAAGACAGGGGAAAAGATATACGACATTTCATCATTTGAGGTTGAAACCAATACCGAGACATCATCCGAACCGCCTTCTACCGCCGATGCGACTTTAACGAATCCATCTGCGGAAGCCGCATCGGGAGAATCGGAAGATTCATACAATGCCGACGATCGGACAGATACAAATTCTTCGGAACTGAGTCAGGCTTTCGAGAATCTTTTTAAAGACGATGCGATATTCAAGGAATTTAAGGAACTTAATAAAAAAGAATCCGATTCTCAAGTTTCCTCTGCCAACGCCATGCCGGAAACGCAGCCGGCGGGCGAATCCATTGTGCCCGCTAACTCCGAGAGCCCTTCGGAAAAGATTGAACTTACCGAAAATATTGCAAAAAACTTGGAATCGGAAAATTCTATCGACATTAATCATACCTTGGACGACGATAAATCGGACGAACATCCCGAATCGGATATACCCCTCAAACAGCAGGAAACGGCTGCACTGAGAGAGCCGGCTATGGAGGATAAATCCGTTGCACAACCTATTAGCGATGATAACGATAATATAAACGCAGATAATCATAAAGGAGAATTAAATTTGAAAATCTTAGATGAGCAAGATTTAGTTAAATTAGACGATTATTTAAGGGATGCGATAGAAAAAACTCTTGAGGAAGTTAAGCCTCGGATAGTGGAGAGCATAAAAAATACCATGCCGGATATTATAGAAAAACTCGTTAAAGAAGAAATAGAAAAAATTAAGCAACAATAAAGGAAAAACATGCGTATTTTTGAATCTCAGGTAAAACCGCTGATATACACGGCTCTAAATGAAGATATAAAAGGCGGCGACATTACGACCGATGCGCTCACATTGAAAGACGACCCGATTGTACGATGTGAAGTTATAGCCAAAGAACAATCCGTAGTGTGCGGATTGCCTGTGTTTTCCATGGTTATAGATATGGTTTCGGGCGGCAATCATAAAATAGATTTTTTAGTTCGCGAAGGCGACTCGGTATCAAAATCTTGCAGCGTTATATCGTTTGAGGCAAAAGCAAGCGTAATACTTTATGCCGAGAGAACCGCGCTTAATTTTCTCCAGCATTTATCCGGTATAGCAACGGCATCCGATATTGCCGCAAATGAACTTAGGGGGCTTAAAACTAAGGTATTGGATACCAGAAAGACCGTTCCGGGTTTAAGAGTCCTTCAAAAATATGCGGTCAAAACGGGGGGCGGAGAAAATCACAGATTTGACCTGTCATCCGGAATACTCATAAAAGACAACCACATTAAGCTCGCGGGCGGAATAAAGAATGCCGTAAGTATGGTCAAGGCCTATCATTCGGGTTTGAATTTCAAGATAGAAATAGAAACGGCAAATCTTGACGAAGTTAAGGAGGCGTTAGACGCAAAGGCTGATGTAATAATGTTAGACAATATGGACCCCGATACAATGAGGGATGCCGTCTGCATCATAGACGGAAATGCCCTTACCGAGGCTTCCGGAAATATAAAAACGACTCAATTAAGAAGCATTGCCGAATTGACATGCGTAGATTATATTTCTATGGGATGCCTGACCAACTCCGTTACGCCTGCCGATTTCTCATTAAATTTTATTATTTAGATTTTACTTAAATTTTTTGCAGAAATGATATAATATAATATATAGATTTATAAAATTAAAAAATATAGAATTTCAAGGGGCTGTAGAAAATGGACGAAATAAAGAGCATTGATACCTCAGAAATTAAAAAGAGGCTTAAGGGCTATTTTGTAGAGAAAGACCTATATTATCAAAAGAAAGTTGATTCCACAAATACCATCGCCAGAAACTTGGTATCCAAGGGCGCAAAAAACGGAAGCGTAGTTATAGCAGATTGCCAGGAAAAGGGCAGGGGCAGAAACGGAAAGATATGGACGTCTCCATGTGGATGTAACATATATATGTCTATTATATTGAGACCTAAGTTTAACCCTGAAGCGGCGCAAGGAATGACTATTTTAGCCGCGGTTTCCGTTGCCGACGCAATAGCCGAGATTGCATCCTTAAAGCCTCAGATTAAATGGCCGAACGATGTCCTTATAGGCACAAAAAAGGTTTCCGGCATACTGACCGAGATGAGTACGCAAAATATGAATATAGAGTATATTATCGTCGGTATAGGAATGAACGTCAACACCGAAGAAGAGGATATAAACGATAACATAAGGGATATCGCAACATCGCTTTTAATCGAGTCTAAAAAAATAAACGGTCAAACCGATCCCATCGATAGAAATAAACTTATAGCGTCTATTTTAAACAAGTTCGATAAATATTACGAAATGTTTTTATCTACGGGTTTATCGTCTATCCTTCACAACTACCAAAAATACTTCGATATGATGGGTAAGACAATCAGAATAAATATTAAAGACAAAGATGTCGAGGGACAAGTTGTCGGTATTGATTCTAAAGGAGCCCTTCTTTTAAAAACCGGTGAAAATAAATTGGAGAAGGTTATCTCCGGCGAAATATATTTTTAAAATATGCTATTAGCATGCGATATAGGTAATTCTTCCTCAAATTTTGGAATATTCGATGAAAAAAACAATATAATTAAAACCTTCAAGGTAAGTACGGCAAAGATATCTTCCTTGAACGATTTAAAGAAACTTTTCGCCAAAAACTTTTCGCCAAAAGAGATAAGCAATGCCTCCATATCCTCGGTAGTTCCCTCGGCAGATCCGATATATAAAGAATTTTTCGATAAAACGAAAATTAACTCTTTTTATATTTCATCTAAAATAAAGTTAAACATCCGAATTTGCTTAGAAAATAGCAACAAACTGGGTTCAGACAGGATAGCCAACGTAAGTTATGCCTTTTTTGCAGAACAAAAGTTTCATATAATAGTGGATTCCGGAACCGCTTTGACTATAGACGTAATGGATAAAAGGGGCTGTTTTCTCGGAGGAATCATTTTTCCGGGGCTTTCCATGCTAACGAATTCGCTTTATCAATCTACGGAAAAACTCCCGATAGTCGAAGCAACAAAAAAAAACATAAAAAAAATCGGCATAATAGGTACAAATACGGAGAATTCAATACTATCCGGAATATACTTCGGATATATCTACTCTATTAAGGGATTTATAGACAACATCTATAAATATTACAATTGCAAGCCGGAAGACACAAATATAATAATCACCGGCGGCAATTGTAATTTAATCTTTGATGCTTTGAACTTAAAATATCAAAACAGAATAGATAAGTTCTGGACACTTAAGGGAATCAAATATCTATACGATCTAAATATTAAAGACAAATAGTTTTTTATTACGTACCTTCCCGCCATGATTTTAAATAAGCTATTTGTTCTTCGGTAAGCGCATCTATTTCCACCCCGAGGGACTTTAATTTTAAGAATGCGATTCTTTCGTCTATTTCTTTGGGAACGTCGTAAACCTTAGGGGGCATCGTCTCCCCGAAGACCACGAATTCCGCCGAAAGAGCCTGTACGGAAAAACTCATATCCATAACGCTTGCCGGGTGTCCGTGAGCGCTTGCAAGGTTTATTAATCTGCCTTCCGCAAGCAAATATATTCTGTTGCCGTTACTTAACGTATATTCTTCAATAAAGTCTTTGACCCTTTTTACCTTCTTTGCCATCTTCTTTAACTTTTTTATGTTTATTTCGATGTCAAAATGCCCGGAATTGGAAACTATAGCACCGTCTTTCATGTTTTCAAAGTGTTCTGCATCTATAATATTTATATCGCCGGTTACCGTACAAAAAATATCGCCTATTTTGGCGGCTTCGGTACCCTTCATAACCCTGAATCCATCCATCACCGCCTCTAACGCCTTAACCGGATCAACCTCGGTAACTATAACGTTAGAACCGATGCCTCTCGCCCTTAATGCAAGCCCTTTTCCGCACCAGCCGTAACCCATAACGACAAAATTCTTGCCGGCAAGAAGAACGTCCGTCGCCCTTATTATGCCGTCTATCGTAGATTGTCCCGTCCCGTATCTATTATCAAAAAGGTGTTTGGCGTCGGCATCGTTTACAGCAATTACCGGTATCTTAAGTTCTCCCGCCGACTCCATGGAACGCAGCCTTATTACGCCGGTAGTGGTTTCTTCCATAGACGCCTTTATATTTTTAATCAATTTTTTATGTTTTTTATGTATTACGGATATGATATCCGCCCCGTCGTCAAGGGTAATATTGGGTTCTTGGCTTAGAACGCTTTCTATGTGTTTGTAGTAGGTATCGGAATCCTCTCCCCTGACGGCATAAACGTCTATCCCGAAATCCTTCGTAAGGGATGCGGCAACATCATCCTGCGTGGACAGGGGATTTGATGCGCATAAATATACCCCCGCGCCGCCTTCTTTTAACGTCCTTGCGAGGTTAGCTGTTTCCGCCGTAACATGGAGGCATAAACCCATATTTAGGCCTTTAAAAGGCTTTTTCTCGGCAAACTGCTCTTTTATTAGACCCAAAACAGGCATATCCTGCTCTGCCCATAATATTCTTTCTTTACCGTGACTTGCAAGCTTAATATCCTTAATATCCGACATTTCATCTCCTTTAATTGTTTTTATCCTATTTTATATCATTTTTAATATAAATATTTCGGTATTTTTTACCTTAAACGAAGGTCTTCACCTTGCTTAATTCAAGTGCTTCTTTCTTAAGCTCTTGAATTTTAATAAGCTTCTCCCAAGTAAAATCATCGTCGAACCTACCGAAGTGTCCATAGTTGGATGTCTTGGCATAAATAGGCCTTAAAAGATCAAGGGCTTTAAGCATATTATAAGGCTTTAGACTAAAAACCTTGCTTATGGCTGCAGAAATTATATCATCCGGATGGATTCCGGTGCCAAAGGTATCCGTCATAACGGATACAGGCTCTGCAATACCTATCGCATAAGCAATCTGGACCTCGCATTTTTTTGCAATTCCGCTGCCTACGATATTTTTAGCGATAAACCTGGCCATGTAAGAACCGCTTCTATCGACTTTAGAGGGGTCCTTTCCTGAAAAAGCCCCGCCGCCGTGTCTGCCCATCCCGCCGTATGTATCGACTATAATTTTTCTTCCGGTAAGTCCGGTATCACCATTAGGACCGCCTATAACAAAGCGTCCCGTAGGATTTATAAAAAATTTAGTATCCTTATCTATAAGCTCGGCGGGTATCGTTTTATCGATAACCTCAGATATTACTGCTTCTTTAAGGCTTTTCTGCGATATTGAATCGGCATGCTGCGTAGAGATAACGATGGATGTAATTTTATCGGGTTCGCCGTTAACATACCTAACCGAAACCTGCGATTTTCCATCCGGTCTGATAAAATCTAAAATGCCGGCTTTCCTGACATCGGCAAGCCTCTTGGTGAGTTTATGTGCATAATAAATCGGGGCAGGCATAAAGTCGTCCGTTTCCGATGTCGCATACCCGAACATAAGCCCCTGGTCTCCCGCACCCTGGTCTTCTTCTTTCTCTCTTTCGACTCCCATGCTTATATCGGAAGACTGTTTGCCGACAGCGGTAATTATTCCGCAACTCTTATAATCAAAACCGATAGCCGAATCGTCATACCCTATTTCCTTTATTACATTCCTGATTATATCTTGGTAATTTACAATACCGTTTGACGTAACCTCGCCTGCTACGGCGACAAGCCCCGTCGTTACCATCGTCTCTAACGCAACCTTGGAATATTTATCCTGCGCAATAAAATCATCGAGAATAGAGTCTGATATTTTGTCGCATATTTTATCGGGATGCCCTTCCGTCACCGATTCGGATGTAAAAATAAAGCTGCCTCTTTGATTATTCATGATGGTTCACCTTTCTTAAAATTATGAATTTTTTATATATACTAATGATACAATAAAATATGTCTTTGGGTCAATTTATATTTCCAAACGACCATTAACCGTCAGCCGAACTTATTTTTTCATATCCCTGTGAGAGTATGATATGTCATATTCCTCGCTAATGTCTCCGAGCCTTTTCTTTAACTCTTCAACTACAAAAACAGACCTGTGAACCCCCCCTGTACAGCCCACCCCGACGGTAAAATAGGACTTATTTTCCTCTTTATAAAGGGGTAGGGTAAATATCAAAAAATTTCTTATATATTCTATAAACTTACCGGATTCACTAAAAGAAAGCATATATTCTGTTATTTTCCGACTCATACCGGTAAAATCTTTTAAAAGAGGGATAAAAAACGGATTAGGGAGAAATCTCGCATCGAAAACGGTATCGGCCTCAAGAGGCAATCCGTATTTAAAACCGAAAGATATAATCTTAACCGAAAACGAGGTGCTGCATGTGGCAAGCCCCTTGAGGCGCGTCATCAATATGCCTTCTAAATCATGAATTTTGATATCGGACGTATCGACGACAATGTCGGCGTTAAGCTTGGCGGCGGAGAGAAGTTGACGTTCTTTTTTGAGTGCAGTTAAAATACTTCCCTCCGAAATAGGGTGTTTTCTGCGTGTTTCGGAATATCTTCTTATAAGAATTTCATCCCTTGCATCAAAAAAGATAAATTTAAAAAACGACGGTATGTTTCTTAAAAATTTAATATAATTTTCAAATTCGTTTAAAAAACTCTTTTCCCTTATATCTATAACAAAGAGTATATTCTTTAGCCTTGCCGACAGCCCCAGTTCAAAAAATTTAGGCAGTAGAAGCATGGGCATATTATCGACGCAAAAAAAGCCTTTATCTTCGAAAATTTTTAATGCGGATGATTTGCCGGAACCGGAAACACCGCTAATTAAAATTATATTCGGCTTCCCCGTGTTTTCTTCCAATATTAACCCGCCTCCCCGCTATATAATAAATATTATAATTCAGGGGCGATCAAAGAAAAACGCCCGTCCTTTTCTTTAAAAAGAAAAGATATTACAGAGGATTCTTTGTCTATAAAAATTATAAAATTCTTATTTCGTTTTTCAAGTTTTTGTATCGCTTCATCTATACTTAAGGGTTGCCTTTCATAATCGTCTTTAATCTCTATGCTTGGAGCGCTGTCAACGGCAGAGACAAAACCTTCTTCGCTGTGATCTTTCCTTCTTGCCTTGTCTTTATATTTTTTAACCTGAGTCTCGACTTTCCCCATTAAAAGATCGATAGCGCTGTAAATATCTGCCGACTTTTCCTCGGCATTAATCGTAAAGTTCTTCGTCAATAGTTTAACCTGCGCCACACCGGACTCTTTATGCTCGACACGTTCCACGCTCAGGGTTATATGTACCTCTATAATATTATTTAAATACTTTTCGAGTTTTGAAATCTTAGATTCGGCATACTGTTTTATGGCTTCCGTCGAATCGATATGTTTAAAGGTAACCTTAATATTCATTTGAGTAGTCTCCGTTTATTAGTTTAATTATTGATTATATTCTTACTTCTGACACTTGACGACGGTATATCCATAATCTCCCTGTACTTGGCAATAGTCCTGCGGGCAATGACTACACCCTGTCTTTTTAGAATATCCGTTATTTCATTATCCCTGAAAACCCTTCCCGCCAACTCCTCGGAATTTATAATTGTTTTGATTCTTGCCATAACGTTTTTGGAAGAAGAATCACCATACGAAGCACCGGTAAAAAAGCTCTTCAACTCAAGAACCCCGATATGCGTACTTAAATATTTATTAGATGTTGCCCTTGACACCGTCGATTCATGAATATTTAATTCTAACGCTATATCTTTTAAGATTAAAGGCTTAAGATCTCCGCTCCCTTTATCGAAATAATCAGATTGTTTATCTATAATCTTCTGGGCTATTTTTAAAATAGTCTCCTTTCTCGTATCTATGCTTTTAATCAACCATAAGGCTGATTTAAATCTCTCCTCTACGTAATTCTTCATGTCCTGCGGGACAACGATTTCACCGCTTAAAATTTTTTTATAATAAGAGCTTATTCTAATTTCAGGAATATAGCCGTCGTTCATGAAAACCAGATACTTCCCGTCTTTTTTTTTAAGAAACAGATCCGGCGTTATATATCTCGGCTCATCTCTGCCGAAGCTTATCCCCGGATACGGATTTAATTTCTTTAAGTTCTCCATGGAACTTAATACCGCATCAATATGTTCCCCGGTTTCTTTGCTTATCTTTTGATAATTTTTATTTGCAGCCTCTTTTAAATAATTGTTAATTATCAATTTAAGCAAATTATCGCCGCTGAAATAATATTCTGCTTGAATCGTCAAGCTTGACGCGACATTTTTGGAAGCAAGGCCTACCGGCTCCAACCTATATATTTTGTCTAAAACACCGCTTGCGAATTCTTTGATATCTTCTTCGCTGCCGCTTTCGTTTACAATATTAGCCGATACAAACTCCTCAATGTCCGGCATAGATACGGCAAGAAACCCCTTTGAATCCAAATTGCCCGCAATATATTCGGAAAGTAAAACTTCCTGCTCCGAGAAATATCCGGTTCTGACCTGCTCCATTATATGTTCGTATAGGGTCTTGCCGCTACAAAAACTATTTTCTATACAATTTTCTATATAATTATTATCGGTACCCTTATAATTACCGCCGGCCTTAGACAAATCGACAAGCTGCTCATTATAGTTTACTAAATATTGTGCAATCTCCTTAAATTCTTCTTCGCTCTCAACCCTGCCTTCGTCCGCCTGTAAGGATTCTTTATTTTTATCATAATCTTCCTCGGCGTCTACTATCGGGTTCTCCAATATTTCCTGATTTATCATATCGGAAAGCTCAACATTATTTAGCGCCAGCATTTTAATGGCAAGCTGAAGACGCGGGGTCATAACCAGCTGCTGAGATAACTTTAAATTTTGTCTTAATTCTATACCGCCCATACGATACGACTCCTAAGTGGTAACTAAACGATAACTATAATAAGCAGTTATAATATATAATTATATAACATCAAGCTCATACACTCAAATTAAACTTCTCTCCAAGAAAAAATCTCTTTACTATACTGCTTGAAATAATATGTGCCGGTGTACCGTTTTCTATAATTTTACCGTCGTTAATTATATAAGCGCTATTGCATATTCTAAGTGCCTCCCTTACATTATGGTCGGTTATTAAAATTCCTATAGAATCATCTTTCAAACCCATAAGAATATCCTGCATATCTTCAACGGCTACCGGGTCTATTCCGGAAAACGGTTCGTCCAACAAAATGAATTTGGGGGAAAGTATAAGCGACCTCGCAACCTCAACCCTTCTCCTTTCCCCACCCGACAGACTCATAACCGGCAATTTTCTGACCTTTTCAAGGCCGAACTTGCCTATTAATTCATTAAGCCTTTCATCTTTTTCTTTATTTGATATTTTCAATAATTCAAAAATGGCAATCAAATTTTTCTCGGTGCTAAGTTTCCTGAAAACCGATGTTTCCTGGGGAAGATACCCTACACCCAACCTTGCCTTTTTATACATAGGCAATTTAGTAATCTCCATATCGTCCAAAAATACGGAACCGCTATCAGGCTTCAACATTCCCGAAATCATGTTGAACGTCGTAGTCTTTCCTGCACCGTTAGGGCCCAAAAGGCCCGTTATCTCACCGGGCATTATTTCTAATGAAACATTATTTACTACAACTCTTTTTTTAAATCTTTTTACTAAATTTAAAACCTTTATCATTATATTACCTATTTTTTTTACCGAAAGATTTGCCGACGGTTAGAGACTTATTGGAATATACTACCGCGCTGACTCTCCTTTCGGCGCTGCCTATAACGGTAGAAATACCCGTCTTAAAATCGACGATTATTTTTTTTCCGGCAATTTTATTCTTCCCTTCATATGCAACCGGGTTTTTCGTTATAACAACAATTCCTTTTTTATCGTAATAGACCGCCTTACCCCCGGTAATATTGCTTTTTCCTTTTATAATATGCACATTTCCGGTTGCAACAAGCATTTTAATCTTATGTTTCTTCGTATAAACGACATTTAATACCGAGGAGGATATTCTAAGGCCACCCTTAATCACAACTACATGCCCGGTAAACACGGCAGTATCTTTTTTATTGTTTACCCTCAATGAGTTCGAAGTTATATTCGTTTCGGGTTGCAATTTATTGGTAATGCCAAATCCTTTTCCAGGAAAAATAAAAAGAAAACTTAAAAAAATAAATAAAATTAAAAAGTATGAACTTATTTTCATCCTGTTATTGCCCCGCTATTTTTATTATTATGTTTATAAGATATGAAATGAACGTTTTTCCGTAATATAAAAATACCCTTTTTAATATAGATAATAAGCATCTTCCCCGAAATAGAATAACTTTTTCCTTTAATTTCCATATAGCCTGGGGCGATAATTTTATTCTCTTTCACGAAAAAATGAATCATATCGGCTTTCATCCGCATCCCCCTCGCATATTTTATTATAACATCTCCTGAAATTATAATATTTTTTGAAACGGTATTTAAGCGCCCGGATTTTCCTGTTATAATATATACGGGTTTTTTATTTTTTCCGTAAATATATGCCTTAACGCCGCTAAGCTTAATAACCTCCTCTTTTTGGGAGCGGTAATTCAGGCTTTTGGAAAATATCTCATAGGCAAGAACACCCTTTTTAAAAAATTTATAATCGACCTTCTTTAAACTTATATAGCCCTTGGAAATTTTAAAATTCAGCAGGTCTTTTTTGTTGTTTAAATAATGAATAATTAAAAAAAAGCCTAGTATGAGAATAAAAACGACACCCGATATAAGGGTTATTTTCCTTAAAATTTGCCGATCTAAAAACATTATTTTTTTTATAGGTTATTTAAAAAATTTAAAAGAAGTCCCTTTTTTTCCAATATAATATCGCAAACCTCTCTTACAGCCCCGTATCCGCCCTCTTTAACGGTTATAATATCGGCATGAGCCCCGACGTATTCCGGTGCATTCGGAACGGATGCGGAAACGGCAGCCGATTTTAGAAGCTCAATGTCTACTATGTCATCGCCCATATAAAATAAATTTTTAACGGTCATACCATAGTCTTTTAAAATCAGCTCTAAAGCGTTATATTTGTCCTTGCATCCCTCTATGTAAAAATCTACGCCAAGTTCTTTTGCCCTGATAGCAGCGGCATTGCTTGTCCTGGCGGAAATCATACCTACTTTAAGCCCTAATTCCCTGACCAATTTTATACCGGCACCGTCGCGGACGAAAAATGTTTTCATTTCAACCCCATTTTCCGATAAATATATCTTTCCGTCGGTTAAAATTCCGTCGATGTCGAAAACTAAGATTTTTATCTCCTCAAAGCTGGAATCAATTCCGTAATCCATATGAATTCTCGCCTTTAAAGTTAAGTTAATGTTTATAATTCTCTTGCGTATTCACATTTATTCCAATCAAATTATTCCCGCTTTTACTATATCGTGCATACGTATAACACCCACCGGCTTATTATTATCCGCAGATTCTACCGCAAATAGCGACGTAATTTTCAAATCCTCCATTTTTCTCAGGGCATTTACGGCAAGCGTATCTTCTATGATGGTTTTGGGATTTTTAGTCATAATATCTCTGACGGACCTGCCTATAATATTTTCCGCAGAACCCAATAACGCCCTTCTTAAATCTCCGTCTACGATAATGCCGCAAAGACAAAGGTTGTTATCTATAACACCGGTCAATCCCAACCTTTTAGAGTTCATCTCTATAATTGCATCTTTCAGCAATGCCGAGTCTTTTACCAACGGAACTTCATTGCCCCTGTGCATTATATCCGTTACCTTCAAAAACTTTTTACCGATAGAACCTCCGGGGTGAAGCTTGGCAAAATCTTCTTCGAGAAAATTTCGTTTTTTCAGCAAAGAAACCGCTAAAGCGTCTCCTATTGCAAGCTGCACGGCAGTGCTTGCCGTAGGGGCGAGATTATAGGGACAAGCCTCCTTTTTTACCGATATATCGAAAAAATAATCCGACAGCGCAAAAAGCCGCGAATTTTTGTTTCCGGAAAATCCTATTACCTTAGCGCCTATAAACTTTATAGCGGGTAATATGGCGATTATCTCCTTGGTATTGCCGCTGTTAGAGAGTATTATCACGGCATCGTTCGACGAAATCACGCCTAAATCCCCATGCGACGCCTCCGCCGGATGCATAAAAAAAGACGGTGTGCCGGTGCTTGCAAGGGTCGAAGATATTTTCCTTGCAATAATGCCGGATTTTCCCATCCCCGTAAGTATCACTTTGCCCGTTATATCAATGAGACAATCTATCATTCTTTCAAAATTTTCGTCAAGCCTATCCGTCAGGGCCATTATCGAATCGGCCTCCACCTTTAATACATCCATAGCCGTCTCTAATATATCATGCATGCCGCTTTGATATCTCTAAAATACCTTTTAATTCATCTTTAAACGAACTTAAATAAACCGAATTGGCAGAGTCGCTCAGCGCCTGCGGGGGATCGGCATGAACCTCAAAAAATATGCCGTCTACTCCTACCGCTGAAGCGGCCCTTGCAAGCGGCATAACGTATTTCCTGCCTCCGGAAGAAGCGGCTACGCCCGGAAGTTGCACACTGTGCGTAGCGTCGAAAACGACAAGGGCGTCGAACTCCTTCATTACTATCAGCGACCTGAAATCTACTACAAGGTTGTTATAACCGAAACTTACACCCCTTTCGGTCAAGATTATCTTATTATTTCCGACCGATTTTATCTTCTCTACGATATATTTAGTATCCCATGGAGCCAAAAACTGCCCTTTTTTAACATTGACTATTTTTCCCGTTTTTGCCGCCTCTAACAGCATATCCGTTTGTCGAGACAAAAACGCCGGTATCTGAATTATATCAAGAACAGCCTTAGCCTTTTCTATCTCGCGAACATCGTGAACATCGCTTAAAACCGGAATACCGTATTTTGCTTTAATACCTTCAAGTATTTCAAGCCCCTTATCGATCCCGGGTCCCCTGAAGGAATTAATGGACGTTCTGTTCGCTTTATCATAAGATGCTTTAAATATAAGATTAAAATTAAGCTCTTCCGAATAGTCCTTTAAAATTCCGGCAATATTATATGCAGTCTCGGCGTCTTCTATGACGCACGGTCCTGCTATGATAAACGGATAAGTATTATCGAATTTGAAGTTTAATAAATACCCTAAATCATCTTTTGTAAAAATACTATCTGTTTTCATGGTCGGAAGATTATAATGCAAGGGTTTTCCTCTTATTTTTTGCATGCGAAGATTTCTCCAATCCGTTTAACGCATTGGAATATTTTACCGCCGCAGCGACAAATCCTCTAAATAAAGGGTGAGGGTATAAGGGCGAAGACTTAAATTCGGGATGGAATTGACATCCTATAAACCACGGATGGTCCTTTAACTCACAAATTTCGATAAGTTTGCCGTCGGGAGAAACGCCGGAGAAAATAAAACCGGAAGCCTCAAACGCTTCTCTGTATTTATTATTAAATTCAAACCGGTGCCGATGTCTCTCGCTTATAGAAATAGTACCGTCATGATTTAATTCGACACCGTTTTTGTCGTTGGTTACATGATTATATCTTTTATTGTTTCTAAAATAAATACTATATGCAAGGGTATTCTTGGATATTACGCACGGATATGCGCCAAGCCTCATAGTTCCGCCCATATTGCCTATATCCTTCTGATCGTCCATTATATTTATTACCGGGTTCGGGGTAGTTGCATTAAATTCATAAGAATTAGCGTCTCTAAGCCCGAGTACGTTTCTGGCATACTCTATCGTCAAAAGCTGCATTCCGAGGCATATTCCCAAGTATGGAATTTTATTGATCCTTGCATACTCTACAGCCTGCAACATGCCGTTAATTCCGCGAAGGCCGAAACCGCCGGGGACTAAAATACCGGAACAGTCCTCTAATTCTTTAAGCTTTTCTTTAAGGCAATCTCCTTCAAAATCTTCGGAATTTATATATTTTACTTTTACATTAATACTATTAGCGAGTCCCCCGTGAATCAGGCTTTCGTTTAGGCTTTTATAAGACTCCCTAAGGTTAACATACTTGCCGATAATACCGATGGTTATATAATTCTTAAGTGTTTTTAGGGTGTTTGATATATTTTCCCATTCACTTAAATCCGGGGATCTTGCCCATATATTTAAATATTCTATTATTTTAGAATCAAGTCCTTCTCTGCGCAAGGCAAGCGGCACGTCGTAAATGCTGTCCTCGTCCTTAGCGGTAATAACCGCTCCTTCTTCCACGTTACAGAATAACGCTATTTTCGCCTTAATATCTCGGGGTAACATCCTATCCGCCCGGCATATTATAATAGAAGGTTCTATCCCTATCGCCCTCAGTTCTCTCACCGAATGCTGTGTGGGTTTTGTTTTTAATTCTCCGGCGGTTTTAATAAACGGAACAAGGGTAAGATGAATATATAATACATTATCTTTGCCCTTATCCAATTTAAACTGCCTTATCGCCTCAAGAAACGGAAGACTCTCTATGTCCCCGACCGTTCCGCCTATTTCCACGATTACGACATCCTTGCCGTCCGCGGCTTCCATTATATTCTTTTTTATTTCGTCTGTAATATGGGGTATAACCTGAACGGTCTTGCCCAGATACAAACCCCTTCTTTCGTTATTGATAACGGTATCGTAAACCTTACCGCTCGTTAAATTATTCTTTTTTGTAAGCGAAAGCGACGTAAATCTCTCATAATGTCCCAAATCAAGGTCTGTCTCCGCTCCGTCATCGGTAACAAATACCTCTCCGTGCTGAAAGGGGTTCATCGTTCCGGGATCTACGTTTATATACGGATCTAACTTCTGTATGGTAATATTGAAACCCCTCGCTTCAAGAAGAGTTCCTATGGAAGAAGCGGCTACGCCCTTCCCCAGGCTTGAAACGACGCCACCGGTAATAAAAATATATTTCGTCTTATCCATTTTTATTTAACCCCAGAACATCCCTCATATCGTAAAATCCCTTATTCTTTTCGCCAAGCCAAACGGCAGCCTTTATGGCCCCTCTTGCAAAACTATTTCTCGATACCGCCTTGTGCGACACCTCTATGGTTTCTTCATTACCGGCAAATATAACCTTATGTTCGCCTATTATATCCCCGGCTCTGACCGATAAAATACCTATCTCGTCTTTTTTTCTCTCCCCTATATCACCGCATCTGCCGAAAACGGCGTTCTTACTTAAATCGACATTTCTCTGTTTCGCAACAGACTCGGCAAGCATCTTAGCCGTCCCGCTTGGGGCATCCTTTTTTCTCCTATGGTGCATTTCTATTATTTCACAATCGTAATCCGAGCCCAAATATTTAGAAACGTCATATACCACATTTAATAAAACGTTAATCCCGAGACTCATATTGCCGGATAAAACCACGGGGATACGCTCTCCATATCCCTCTATAATCTTAACGTCTTCTTCGGAAAATCCGGTGGAACCTATGACTATCGGAACATTGTGCGACGCGGCCTCTTCGGCGTTAGCCATGGACGCGTTCCTTGAAGTAAAATCTATTATCACTCTATTTTCAATCTTTTCTGTCAAAAGAAGTGTCTTTTTCAACGTTAAAAACCTGTCCGAACGTTCGGATGTTATCTCGTCCTCAATATAAGACGAATCTACTCCCCCGATAAAAGACAAATTATCATAATCGGCTATAAGGGATATTATGGCACTGCCCATCCTGCCCTTACTACCGCATACTATTACATTCATTTTAACTCCGTCAATGATTATACTCATAAGTTTTTATTATAATATTCCGTATTCTTTTAATGCGATCCTGATTTTTTCTACTATTACTGCAGAGGGTTCCGATAACGGAAGCCTTATTTCATTTTCTATAAATCCCATAATATTAAGAGCCTTCTTGACCGGGATAGGATTTGTTTCTATGAACATCGCATGTATCAAGGGAAGAATCTTAAAATTAATCTCTCTAGCGGACTTGAAGTTGCTCTCAAGGGCATAATTCGTCATAAAAGCCATATCCCTGGGTGCTACGTTGGAGACGGTAGAAATAACGCCGTGCCCGCCGACTGCAATAATGGGAAGCGTAAGGGCATCGTCGCCGGATAACACACAAAATCTCTCAGGGGCTTTTCTTAAAATAGCGACAGCCTGATCTATGGAACCGCTGGCCTCCTTGATTCCGACTATATTATCTATTTCCGCAAGCCTTAATACCGTTTCGGGAAGAATATTCACCGCCGTTCTAGAGGGAACGTTGTAAAGAATAACCGGCATAGAACAGTTTTGCGCTATCGTTTTAAAGTGGAGATAAAGACCTTCCTGCGTAGGCTTGTTATAATACGGAGCGATTTGTAAATGCCCGTCTATCTTAAACCTTTCCGCCTCTTTTACGAGACGGACCGCCTCTACGGTATTATTTGAACCCGTACCGGCGATAACCTTAATTTTACCGTAAGCAAATTCAGATACTATCTCTATAACCTCTATATGCTCTTTAAAGGATAAGGTTGCAGATTCACCCGTGCTTCCGCAGGCTACGATTCCGTCCGCGCCGTTTTCTATCTGAAACTCTATCAATTTTTTGAGGGCTTTCTCATCAATCCTGCCATTTTTAAACGGCGTAACGATAGCCGTAAAAACTCCCTTGAACATAACGACTCTCCCGTGCTTTTTATATTAATAATATTGCATTGTTTTATTGTTTCAAGTTTACTTATATTCGAGTATAATCCGGAATCATCTCTTTATCCGTCAGGTCTTCATAAGTCTCCCGGCGCCTTATCAGAGAAAATCTATCTTTATCGACAAGCACCTCTGCGACCCTCGGTCTTGAGTTGTAATTAGACGACATAGAAAAACCGTAAGCTCCGGCACTGAATACGGCAAGCAAATCACCCTCTTCAACCCCGTTCATAACCCTATCCTTACCTAAAAAATCGGCAGATTCGCATATGGGACCGACTATATCGACCTTAAGCTTAGCGCCGCTTTTTTTAATTACGGGAATGATTTCATGGTAAGCCTCGTATAACGCCGGCCTAAGTAAATCGTTCATACCGCCATCCACTATAACAAATTTTTTACTACCGGCATCCTTATTGTGTATTACCTTTGTAACGAATATCCCGCTATTCCCAGCAATAAGCCTTCCCGGTTCAAATATAACCTGCCCGTCGTAGCCCGTCAATATTTTTTTTATAGAATTCATGTAGGTAGAAGGGTGCGGGGGCATTTCGTTTTCATACGTAATACCGAGACCCCCGCCCAGATCTAAATATTTAATATCTATGCCTTTTGCAATAATTTTTAAAAGCAGTTTATTTATAATTTTCACCGCATCATTAAACGGCGATATCTCGGTAAGTTGCGACCCTATGTGGCAGTCAAGCCCTACGATATCGATATTGTTCAATCCTTCCGCCTTTTCATACGCAACTAACGCTTGTCTTATGTTGATTCCGAATTTGTTTTTCTTAAGTCCCGTAGAAATATACGGATGCGTCTTCGGATCGACGTTAGGGTTAATCCTAAAGGAAATTCTTGCCTTTTTACCTATTCTTCCGGCAACTTTATCAATGAGGAAGACCTCGGGCAACGACTCTACGTTGAACATTAATATATCGGATTTTAGAGCAAATTCTATCTCAGCTTCAGTTTTTCCCACACCGGAATACACAACCTTTTTCGTATCTACTCCGGCCTTAATTGCCCTGAAAAGCTCTCCTCCGGAAACGATATCCGCCCCCCAACCCATTTTAAACAAAAAATTTAGAATAGCTATATTGGAATTGGCCTTTACACTATAACAAACAATGGAATTTAAAACCTTAGAGCTTTCGTTAAATACGTTAAAATGCCTTTTTAGGGTTGCAAGCGAATATAGATAAAAAGGGGTTCCGACCTCGGATGCAATCTCTCTAACGGGAATATCCTCGCAATAAAGCTCATTTTCTTTAAAAATAAAATCATTCATAATTTATAATTTCCTTTCTACCACATAATTTGCAATATTAATCATACTTGTTTTATATTCGGAATCGGGAAAAATATCAATGTTTCTTTTTGCTTTTTCAACGGCGTCTTTTGCCTTTGAAACGGTATAATCTATCGAACCGCAATTATTGATGAGACTCAAAACCGTTTTAAGGTCCTGCCGCGTCAGTTTTTTCTTGTAAACTATCTCCGATATGACATCTCTTTCCTTGTTGTCCGCTTTCCTCATAGTATGAATTAACGGGAGGGTAAACTTGCCTTCCTTTAAATCGTTACCTATAAATTTGCCGAACTCCTTGTTGGAGGTGTAATCCAGGGCATCATCCATAAGCTGAAACGCAATGCCGATGTTTAAACCGTAATCGTAAAGATTTTCAATATAATCGCTGCTTTTGCCGGCTATTATAGCACCTACCTGTGAAGCACAGGCAAAAAGGACAGCGGTTTTATTTATTATTATATCTAAATAATCCTCTTCGGTCGTCTTAATATCCGCCGTTTTGACAAGCTCTTTAACCTCGCCCTCCGCTATAAGCGTCGTAGCATCGGAATATGCCTTTATAATGTCGGAATCATTAAAAACAGAAAGAATTTTAAAAGATTTGGCAAATAGATAATCTCCCACGAGAACTGCCGCTTCGTTTCCAAAAATGATATTCGCCGACGACTTGCCCCTTCTTAACGGGGCATTGTCCACAACATCGTCATGAAGAAGCGTTGCGGTATGAATGAACTCTATCACGGCAGCCAAGGAAATATGATAGTCGCCTTTATATCCGCACATTCTTGAAGCCGCTATGAGCAGCATAGGCCTTATTCTCTTTCCGCCGCTTGAAATCACGTATTTTGCCACTTTGTGAATTAACGGCGTTTCGGTTGAAAGATATGCTTCAAACCGGCTTTCTACCTCCCGTAATTCATTCTCTATATAACTCTGCGAAATATTTTGCAAATTAAATCTCTTTAAAAAATTTACTTATTAATCAATATGCTATAAAAATCCGTTTTTACCATTTTATTTTAGTTATGTCAAATATTCAATAATTTTTTTTAACTTCGAAATCGGATGAAGATTTATACCGCTTGTACTCTTTACGTTTTTAACATCCTTTAAGTTAGACTGCGGGAATAAAACATCGGTAAACCCCATATTGACAGCCTCTCTTATTCGAACGACAGCATTTTTAACCCCTCTAACCTCACCGGTCAAATCGGCTTCTCCAAACGCGACAAAACCGTAAGGCAACGGCTTCTCCATATAGCTTGAAACAATGGAAACTGCGACCGGCAAATCTATTGCAGGCTCTTGTACGCTAATCCCTCCGAATATTTTAACATAAATCTCTTTAGACGAAAGTTTTATACCCTCTTTCTTTTCCAAAACGGCGGCAATAATAGAAATCCTTCCACCGTCTATCCCGAGGCAAACCCTTTTCGGAACGGGCATATATGAAGGAACGACCAATGCCTGCACTTCGACAAGCATAGACCTCGTGCCCTCTAAGCTCGCCGTAACTACGGAACCCGGGGAATCGGTCTGTCGTTCGGGTATAAAATACGCCGAAGGATTTTCAACACCCTTCAACCCGTCCTCAGACATTTCATAAATGCCTATTTCGTCGGTAGAACCAAATCTGTTTTTATAACACCTTAGAATGCGGTATGAATCCCTTTTGCCGGAATCAAAATATAAAACGGTATCAACTATATGTTCCAAAGTTTTCGGACCGGCAATGCCGCCTTCTTTGTTAACATGACATACAAAAAATGCACCGCAATTCTTCTTTATGCAAGCAGATGTTATCTCGTGCGCAATTTCCCTCAACCTGTTAACACTGCCGTAAGCCGATTCGGAACCGGATACCGTGATTCTTTGTATGGAATCTATTATTATAAAATCATATCCGCCGTTTTCAATAAAGTAGAGTATCTCGTTTATTTCGTTTAAGGACTGAAAAAATAACGTCTTAGAGGAAAGATTAAGCCTTTTTGCCCTTAAAATAATCTGAACTAAAGATTCTTCGGTAGAAATATAAAGGATTTTTAACCCGCAGGCAGCAACCCTATCGGCTATCTGAAGCATAAGAGTAGACTTGCCTACCCCCGGTTCCCCGCCTATCAAAACACTTTGCCCTTTTACGAGTCCTGACCCAACCGACAAGTCAAACTCCTTTATTCCGGTCTTTATTCTGCTTAACGGGTTTAAGTCTTTACTATCAGCTATCGTTACCGGAGAGATATCGGGCGATTTTCTTTTGAACTTAATAACGTTCGACAGCTCTTCTTCCCCTGCAATTTCTCCCATGGTATTATAATTCAGGCATTCCGGGCATTTTCCTACCCATTTTATAGAAATAGCGCCGCAATTATTACATTTATACATTTAATCTATATCCGGCTTTTGCGATAATACCCGTCCATATCCGTTCTCTTATTAAACTTTTTCCGGATATAATATGTTTTTATCTTTAATTTTTTTATATCCTTTTGTTATATTTTACCCCATTAACGATAATAAAACAATCTTTTAATCCGAATTTATCCGAGCCTCACGTTTTGCGATAATATTCGTTAAATGAAGGCCACAAATATTTTATTTTATCGTTTATACCTTTTATATCCGTCATGGACGGGTATAAAACCGACCTTTTTTCAAAAGCAATTCGCATAGGCTTTTTAAAGACAGACTCGATTTCCTCTCTGTAATCGTTCAGCAGATTTTTAGACGTTTTTACGCTTTCGGCGATATAATTACCCGCCAGTTCTCCCGACATCACGGCATTTAGAATGCCGGCTCCGGTAATCGGATGCGTCAAACCGGCTGCATCTCCGCAAAGAACGATATTACCGGTATTTATATCGTTTAATCCGGAAACAGGAACGATGCCCGACGTTTTTCCTGCTATTTCTGTGCCGATAAACTCGGCGGTCCTCATCTCCTCAAGAAATTTATCCAAGGCAAACGACAAGGGCATGCCGGATATCGGCTTTTCAATACCGATACCCACATTTGCAAATCTCCCTTTTGGAAAAATCCATCCGTATCCATAGGGGATATAGGGTCTGAAAAAGCAAATAACCGAATCAAGCCCTTTTAAAAGGTTAACCTTAACCTGCGCGGCAAAAATATAGGAACGGTTTTTTGGAATAACGGATAACGTGCTTTTCGGACCAGCCGCAACTATTAAATAATCATAATAAATTTTAGACGGCTTATTCTCCTTAAGATCTAAAACATCAATACGGTTTTTCCGTCCGTCTATATTGAATACCCTTGAAGCGGTTAACAGGCTTGTTCCGGCTCTGACGGCGGAGTCCGCCATATATCGGTCGAAAACATCCCGATTTAACATATATCCCTTACCGTCAAACCTGTAAATATTATCACCGACGTCTATATCCGTAAATCTGATGCTTCGGCTTATTGCGGAAGGGATGCTGCTTAAATTTACATAAGTATTTATATTGAGACCGACAAACTCGGCACACTGAACGGGGATCCCTACGGTATTCTTTTTATCGATTAAGACATTGGGAATACCTTTCTTAGACAGAGCCAATGCGGCGGACGATCCGGCGGGGCCGGCGCCTATAACGGCAACTTCAGTTTTCATATAAAATTAAAGATTACTTTAAACCGAATATACGATATACCAGGACCCTGTTATTATTCGTATCGGCTACGGCAATATATTTACCGCTTGCGGAAATAGATATATTGGATTCGTGATTAAAATTTCTCCCTCCCAAGCCCGGTGTGCCGAAATTATAAGATTTAACAACGTCATAACCGTTTTCGAGTTTAAACACCGTTAGGATGCTTCTTCCGTAATTTGCTACGAAAAGATAGCCTTTTTTATAAACAATACCGACGGGATGATACAATTGATAGCCTTTTTCTCC
>QIJE01000040.1:0-16659 GCA_003232385.1 bacterium
AAACTTTTAGCGGATTATACATTGTTCTTGCATTATTGTAATAATTTTCTGTAGTAGTCATAATATTTATATACACGTATGATATACGACACGGTTTGTCTGTACGGCGTAATTACGACCTCTTTACGGTTTTCTATATGCACCGTTTTAACGGAATCGGGTCCGGCATTGTAGCATGCCAAGGCAGGAACGGGTTTATAACCGAATTTCTTAAGGCAGTAATGCAGATATTTTGCTCCGGCAATTATGTTTGTTAGCGGATTGTTAATATTTATATTTAGCGCTTCGGCTGTTTTCGGCATAACTTGCATTAGCCCCACGGCTCCCTTGGGACTTATTGCATGGATATTGAAATTGCTTTCTGTTCTCATGACTGCAATAAGGAACGGCACCGGTATTTTGTATTTTTCAGAAACAAATATTATAGTTTTATATATTGCCCTTTTGTTGAAATTAATTCCAAATGAATCGTTTGCAACGATAATCGATAAAATTGCTCCGGCAGATAAGATAATAATGAAAATAGTAGCTATAAATTTAATCTTTTTCATGGAATTCATAATAGAGTTTAACCGAATTATTTCCAAAATTATCAGTAAGTATCAGCACTTCTAGTATTAAATTCGATAATTTTCGCCGTTTCAAAAATACGACGTCTCCTTTTATTTCGGTAAGACCGACAAGATATGAATATTTTCCGCCGCCAATATTAGACTTAAACGCCACGGATTTGAACCCGCTATCGGTCTTTTTAAACAGAAAGAACCTATATTTCACGGTAGACGAATGGAGGTTCTTTATGGAAAAATCAATAATCCCGAATATATTCTTAAATTTTACGGACTCTATTCCCAAGACAAGTTTTCCATTCGGGCTTTCAATGGTTTTATCTATAACAATCGACTTATACTTGCGGCTTGAGGTCTTAATCATAAATGAGGGTTTAAAATAATCGGCTGTCGACGGCATATTCGACTTTGCAGGACCGCTTATAACGTTTTTATTATGAACACCGTTTAATCCAAGAGATATTTCTATCACCCTCGTTTCTAATTCTCCTTGAAATCTACCTGTTACTCCGCTTTTTGCAGTCATAATAATCGGCGCAGGCGTGCACCCCGAAAACATAAACAGTATCGGCAGAATTAAAGCAAAACTTAAAAAACGATATATTTTAATCATGACCTTCCTTTTTTTTATTGATTTTTAATTAAAAAATCTTTTACCCTCAGTCTGACTAACTTTTTACTTATGATAATGTGAAAAGAGAGCTCAAGATCGTCCCCCTGCTTAAGCCCCTGCTCTTTAAAAATTATTACGTTTTTTATTAATTCGTAGGGCATATATTCAGCATCGTGCGGAGTACGATTTATTATGCTTATTTCTTTAATCTTATTCGGGTCATATCCATTCAAAAAACTTCCCCCATGTTCGTCGTAAAGATAAACATTTCTGACGAAAAAGGTCTTATCGCTATTGTTCGTTAGCTGATATTGCAAATAATAGATATTCCGTATGCGGCTCAAAGAGATCACAGTCAGTGTTACCCCATTCTTAGAGACAAATTTATTTATTTTAATCCTGTTTATGAGCAGTATTAAATCCATAACCTCCTTTTTCTCATTTCTTAATTTTTCCTTTTTTTCGTTGACCAACCTCATTTTCAGGGTATATTTTTTCAACAACGCTCTTTTTAACTTATCAATTTTATTTTTTAAGTAATTAACTGCAAAAACATTCTTTAACGTATCCGCCAGATTAAGATTATATGTAACGTTCTTTGAGCTCCTTATTCTTAGAAGTACGTTTATAAGGCCGTATTTCGTAAATATCTCAAGGTTGCTCGTAGTTCCGGCGTCATATGTTATCGGCTTTATAAATATTTGCTTTCCCACAATCTGTTCCGAGAACGCTCCTGTATTTCCAAGCGCCACGTCCAACGGAATCACGGGAAGAGTTATAACGCTAACATAGCCCTGCGCCGTGTTGAGTTTATAGACTATACCCGATTCTATTTTTAATTTATGAATCCATAATTTCTTTTTAATACCGTATTTAACGATATCGGAGTATTTCATGGCGTTTCCGGTACCGCCTGATAGGCCGGGTATGCAAAAAATTATAAGGTATAGAATTGATATAAATATAATACTTACATAGCGATATTTAATTATAAACATTAATTTTTAATACCTCCCGTTTTTTCTTTTTCTCTATATTTTTCTAATTTATCATGCATTTTAAGTTTCGAACCCGTAAGCCTCGTTTCAAAAATCAAAATATATACCCCATGCAACCCTATTAAAAAAAGAAAGAGATTGACCGCATACATGACCGACACGACGGGATAAATTTTAAAGGCGTACCATATAAAAAAATAAAACGAATTTATAAAATATTTAAAACCGCTATCGGTAAAATAAAAAAGAACGAATAATCCACTAAAAATAAGAAACATTATTTCAGGGATATCTAATTCGTAACCGCCCCCGTTGCCGTATCTATTTTTCATTATTTTTTAATCCGTTCTGATTTTAATTTTATGTAACATACGATATATTTATATAGCGTCAAAATAACTTTTCGTTTTTGATCTATATATCGGATGAAGATAGACGATGCCCGGACCCTTTATGCCGTTGCCGGAATATATCCTGTAAACGGCCTGATTTATTTTTAAATTAGCGAAGTCGTCCGTATCAAAGGAGGGCATTTTTTCATAGGTCTTAGTGGTACCCTTAGAGATAGTATTATCGTCGGATATAAGTCCCCCCACATATGAATTAAAAGACGCTCCTTCATCCTGTTCCGTTATGTTTTCCGTTATTTTTAATTTATATTCTTTATCGCATATTTTAGAAGCTTTTTCCTTAGAGTAATCGTCGCTCAACGAAAGCCATAGCGAAGACCTGATATTACCGATAAGGGTATTCAATTTTTCCTCCGAACCCAATTTGAGCTTTAAGGAACTGTAACTTTGAGTGAGAACGATATTTATCGCTTTAGACTGCCTGCATCTTGCGAAAAATTCGGCATCAGATTCAATATCTCCGGAAGTGACATAGTTTTGATATTCATCGCATATAAACACGACCGGCCTTTCCGCATTGACCGATTTATCCGTCAAGACTTTGTAAACCCTATTCAAGACCGTCCTGAAGTAGTCGAGTTTCAACATAATTCCTATTATCTTCCCCGTTAAGCCGTATTCCGATTCCGGCATTTTTAAAATTACGATTTTTCCCTTGTTTAAGACATCTGCAAAGCCCGGAAAATTAAGTTTTTCTAACGGAGCGCAGAAGGTTTCTTTAAACGGATGCTTAATAAAATCCGAACATACCCTTAACGATTCACTTTTTATAATGCCTTTAGTTCGTTCGTCGAGACCCACGAAATCGGCGCCGGCAAAATAAGATATTATGAGTTTTAATTCGTTTAAGACCAACGAATCCGAGCTAACGTCTACATTCGTTCCTATCCTCTTCTTTATTATATTTTTGGCATGATGCAGAATGTCTTTCAGCCTATTTTCGTCGGAAATAATTTCGTATATATCGCTCAAAGTAACATATCCCATGCAAAGCCTTAATAAGCCTATGGTGTTAGAAAGAAGCCTTATCGATTTATCTTTCCAAAAGCTGTCTTGCCGCCCGTCGTTGGAATTGATATTTTCCAGAACTGAATATAGCCTTTCCGCTATAATTTTTGAATCTAACATCGGGTAATGCACCGGATTAAAATAGCAACCCGACCCCGGCTCTATTATGACTATATCCTGTTCTCTTCCGCTACGTTTGAGTATATGTGCCGCTTCTTTCCAAAAATCTCCCTTCACGTCGAGAATAAGTCCGCCGATTTTTTCTTTATATATTTCTTTTTTATATTTTATCAACTGGTCCAAAAAAGGATATGCGCACGCACTTGTTTTTCCTGTGCCGGTAGCTCCAAAAACTATGATACCGGTATAAAGGCCGTTCTTATCCATGGTAAGCCATTCCGGTTTTTCCTTTTTAGCCCCATCTTTTTCATGAATTTCCCCTATAACAAGTTGGAGGTTTTCGGCTTCCGCTTCAGGCCAAATTAAACACTGCCTCTTCTGTTTTTTCGCCGTAATTCCGTATCTGATTCTAAAATTCTTCTCCGGCTTAAAATAAAGGTATTTATTGTACAACATATTAAACAAAGCGTAGGATGCGATAAACCACGTAAAAATCGGCATAAAAATAAAGAATAGATAAATAGGAGTAAAATAGTCAAAATAATAGGCTATATTTCTGTTATAAAAAAATCCTGAAACAAAAAATAGATAAAAGAGTTCCAAGGCAAATATTAAAAAAGATATCGTTAGTTTTGCAAGAAGCGTTTTGTTCAACCCAACTCCCTCCCGACAATGTTTTTAACTGCCCTTATATCCGAATAGTATGTCCATAAAGAGGATTCGAGTATTCGTATATCTCCCTCGAATACGGCATCTCTTCTCCCTAATAGTGCAGATACCCTGAGTATCTTAACCGCTTCTTTCCATCTTCTATCCGAGACAAACACCTGCTTACACCTAAGCGCTTCTCTTATCTCGTATAATGTATCGAAAATGCGGTCGGGTATAATTATCGTATCGGACGCCGATATTAAAGTATTTATATCTTCCCTATTTAATGAGGTTTCATAAATTTTTAATTCGTCTTTTAATCCAAGCAATTTCTTAAAATTTTCCTTGCTTCTCACCGGCAGTATTTCTTTTCTGAACAAAAATCTGTCGTAAAGCGGCAGAAGGTCTGCATCTGATGATTTATCCGGTTTCTCGTTAGACGTGGCAAAGAGGCTTACTAAGGGAATATCACGCGGTTCCGGATCATATATAATCCTTTCATTCATAATAGCAAGAAGAGAGTTAAGGGTGACGTACGGCGCCTTAAAAAATTCATCTATCAATGCTATGTCACAATTATCTATTCCTATCTTATTTTTAATATTTTCAGATATGAGCTCGTTTATATCCGTAGAGGGCGTCATTTGAAAATCGAAAAGCTTAAGGCCGTATATGCGTCTCACGAGCGACTTTAATATAGCCGTTTTAGCAAGCCCCGGCCCGCCTATTAGTATGGAGTGTTTTTTAGAAATAATCGCAAGTATAATCATATCTATCACTTCTTTTCTTTCCAAAAAACCGGAGTTAAGACTCTTTTTAATATCCGACAGTTTGTCTAAGACGCTTTTTATTTTTATCGAATTAAGCTGCATATAATGGTTTAAGAAATATAATTTTAATCGGTGTATCCTTGGGGAGCGTTATGCTTGTTGCACCCCTGTTAGAATTAGTATATTTATTTATGCCGTTTCGAGCCTGATTAAGCTCGCTTTGAGCGACGTTTTCCCTAAGCCGATTTTGAAACGTGTATGGATTAGAAGAACTAAAACCGGAACCGCCGCCCACGAAAATAGATGCGGCACTCACTACCCCTTGTGCTATGGACTCAAGGATATTTGCGGCATAGCGGTTATGAACATCTCCGACGATTCCGCCGGAACCATCGGGCATCATTGCAATAGCGCTGATATTAATTGATTTTCCATCGGTTTCGATGATTTTATGGAATTTAATATTTAACCTATTTAAAGAGTGTTTTACAGTCACCATTCCGAAAAATTTATCCCCTTTTCTTAAAACTGCTTTACCTCTGCCATAGAAATTCTCGGCAAGTATTGCTATGACCGGAACGGCGGTATTATATGAAAATATTTTATATTTGATATAGGCATCTAATACTGTCCCAAGGGGTACGACCGGCCTAGAACGTTTATCTAAGCTTTCGGCTGCAGCCAAGTCCGATTTGATCAACTTGACATTATTGTCGTTTTTCATTTTTACTCCCCTTTCAGCGTTCAGAATAGCATTGCTGTAACTTGCCTTGATAAAGACGACCATCTTTTTTGTAATTTTAGAAGTTTTTTTGCCTCTCGATCTTAATTTTGCCCTATAGCGCAACCCTTTCATCTCTTTATTAAATTTGGCATTAAATTTATCCTTTTTGATTTTATCGGCATAATCAAAAACAGAGGGTGAAAATCTTTTTTTTAAATATACCTTCACATTCCTTTTTGGGTTCATTTTAACTCCGGCAATTCCGGATTTATGAAAGAATAAGAATTTAAACAGCAGAAACAGCGCTATTAAAAAAATTACCACTATTAAAGGGAGCTTAAAAAACCTGAAAAGATCTAAGTTCAAAAGTTTATTCTTTTCTGAAGATTCCGAATTATAAATATCTTCTTCGTGTCCGTTCCCGCGTTTAGATGCGGAATTATCGCTGTCCTTAAGGTCTTCGGAACGGTTCTTTTCCACATCTTCTTCTCTTATGATATGGTTATTATTCCAACGATTGTTATCCATATTAATTTCATGTCGGCAAGCGACTATGCCCCTCCCAGTTTAAGACTTCCGAAATAAACTACTTCAAGACCGAACGGATATTGGATACTTCTTTTTATTCTTTTAAGGATAAGCTTATCTTCGTACGCCGTACTGTTTTTTATGGTAGGATTGGAATTAGAGACGACGGTCCTTATGACGTAGAGTTTTAATTCGTCGTGATTAATCGTTTGTTTTATCAGCCGTATCTTCTTAAATTTAATTTCGGACGTAATATCCGCTTTTTCCATTTTTTGAACAAATTTGCTTCTTGCAATCATAGAGAGCGTTCCCTTGCCGTAATTAAGAGACATTTTATTCAATGCCATAGAAAGTTCCGTTTTTATCATTAAAGAATTAAAACCGGTAAATTCCCTTACGAAACTTTTGGAAAAATATACTATCTCACCCGTTCCCACCCTGTTATCAAAGGGCAGATCTCTTAAAACCTGTGCATTGCCGACTTTGTTTACCCTTATAACTATCGGAACTCTGTTTGTTTCGTAAGTATAAAAAGAAGTAAAAATAGATATACCGGCTATTAAAGACATTAAAACTACTACTATTTTTAGCATGGTATTCTGCGACTCCAGATCGCCCCATATCTCATAAAAAAGCCTGCCGTTTCTTTTTTTTCCGTCGTCTTTATAATTTAAAAGATTTCCCATAACCCTCTATGAACTAAATTGATTTAATAGGTTAGACTGTTCTTGCATTAAATGCCGCTCGCCGCCACTCTCGCCGCCGTTGTTATTACTTTTTCTCTAATTATATTGAATTTTTCGTGTGCATTACCGCTTATACCATCGAATAATTTACTTATAAAAAACGGAACCGTAACGTTTATAACCATCATAATAATAAACACGGTAACGGCCTCTGCAAACGTGAGCGCTCCTATTATATTTCCCATACCCGTACCGGATGACGGAAGATTTATGGACACCATTTTACTGAGAATAGTAAAAAAAATAAGTTGTTCGAATGCCGCCATTACTCCCCAGAAGGAAACCTCTATAAACATTTTCATCCATTTTCCGAATACGCCTCTCGTATACGGTATGGATTCTAAACCTAATATTATGGGGCATAGAGAAAATAAGAGCCCTAAAAAAATTAGCTGAATTATTGCCATAAACAGTTGAATTACCAAGTATAAGATGTTAAACAAAAACCAGAATATCCCCATTAAAACCGTTCCGGTTAGAGCGTGCACCGCCCCGGCAAACCATGAAACGGGATTTAAGTTCCACCCTTCTTTTACCGATGAGACGCCATTGGACGAAACGGTAGGTATTGATACGGAATGGAGACTGCCGGATATTGAAGAAACTATTTGCGATATCGATCCGCCGATTCCGACAACGTTTTGCCTGCGCAAAATTAGTTATGCCGATTTGTCTCCATGAAAGAAACCCCGCAACTATCAATGCCGTTCTAAAGAATAATCCGTAGTAAGAATAAGTTCTGCCATTAAGTTCCGAGATGTATCCCTCTAAAAAAGAAAGCACAATGCCGAGAGAAAACAAAAAATAAAACATATATGATACGAAACCTCTAATTTCGGGATCACCGTCAAGGGCAGACGGAATAGAATCTATTGAGAGTATGTTTAAATCCTGGCCGTTGCTCAACTTTGATATCGAAAATGAAGATTCGTTTAAAACATTGCGACTATTATTGATATCTCCGGCGGAATTCGCCGCAGGGGGTATCAATATATTTGAAGCGGCAAAGACCGGTACAACGGGGACCAATCTAAGCGTCAAAATTATTAAGCATAAAAGTAATGAAAAATATCTCATAAACGACTTTAAGTTGAGCATAGATTTAATTTAATTTAGATTCAATACCCGACTCATATAAGTAACCGAGTCTTCTACTCGGGAATTTTAAATAGTAGTCCTGTCGTATAAATTTAAACCAGGTTCGGCATCGGTTTGCGGCAATATTGCAGCGCCTACGTGCTCTTTTTTTATTTCCGCCGCCGATTCCGAGATCTCCATCTGCTTCAGCTGACTCTCTATATATCCTAAATTTTTTAAACTTGCCGCATTTTCTTCGGCAATTAACGTTAAAACCGAGCTTTGATATGTATAATAATTCGTACTGTTTTTAAGCTTATTTCCGGTAATTTCCCGCATAAATTCGTCACCCTCTAATTCGGCTTTATGTGCCCTTGCTGCAGAAACACCGGCGCTATAAAGACCTAAAGACGCCGTATCCGACTCGAATCCGTTTACCAAGTCGGTGCATCCCCCTACGAGATTTCCGCTGCTATCTAAAAAATATCCGTTGTCGTAAGAGGGACAGTTTATTTTAGGGCTTACGGCGCCGCTATTCCCGTCTGCGTTAAAAATGGCTCCTTCAGTAAATAGTTTGGAATCGTTTTCGAGAACAATTTTATTTAATCTGCTTCCTTTCGAAGCCGAATATCCGGATGTAAAAATGCGAGGACTAACAGAACCGGCGATACCGTCAAGATTTTGAAACTCCATATTTTCGGAGTTTACTGCAGAAATAATATTTTGCGGCGACAATACCGAAATATCGCTCGCCGTCAAATCCTGAGGAATTCGCTTAAAGGCTTCGTTTATTCGTTCGTTAAGATTATCTATGCCGTTTACGGCATTTTTCACAGAATTTACGAGATGACCGAGCTTATCGTAATTTATAATTATATTCTGATAAGATTCCCGCATTTTAGAGATATCCGCAGTAAGTTTATCTACGGTCGCCATGGCTTCGGAAAGCCCCGGACCAGGATTAAAAAACGGTCCGCCCGAGGCTCCCGGCGCATATCCGATGGTTCCGGCAAGCCCCTGAAGGGCTGAAAAGGCACTGCCGGCAGCCGCTTCCACCGACTGAATCTGTTCCGAAATCGCCCCTATATCCGGAATTGGAATACTCATTCCGCGAGATACTCCGGCATAGCATATACCCGCGGCAAATATAATTGCTAAAACCGGCAAGAATATTCTTTTCTTTCTGTTTTTATTTCGTTTCATAATGTTTTTTTAATTTCGCGTTATTTTAAACCGTAATCCCGTAAGGACCATTGGGATATTTTTCCGCAAGTATGTATAATCTGTCTTTTAATGATTTACCCGGATATGCTTTCTCTACAAGCTTTTCTATTTCTTCGTCTTCGGATGATTTGCAACAGAGCCAGTATTCAAAGGGGCTCGGCGTATTCCTTATTACCGAAGAATCCGTTCCGAATTTTAGAAAATATTCAGCATAATGCCCCTTCACAACTTTGAGGTTTTTTACTATATTTATCTCTTTTTTGCTTAGTCCGCAGGCGATTAAATCGCTGCCCGAGACATTGCCGTCCAATTGACAAAATATCTTTATGGACGAGTTTTCTATAATGCTTCTACCGACAGTTCCGGCTTTTAGTAAGTCACCCGGCTCTTGAGTTATAGTCCACACCATTGAACCCCATTTGGCGGAGATTTTATAAAGATGCATTATGAGCTCCGAAATCTTCGGATCACTCATAAACTCCCAACATTCATCGTAAAAGAAAAAAACCCTCGCCGACTTGTCATGCATTTTTTTGAAGGAAAGATTTTTTATTATCGCGAACACTACCTTTTGTAAGTCGTCGTGTCCTTTTAACTTTTGCAAATCAAAAATAACAATTTTATTATTTATATCTATACCTTTTTTTCTATTCAGCAAGATACCGTAAGGCGAAGAAACATCCGTCCATTGAAAGAGGCTCTTTCCCATTTCCAGTGCTCTTTTTTTATCTGAAGTATCTCTCGCTTCGTTATAATCGAATAAGATGTTATTTATGTCGGAAATTATGGGCATATCGCTGTCATCCATTATCCCGTCGTAAGCAGACCGAATAGCGCGCGTTATGATAGTTTTATCGTTTGGAGACAGATTTTTTTCAGGCTCTACCATTAAGCCTATGATTCCGATTAGAAACACCATTATATCCGGATCGAATATTTCTTCCCCGTTTACATTTTTGACCGCATACCTTTTAGGGGGGAAGGGATTGATGCAGTAGTTGCCATCCATATTAAGCTCTATGTAGTCTCCGTTAAATATTTTGCAGAACTTCTTATACGTGCCACCTATATCCACACCTATTATGTGATAATTTTCGCCGGATATATAAAAATCGGAAAGAAACCCGTTAAGCATAAAACCCTTTCCGCTCCTGGTTTTACCGAAAACTATCCCGTGTTTAGACGGCAGCGGGTTGTTGTAAAGGTCTAATTTTACCGCTTCGCCCCTATCGTTAATCAACGGCACTGCACACCTTTCCGTCCCCCTGAAGCCTTCGTGTAAAGGAAAAAATGCTGATGCAGGCGATGAAATAGCTGTTTTAAAACGCCTGTTAAAGCGAGCTTGCCCCGGAAGAAACGAGAAAAACAGGTTGTGGTGCTCCATATTATCTACAATGCCTTCCATTCCGTCGTAATTCTTAAACGCTTCCAATATTTTTGCCGCACGCAAGCCGAGTTCTTCCGGTTTTTTGGATTTAATTCTTACACACAACGAAAAATCGACAATCTTTTTTTGCATTTTGGAAACGGATTTCAAAAAATCGTCTAACTGCTCCGTTATATTTACCCCCTTATAATCGATATATCCTCCGCCTACGGCTTCGGTGAGGCTTGCCTTGATGTTTCTATCCGTCTGTATTTTTTCTATAGTTCTGTCCTGATCCGGTATATTATAAGCTACGGAAATATCATAAGGAAAGAAACTACCGTAATTTTCAGAACTGCCGAAACCGGAAACATAGGCGGAATTACTTATATTTAAAAGGGAGGTTATCCCTAAAGCATTGATATGCGTCGGCAATCCGTGCATATTTATAAATTTATAGTAATAATCGTCTAAATAAAAATAATCCCTCTCAATTTCTGCGTGGGAATATATTAATCGGCTCCTAAATGTCGTTTCATCCGATATATCTTCCCATTTCGGCGCGCCCACTACAATTGACCTTTCCGGATTTAATTCCTTATAAAAATAATCCGTAAGCTCCTGATTACCCATTTTCTTTAAACCTATATTTAACCTAGAGGATATGAAACTAAGGTTATTTTCTATATTTTCAAATCTTTTTTTGATTAATTTCCAATCTATTTCGGCATTTTTCTTTGAAACCGAATTTTTAACATTAGAAACATTGATTTTAAAAAAACCGGAGGCATACATAGAAAGTTTGGATAAAAAACCGTCGCCGGTTTTTCCATTTAATCTTAAGCCGTTCAAGGAACAAAAAAGATAAATTTTGATATTCTTTATATTTGTTTCCCTTAGAGACTTAAGCCTATTTTCCTTTATATATCTAAAATCTTTCGGGGGCATCGACGACCTTTCGTAACTGGATATAAATTCGTTATTTTTATCTTCTATTTTATATATCCATTGAAGGCTTACGTTCTCGTCTAAGAGATTGAGCAATATATCGTTTACGTATGCCGCGTCATTAACCGCTTCGTCTTCGGAGAGGTAATAGTCAAATCCTCTTACTTTAAAACCGACGGTAACGGAACCGTCTATTCCGACGATAATTTTATCGTAAATAGACAAAAGATTAACATAACTATTAAAAGATTCATTCTTATTTATGGCTTTAACAGCTGTTTTCATTAGCATTATATCTGCCCCGCAATTTTATGGATTATGATTTATATGGTTTTTATCCGCTTCCGCAACAAAAAGTATTTTATTTGTAAAAAGAAACGATAAAAGTGAAGTCGTATAAAAGTCCGGCTTGCCTTTTTTATATTTTCTTAAAAAAATTAAAAAAGATACGTCAATTAATATCGCAAGAATAACAACTCTTTTTAGCAGAAGAATGGAGGCCATCGTAAAGAATATAAATAGTCCCCAGTCGTAAATCTCCAATCCGAATCTTGAGATCCTGCCGTACATTTTGTCGTGAATTTTAAATTCGGTATAATTATCGTCTTTCATTATGGCTGTCCCACCGTCGTCGCTCCGTTTCCGGCTCCGATGTTCATTCCGCCGGCAGAACCGCCGGCACTCTGAACGATACCGAGTATGGCTCCGGTTATAGTAGGCGCAAGCATGACTCCGGTACCGGCTGCCGCCGTTACAAATGCCTTCCTTGCGGCATCCGGTTTATGCTGCTTTATATCATAAAATCCCTTTATGAGACCCAGAGTAAGCGTAGCCGGAGCGAGCCTATAGCAAATCCACGTAGTAGCCTCGTTTAAAATGCCTGACGCCCCTATTCCCAACGAGCCCTGATTTAAATTTATAAATGCGAATGCGTGAGAACTTAAAGATAAAACGGAACCGAAAATAAAAAACGATATAAAAAATCTTTTCATAGTGTTTTTCTTCTTGAGATCAGATTCTTTCCGATAAAAAAATCCCGATTGTATTTCAACTGCGACTGAAATAGAATACTCGTTCAACAGGTTTAAACAGTCGACTATTTTATTTTTTTTCAACATCCTCTTCCTCCGATTAAATTTATAATTCCAAACTGATTTTAAGATATTTATATCATTTTAATGTTTAAATATTATGAAAAATATATTAAAAGCATGTTAATTTAGCATTGCATTTAGGTTACAAAAAAGCATAAAACATCTGCTATATGCAATATTACACAATGAACGAAGCCTAAATTTAATATAAATTTAATCAAATTGAAACAAAAACATCATGAAATTGTAATGTTATTATGATTAAATAAAAACTCAATTTAATAATATAATCTTAACATTTAACGGAGGCGACGCTATGAAAGCAAAAACATCTGCTAAAAACGGAAGAAAAAGATTGAAGGCAAAGTCAAAACTAAAAAGTTTCCAAGAATTTGTAGACGACACATGCGCTGCATTATCTGAAAAAAGAGAAATTAAAGAACTAATGAGGCGCGTTATTATATTAAAGTCGAATGATGTTTTAAAAGAGATAGAAATAAAGGACAAAAACAACAAGATCTTAATGGATAAAAGAAACGAAGCGAGGACTACGAATGCAAACGATATAAATATGAACAGAAAACAAGAAGACGAGGAAAAAGAAACTTTAAAGGCTTTAAAGTATGCAGAAGACTACGAGTAAAAATGAGATTTCCCGCATAATTTCTTTAACGGAAACAGTATTGAACTAAATGTCTAATGTTATAATTAAGTAATAGCCGATATGGCTAAGGGCAGACGATTTGTCTTCTATATTCCAAATCATAACTTAAAAAATATTCCGGCGATACCGGAGCATTACGGAAGGGACAAGGATGAGAGGTAAGATTTTCTATAAACGGTTTCGATACTTCAAAAATAATCTTTTTAAAAAAGTATTTTTAGGAACGACATTTGCCCTTATTCTTACCCTCAAGTCTCCGTTTTTTCCGCCGAAAATCCCGATATCGCCGATATTTTTAAAAGTTATGATTTTACCGTCAACCGATACGTCGCTCGCATTAAATTTCAACGATATTTCCTCGTTAGCCCTAATTCTTCCCAAGCCGTTGCAATTTTGACATTTATACATAAATACATCGCCGTAACCGTTGCAATTTTGACATATTTCATTTAAATTAGTTTCAGAATCTCTAATAGTGCCGTAACCGTTGCACCGAATACAGGATACGGCAAGCGTACCGGGTTGCTTCCCTCCCCCCGCGCATTCCGGACAGACGATATATCTTGTTACCTTGAATGTTTTAACGATAGATTCATCGTTAACAAGGTGATTGGCATTAGATTGGATGTAAGAATCGGCAAAGTAAGCATCTATAAATATGTTAGCTCCGTCCCTTAATCTTTTTCTGCAAGAAGTTGCCGCATCCGCCGTTTCGGCTCTTGCATCAGACTGTTCATGCTGTTTGTCGTAAGATTCTCTTAAAAACGGGTTGGAAAGGGTTTCATATGCCTCGTTTATATCTAAAAATTTACCCGTATTTTCTTTATTCTTATCAGGATGGAAGATCGAAGCAAGCCTGCGGTAATTCGTTTTAATCAATTCTTCGCTTGCATTTTTCTCAATTTCTAATATTGCGTAATAATTCTTCATATATCACAGATACGCGTTCATCAAAAAAGATCTCAATGCGCGTCAGTGCCGGAATCGGCAATTTTTTAATTAACCTATGGGGGAATTTTCGAAGTTTTGTATCGCTATTCTGAGATATTCAGGTATCCTGCGAGGCTTAAAGTCTTTACTGCTTACACACACCAAAACAGTATTGCCTTTTGCTATCTGAATTTTTCCGCCATTTTTTTCTTTCACTACCTCATATAAAAAATTAAAGCTCGAATTCCTAACATATTCTATTTTTGTAAATATTTTTAAATCATCGTCGTAACGTGCCGGATTGTAATATTTACAGTTAGACTCCACTACCATAAAATAAAATCCGTTTTCTTCGATATCAACGTAGTTATGCCCGATATTTTTAAGATACTCCGTTCTTGCCACCTCGAAAAAGACAAAATACTTGCCGTAATAAACGACAGACATCGCATCCGTCTCTTCATATCGCACCTTTAATTCGGTATAAAATTTAAAATTATCCAAGTTTTATATATTCCTTCATCTTTTCGTAAAGTAGTCTTTTATTTATCGGTTTTTCCACAAAACCGTCAAAACCTAATGACAATAGATGTTCTTTATTGCCCGTCATAGCGTGGGCGGTTACTGCGATAACCGGAATATTCCTTGTCGCGTCGGACACTCTAAGCCTTTTAAAGACTTCAATGCCGTCTATTCCCGGAAGACCTATATCTAATAAAATTAAAGATATATCCAAGTTTTCGTCTATTATTTTTAAGGCTTCGTATCCGTCAAACGCTGTTATTATATTGAGATTAAAGGGCTCTAATAATGCCTTTAAAAGGTCCATGTTGATACTATTATCCTCTACAATAATAACTTTATACTGCATACCCTTGCCTCGCAAAAAATATACACAATTATTCTATTTATTTTTAATTTACTTCGACTACCGCATTACCGCCGCGGTTCTTAACATCGCATAATCTGTCGTAAATCTTAGAAATAAGTTCTTCAGGGGATTTTCCGTCCTTAGGAAAAGAGGCTACCACAAATGATGCAGTCAGCCTTCCGGATTTTAATTCCTCTTCTTTATAAAACGGATAATCCTTTATAACCTTGCAAAACCTGTGCGATACGTTAACAGCCGCCCCCTTTAACGTATTGTTAAGGATAAATGCAAATTCATCGTAACCGAATCTTACTATCACATCCGAACCCCTCAAAAATTTTTTCAACATTTCGGCAATCTTTTTAAGAACGATATCCGAATGAAAGTTGCCCACAATATCACAATATTCTTTAAAATTATCTATATCTAAAAAAACTACACTGAATGCTATATTGTATCGTTTAGCCCTACTAACTTCCTGCGCAAGCCTTATATTAAAATAGTTATGATCCAAAAGTCCGGTAATTTCATCGAATAGCCCTGCTCTTTGTGGATACAGAATCTCCAGTTCCCTGATGGAACGACTTAATTCTTCTGCCGAAAAGACTTTTTTTCCGATTATTCTTTCAATATTACCGGAAAGCCTCAGCCTTTCTTCGACGGACAGATCCTTTGATGTAATAATAAATATAGGGATTTGAGCCGATACGGGATGTTTTTTAATATTTTTCGCAACCTCGAATCCATCAATATCCGGCATGACCAAATCAAGCAATATTAAATCCGGCTTCAGCTCTATCGCCGTCTTGAGTCCTTCCTCTCCGTTATATGCATGAAGTAGATTAAAACCTTCCGGCGTTAGGATTTTTTCAATCATTTCATGGACGACTGCTTCATCGTCAATCAATAAAATATTTACCTGCCTCCTTTTTCTTTTTGAAGTAAGTGTAAACTGAGACAGGGTTTGAATAAGCGTTTCCCTGTCTATAGGTTTTATAAGATAATCTGTTGCCCCGAGCGCGAACCCGAGGTCCTTATTATCTATAATACTCGTTATGATCGTGGGTATATTCTTTGTTTCTTTATCTGATTTTAATTTGCTTAAAACCTCCCATCCGTCTTTTTTAGGTATCATTATATCTAAAAGTATGGCAAAAGGTTTTAGGCTCTTCGCCTTCTCTATTCCCTCAATACCGTCGTAAGCATGAGCCACGGAATATCCCGAATTGACTAAATTTATAGTAAAAAGCTCCGACGTAGACCTGTCGTCCTCGACGACAAGAACAAGGGGTTTATTTCTTCTGGCATTATTGTCTCTGAAAAAGGTCTTTGCATCTACGGTTATCAG
>QIJE01000040.1:16665-87756 GCA_003232385.1 bacterium
GGAGATAGTGCAGTTTTGAGGGGATTGGGAAGTGTGAATGTAAAATTAGTAATTCCGTCTGGAACGGATTCAAAATCTATATGCCCGCCGTGAAGTTCGATAATTTTTTTAGTAAGCGCCAGTCCAAGACCGGTACCCTCGTACTGCCTTGAATAATTGCCGTCCGCCTGAACGAATTCCTCAAATATTTTATTTTTAAAATCTTCGCTAATACCGATACCCCTGTTAACGACTTCTAATCGGATATACTCAAGCACCTTATCTTCGGAATTATCATATCTCTTTGACCTGAAGTTAGATACGGTTTTAATATCGAACGGGGGAAGGATATTTTTGCATATTATTTTTATTTCCGTATTTTCAAAGGAAAACTTAACGGCATTGCTCAACAAATTATACATTATCTGCTTGAATTTAATTCTGTCGGAATATAGTTTATAATCTTTTCCGCAATCGTTGTCTATAGAAATAGAAATGTTTTTCTTGTCTGCAAGGGACTGCAAGACTAATACAACCTCGCCCAAGGCCTCATTTAACGGAAACACCGAATATTCCAATGAAAACATCCCTGCCTCTATTTTTGAGATATCAAGTATATTATTTATCAGCTGAAGCAGATGCTTGCCGGATATTAAAATATTATTAATGTATTTTTTGTATTTTTCGCTCAAATCGGCCGAATCTACAAGCAGGTCGGAATAACCTATGATAGCGTTAAGAGGCGTTCTTAGTTCGTGAGACATATTCGCGATAAATTTAGATTTTAACTCATTTGCCCTTGCAAGCTCCTTATTGCTTTTCTCAAGCTGCTTTGTCCTTTCTATAACTTTATACTCAAGATTTTCGTTAAGCTCTTTGAGCTTATTTTCATGGATCTTTTTTTCGGTAATATCTTTAGATATTCCGATTGTCCCGATTATTTCGCCGGCTTCGTTTAAAATACGAGATATAGTGAGGGAAATGTCGATGACAGCCCCATCCTTTTTTTTCAGAACGGTTTCATGATTCGCAATAAATTTATCATTGTTAAGTTTCTTAAAAATATCGTCCCTTTCTTCCGGATTAATATAAAAATCGGAGGCTCTTTTTCCGATAACCTCTCTTTTAGAATAGCCGAGTATGTTCTCTCCGCCCTTATTAAACTCGGTAATAATCCCGCTACGATCGGTAACCATTATCATATCGAATGAATCGTCAAGAATATTCTGAAAGTATGCCTTTCGTTCCTTCAATTGACTAATGACATTTTCTTTGTCTATGTGGCTTTTATGTCTATCATAAAGAAGATCATAAATTAATTTAGAGCTGATTGAGTTGATTATCTCTACTTCACGATCGTGAAGAACCACAAGTTCCGGCAACTCCAGTTCCGTTTTTCCGGTTAAATTCAAAATTATATTAAAATTTATACCATTATCTTTTACTTCTTTTATAGTCTTAAAACATCTGATGTTTAATTTTTTTGCATATAAAACCCCTTCGTTTGTTAAATTTCTGGCTACAAGAGCGACCGTTACGACGTTTTTGTCGTCCAAGAACATTTCCATAAGAGTTTTAGCGGCATTTCCACCGCCGTAAATCAGTATCTTAGCCATAACGTCATTTAAAAAATTACTATTCTTTTTCAAACTAAATAAAAATCTCCTTTCATCATATATAATTTTATTTTATAAATCTTTTTCTAATAGAATACTGATTTTTTCCATCAATGAGCTTTTTTCTATAGGTTTTGTCGCATAATCGTCCGCACCCGCGGCAAAACTTTCACCCGCAGCTTCACTGCTACTTAACGCACTGAGCATTAATATCGGGATTCTCTTATAAATCTTACGTATTGCTTTAAGAACGTCTATTCCGTTAATCTTTGGAATCATAATATCTATTATTATGAGGTCAAAAATGCAATTGTCCGTTATTTTATCTAAGGCTTCTTTGCCGTTTTCAGCTATAACTACGCCGGCATCGAACGAAGACTGGATGATAATTTTTAAAAGTTCCGAATGCATTTTGTTGTCTTCGACAATAAGTATGCGCTTATAAGTATTACCTGCTTTATGCAATGAATTTATCATAATTCTTAATTATTTCAAATTTATGCCGTCACATTACTTCAAGTAATACATTAGATATATTCTTACGACATATCAGACCTTTTTTCTATTTCCTCTGCATTTGTCTTGCAAATAATGCACATAGTCGCCTCCGGTCTTGATTCTAATCGCTTTTCCGATATCTCTCCGCTACAGCCTTCGCATATACCGTATGTTCTATTCTCTATCCTTTTTAACGCTTCCTCTATTTTAGGTATAAGTTTTCTTTCTCTGTCTCTTATTCTTAATTCGAAGTTTCTATCGGATTCCAGCGTGGCTCTATCGGTAGGATCTGGGAAATTATCATCCTCTTTCGTCATCGTATCAACGGTTTTTAGAGCTTCGTTCAGTAAGGATTCCAATTTTTTATTAAGTACCGTTTTAAAATGCAATAACCTTTCTTCTGTCACCGGTGGTTTTCCTCTGTATTCTCTATTAATTTATTTTTAGCAAGCACAATTATATCATATTTTTATGATTACTATTAATAAAATTTTATTATATTATAGTTATTAACCCTCTGAGCGGGAATAAACCCTGCATCTTTGATAAGCCTTACCATCATTTTCTCATCTATCGTATTATTGGACGTACCGGCGGCCTTAACTACATTTTCCTCTATCATGGTCGAGCCCATATCGTTAGCGCCGAAACCTAAAGCGACCTGACCCATTTTTGCGCCCTGCGTAACCCATGACGCCTGAATATTATCGAAATTATCTAAAACTATCCTTGAAATAGCAAGTACCTTGAGATAATAATGCCCATAAACCCCTCTGGGATTCAACGCCGTATTTTTACCCTGAAAACTCCATGGAATAAAGGCTTTAAAGCCGCCGGTTCTGTCTTGAAGATTCCGTAGTTTAAAAAGATGCCCGATTATGTCTTCGTCGGTCTCTACGGTTCCGAACATCATGGTTGCAGATGAATTCAACCCGGATAAATGTACTTCTTCCATGACCCCTAACCACCTATCGGAGCTAATCTTATTTGGGCTAATCTTTCTCCTTACCTTATCGGATAATATTTCTGCACCGCCGCCCGGCACGGAAGAAAGCCCTGCTTTTTTTAAAAGACGAATTACTTCTTTGACGGTAATACCGTTCAAGTCCGCAAAATAGGCAATCTCAGGGGGGGAAAAGGCATGAACGTGGATATCGAATTTTTTCTTAATTTCACGCAATAGGGTTAGATAATAATCAAAATCGAGAGCCGGATTTAACCCTCCCTGAAGTAAAATTTGGGAACCGCACAACTCTTTAGTTTCCCTAATTTTGCTGAATATTTCCTCCATAGACAGAACATAAGCACCTTTGGATCCCGGTTTTCTATAAAATGCACAAAATTTGCACTCCGACGTGCATACATTGGTATAGTTTATATTTCTGTCTACTATGAAGGTAACAATATTTTTAGGATGTTTATATTTTCTACAGTCGTCGGCCATTTTTCCCAACTCAAGCAGGCTCTTATTCCTAAATAGATAAAACGCCTTGCTATCGCTTATTCTCTCCTGTATCTCTTTATTCGCCATTTTATTTTTTCTCATTATATTAAAATATATTTTCTCTAATTCAGTAGAGTTTGCAATCCCCTTATGCTTTCATCAAACGAATATTTCTTGTCGGGTGTCTGTCTGATAAAATCTTCTATCTTTCCTATCCGGTCTATCGCAAAATCTATTTTTTCGTTAGAACCCTTGGAATATGCGCCTATATTTATAAGGTCCTCGTTTATCCTGTAAACGGACGCTGTGTTTAAAACATCCCTTGCTTTAAGCAAATGCTCGTCGGAAACGATATCCGGCATAACCCTTGATAAGCTATTGAGTACATCTATTGCCGGGAAAACTCCTTTCTCGGCAATCTTTCTAGAGAGAATAATGTGCCCGTCAAGAATAGACCGGACGGTATCCGATATCGGTTCATTCATATCGTCGCCTTCGACTAGAACCGTATATATTCCGGTAATGCTACCCTTATCGGAACCGGCGGCTCTCTCTAGGAGCTTCGGCAGGATACTGAAGACGGATGGGGTATAGCCCTTTACCGTGGGAGGCTCGCCGGCCGATAACCCTATTTCACGCGCAGCCATTGCAAATCTCGTTATTGAATCCATTAAAAATAAAACGTTACACCCCTTGTCCCTAAAGTATTCGGCTACCGCCGTTGCCGCAAACGCCCCGCGAAGCCTGACGAGCGGCGATTTATCGGATGTGGCGACTATAACGATCGATTTTTTTAATCCCTCTTCCCCAAGATTTTTTTCGACAAATTCCTTGACTTCGCGTCCCCTTTCGCCGATCAGGGCAATAACGTTTATATCGGACTGGGAATATTTAGTAATCATCCCGAGAAGGACGCTTTTACCTACTCCGGAACCGGCAAAAATTCCAATCCTCTGTCCTTTGCCTACGGTAAGAAAGGAATTTATGGCCCTGACTCCGACATCCATAACCTCTAAAATTCTTTTTCTGGAAAGAGGAGAAGGGGGATCGTTGATTATCTTTGCGTAATCTTTACAGTGAATCTCGCCTTTACCGTCTATAGGGTTGCATAGGGGGTCTATAACCCTACCCTTAAGGGCCTCTCCGACAGGAAATTTCTCTTCTTCGTCAAGCAGGGTAACTTCGCTTTCCAAGCTTATACCGGAGATATCACCGAACGGCATAAGAATAGTTTTATCCTGATTGAAGCCGATAACCTCGGCAATTACATCTCCGAGTTCGTTATTACGACCCACGCTTTTAATACGACATATTTTTCCTATGGAAAGCGCCGGATGTTTGGTTTCAAGGATAAGTCCGACGGCCTTCGTCAGCCTTCCTTTAATTAAGAACAGGGTTGCATTTTCAAGTAAATCGCTGTATTCCCTTAGATTAATAAGTCTTCCCATATCGTCTTATACCGTACTTATTATTTAAGATTTAGAGCCTAAGGAATTATATTCGCCGTAAAGAGAGAGAACCTTTTTAACGTAATTTTCCGTTTCTTCGAACGGCGGTACACCTTTATATTTGTTGACGTTTTCTATCCCCGCATTATAAGCGGCAAGCGCAAGTTCCACATTTCCACCGTAAAGATTTAAAAGTTTTTTAAGATATGCGGTGCCGCCTAAAACATTTTCTTCGGGGTTATACGGATTTACACCAAGTTCCTTTGCCGTTCCAGGCATAATTTGCATAAGCCCGACGGCACCTTTATCGGAAACGGCATAAGGATCGAATCCGGATTCGGTTTTTATAACCGCCTTTATCAAATCGTACGAAACACCGTATGTTTCGGATGCCTTTTTTGCAAGCCCGTCTACCGTAGCGTAACTTAGATCCTTGATATCGCCGACATTATATTTAGAAGATAAATTATATGCCCTGAACAAATTACCGGCGGCGGAAAGCTTGGACACCGCGGCATCTAACTCTTTAAGTCCTCCGGCGGTAACCATGGAAGGATGGTCCTTAAAGTAATCCACTATCATTCTGCCTATACCTATACCCCTGCCATAATTTTCGTTATCCGATACGGCCTTGTAAAAAAGCGAAGTAAATATTTCGTAACCCGTCCCGCGGTCTATAAACGAACCCTTTTCAACCCCTTTGGCCATGGAATCGAAAATCATATTTAAAAAGAGACCTTCGAATTTTGAAGCGACAAACTTTATTTTGTTAAGTTCTTCGGGCGTGATCTCGCCCCTTTTAGTCTTTCCGGCTTTTTCGTTTTTATCCGCCCCCCCTACTGCGAGCGGAACATTTAAGGCATCTGTGATATTCATATATTCAATATCTTTCGGTTAAAAATACTGTTTATAAAATTATATCATAATAAAACTCTTAATAAAAGAAGGCTAATAATCAAAAAATGATTTAAAAAATAACGGATATATATTACTATATATTAGATCAAAACTAAAAATTCAATCTAAATTTTATGATAATAAAAATATGGATATAGCCTCCATCGTAGGGTTTATTCTGGGTATAGGCGGCATCTTAGTCGGCAATTTGATGCAGGGTTCTACTATTATGCAACTGATAGACCCGATAGGATTAGTTATAGTCCTCGTAGGAACCGCCGGGGCTACTATTGCGGGAAATCCTACCAAAAATTTAATAAAAGCCACCCTTAGCATCAAAGAAATATTTCTACCTCCAAAAGTGGAATATGAAAATACGATATCCGAAATTCTTAACTACGCTACAAAAGCAAGGAAAAACGGGGTGCTCGCCTTGGAATCGGATATAGATACCAACCCCGACTTTTTTATAAAAAAGGCATTATCGTTGGTAGTAGACGGAATAGACCCTCAGGTGGTTATGGAAATTATGGAAACCGAATTATCCAACATAGAAGAATTCGGGGAAGAAAGCGCCGGGGTTTACGAACAAGCGGGGGGGTATTCCCCAACCCTCGGCATAATAGGCGCCGTTTTAGGGTTAATTCACGTTATGCAGCACTTAAACAACCCCAATAAATTAGGCATGGGCATAGCTGTAGCGTTCACTGCAACGTTTTACGGTCTCGCGTTTGCAAACGTCGTTTTATTTCCCATATCCAGCAAGCTTAAGATAAACTTGAAAGCAAAGGTTTTAAAGTATGAAATTATGCTTATGGGAATAAAATCTATCCAAAATGGTGAAAACCCCAGACTTATAGAGGAAAAACTAAAATCATTTTTAAATGATGCGCAGAGAAAAATATATGAAGCAAAACATTCGGAGAAATAAAAATGAGAAGAAAAAAGAAACCCCCCGAGGGATCTAATAAGGAAAGATGGATGATAAGCTACGGCGATTTCTTAACTACTCTGCTGTCGTTTTTTATAGTAATGTTCGCCATATCTAAGGTTAATAATGTGAGGCTTAAGGAGCTGGCAGTATCTATTCAGCAAGCGTTCGGGGCGAATAAATTTATCACTGTTTCTAAGTCAAGACCGAATATTGCCGCAACACCGAGCTTAGTAGTTGCGCATGTCGCCCCGTCACAATTTAAAGTCTCCAAATCTAATAAAACATTAATCAAGGAAGAAAAATATGAGACGGTAGTTTTTAACAACATTGAAAAGCAAATAAAATCATTCGCATTCGGAAACAGCGCCTATAGATCGTCGTTTGTAATATACAAATCTACGCGGGGACTTATTATATCCCTAAAAGGCTCGAGTTTTTTTCGATCCGGAAGTGCAAGGATATTAAAAAAATACTATCCGCTTTTAAAATATATAGCATCAGAATTACTTAACGTAAAAAACAACGTTACTATTGAAGGTTACACCGATTCTACGCCTATCCACACGATAAGATATCCTAATAATTGGATGCTTTCTACTGCCAGGGCGGTTAGCGTCTTAGGCTTTTTCATAAAAAGCGTTAACTTTCCCCCGGAAAGACTTTCCGCCTCCGGCTATGGAAAATATAAACCCGTCGCAAGCAATAAAACGGCAGCCGGGCGGGCACTAAACCGAAGAGTAAATATTGTAGTCCTTTCGACTTTTTTGAATAATGAACTTCCCAGATCTTAAGAGGATTTCTTAATCTGTTGCCTTTGTTTTTCAAGAGTAAATTTAATTATTTCATCCCTGTCAGACTCATTTATGGCGATAAACTTGCACGCTATAGCTATATCGCCTGAATCGCTTTTGTCTTCGATATAAACCTTTACCACTTGAGCCTGCGCTTTTATAATAAACTGAGGAACGGCAGGGAATAGCATTGTAATTTTTATAATACTACCCTGTTTTAGATTTCTGTTTTTATCGTTTTTTTTGTCAGTCCACATAACCCCTGAACCGCTTATGGATACAAGTTTTTCTTTAACGTCCGCAAAAATAGACGCCTCCGGATTGAGCAGCAGTGAAAGAATAACGTCTAATTTACTGTTTATTGCAATGAGGAGCCTGTCTATGTGCGGATTTACCGAGGCTTCCGCATCTCCTTCCGCCTGCGACTGGTAAATTTTAGGCGAGATCATATTATAAATTCCGTAAACGGATGTCGTAAAAGAAGGCTTGGAAATATAAGCATCTTTCGTATTAAGAAACTCTTCTACGGAAATCTCTTCATAAATAAACTGAATCGTCGCCTTTATGCGCAGAAATTCCCTACCTTCTCTCTCAGCCGACATTTCGGTAATTTTAATTTTTAATGAAATATTTTTTGCACTTTTAGAAATATTTTTCAATAAGGGTTTATATGTAAGGGTTTGGTATAAACCGGGGCATATCATGCTGAAATCGGTGGAGTTTTTTATTAAAGACAAGTCTTCGTCTATATCGTGGCCGTCTTTGCCTGATTCTAGCGCATGCGTGTCGTTAAGCATATCTTTGTCTTTGTCTGCGTAGTTTGAAAAATGTTGTTTTTCTGCAGGCGAGGATGCATAAAGAAGAATGAATAGAAAACCATCTTCTATTCTATCAATAAATCCTCGAAATTTTTTTTGAGGCGTTTTAAAAATTATATCCTGATTTTTATAAAAACGACTGCCTAAATTATCCATGTCTCTCTATGACTATGTAGGATTATTAACTCCATATGCTTTAATTGCATTAGAAATTTTTTCTAACATTGAAATCTTTTTACCCATCTCCGATTTCCTTTCTGTTAAAATACTAGTGATAACCCCATCCGATTCCATTATATCAGATAATTTTTGTTTGAGCAAAGGAATGAGCGCCTGGTCAACATCTTCTTCCGTCGGTCCCATAGTTATTTTGGAAAAAAGTGCGGTCAAAAAAACCTTTTTATCAAACACGTGATAAATGTCGGTAATTTTCTCTCTTCTTTCATGAAGAATAAGCAGTATGTATTTGTTTACGACAATAATTTCATCCGCAATTTTAATTTTTAAATCCAAGGAGTTTTTAGTCATATTTTTATTGAATTATAACACGATATTTTTATCTTATCTCTATAATTTTATAATATAATATGGTATGATACAAGTTATATATAACAGTAGGGATATTTTGATTATATATGAAAAAAATTTTAATAGAAAACGTTAAAAAAGGCGATGTGCTGGCCAAGGATATTATCTCCGGCAACAATCTTACCGCTCTTAAAAAAGGGGTGACGCTTGACGAAAATATTATAAAAAGGATAAAACGGCTAACGCTTATTAATAGCGGATTTGAGGGGAATTATATATTTATCGAAGAAAATTCTGCCGGCAATGAAAAAAATATAGAGAAAGAGCTATCCCTGCTGGCAAAAAGATTTGAGGATATCGACGGGGATGGATTTATGCGCGGCATTAAAGAAATCATAAAATCGGCAATATTAAAAAACTACGGCAGAAACTGAAATGTATGAATATTCAAAATAAGCCGAAAAGAAGAGGCGACATTCTATACGAGTTGGTTTCCTCGATAAAAAGAATAAAAGATATACCCACACTGCCGAAGATATTATCGAAGATTTCGGAAGAAATGGGTAACGACGATTACTCAATAAAGGACATTGGCGAATTAATGAGCCTTGACATAAGTTTTTCGTCAAGGATTTTAAGAATGGTGAACTCCCCTTTTTACGGGTTCCCCCAGCGAATATATAGCATAAAGCATGCTATTGTTCTTCTTGGAGCAAACGTCTTGAAAAGTATTGTTATTTCCACTTCGGTTTTTACCATAATGAAAGAAGCCATGGAAGGGCTATGGGAACACAGCCTTTTTTGTGCCTTCACAGCAAAGTATATTGCCGCAATGCTCCTTAACGGCAGTGACAAAAAGGGAAATAAGATGTCAAAAGAGAACGGCATCGCGGATGCAGATATGATGTTTTCAGCCGGGCTTATGCACGACATTGGAAAAGTTATTACGGCAATCGCTTTTAGGGATGATTTCAAAAAAATCATGATAATCGCCGAAGAAGATAAGAGACCGCTAACCGATATAGAACATGATATATTAAATATCTCCCATGATCAGTTGGGATACATGCTTGCAAAGGAATGGAACCTGCCTTCGTCCATTTATCTGCCTATAAAATATCACCATAACGTAAACCTTGCAAGTGAATTTAAAACGGAAACGGCAATATTGAATCTTTCCGATTTTTTAACGCGAGCTATGGGTATAGGCTATTCCGGAAACACATATATCGAAAAGATAAATACGGATACCGTAAATATTTTAAATATAGATTTAAATTTCATAAAAAATATAGTAGAAGAAGTTTATCCCTTTAAAAACGAATTATCTATATTCGACTGATTAAAAATAAGGAACCGGATATAAGATCTAATCGTGCGATATGTGTAAAGATAAAAAAAATGATCTGGATATATTTGTCGTTTTAGACGGAAGCTCTGACTATAGATCCTTAGTTAATGAAGAATTAGAGGGATATAATATTAAGCTGTTTGACTCGTTTAACCAGGCATATTACTCGCTATATATCTCAATACCTCAGTTAATAATAATAGCCGCAAAAATAGCCTTTAAAAGCGGGGATGCCCGTAAAAGGCAATTTGAAATGATTAACGATATGCGGTTGGACAATATACTCAGCAATATTCCTATTCTTTTCATACTTCCCGTTAATTTCGATTTCAAAGATATAAAAAATGAAAAATACTTTTTGAAAAATTATATCAAAGAACCCCTTAACCCATTTGAACTTAGATATAAAACGGATAGCATCGTATGCGCGTCAAAATCCGCTTTAGACGCAAATCCCCTAACTAAATTACCGGGTAATTCGTCTATAATGGAATCCGTTAAGAATAAATTGGATAATAAAACGATTTTTTCCTTCGCTTATGTAGATATAGATAATTTTAAGTCGTATAACGACAAATACGGGTTTTTAAGGGGCGACGAGGTTATTATGATGGCGTCGAGGCTTATCGCTAATACGGTTTATAATATCTCAAAAACAAGGCATAGGAATATTGAAAAATACGTATTCATAGGACATATCGGAGGGGATGACTTTATCTTAATATCTCATCCGGAAGATATGAAGGATATCGCCGATATCGTAGTGAATGATTTCGATAAAATAATACTTTCGTTTTACAACGATATCGATAAAAAAAGGGGTTATATCGAAACATACGATAGGCGAAAAAAACTAAACCGTTTTCCGGTGATGAGCCTTTCCGTTGCCGTAATCCCCAATGTAAATAAAAGAATTACCCACTACGGACAGATTAGCGAAATAGCTTCCGGACTAAAGGCTTTAGCTAAAGAAAAAACGGGGTCCAATATAGTCTTGGATAAAAGACAAGATTAAAGCATATCCGATTTATTTTTATTTTCGACGCCAATTGAGTCTGTGAGCTTGGATACCCTTTGTAAATCAGACCGGCTATCGCTACTATTTTTTACTATCGGCAATTTTTGTTTTGCAGAATACATATCGTTATTTAAGACTGTCTGGATAGCCTTATTGTTTTTCGTGTTTATAATAATAGGACCCTTTAAATTTACAGTAGATAAATATAGATCAGGGCAAGCCGTCATTATAACAAATATTATTGCTTTCTCTTTGGCGGAAAGACATAATATTTCCTTTTCTTCCTCTAAAATAGGAATACTATAATCCTTGAAAAAAAAATTTGGGTCGGCGATAATGAAGCATAATTTTTCGTCTTCTATACTTTGCAGAATAAAAAACGGTATATTTTCTTCCTTATTTATATTTAAAATACAAAATTTTTTATAAGAATTGAACCCTAATATGGGCTTAACAAATTCGATTATTTTTGATTTTTCTACCGTTACCCCGTCCGGATAATAAATACTTCTTACTAAAATTTCATTTTCGCCGTTCACTTATAAAACCTCCATATTCATTTATTTTTTTAGCGGTTTTTTTATTAATTTCGATAGATCTTCGAAGTCGAGATTTAAATTCGAAGCGTTTACGTTTTCATTTTCTATTACGTCGTAGAGCTCTTTTCTTAAAATACCGACTTCTTTAGGGGCGTCTATCCCGATCCTCACCGTATTTCCCGTAACCGATATAATCTCAATGGTTATAGCGTCACCTATTTTTATACTTTCACCCGTTTTTCTAGCAAGAATAAGCATATAATAATCAATACAAAGTATCCTATTTTCAATCAGATACTTTGTAAAAAACTTTTAAATTATTTAAGATAATTAAGGAGAATAGGAGTCAAAGACGTAATATCTGAAGCCGCTTCAAGCGTAGCCTTATAGGAGTTCTGCGCCTGCGTGAGACTTGTCATGGCCTTGGCGACATTAACATCCTGAGTCTGTCCTAAAAGTTGTGAAATATTAGATAATACGATCCGATAACTCTCCCGTTGTCCGTTCAACCTCTGCACGATAGTACCGAGAGTAGATTGAGCCGATAATATCCGATTAAGTCCGTTTGTAACTCCGCCGATTATAGCCGAGGAGTTGTGCCGATAAACCCCCTTTGAAAGCTCTGATTTAAAAAGAGAAAGAACCGATATTAAACCTGAGGGGGTGTGAGAAGCGCTCGTTGCCGTATCATTGCCGAATATCGCATCGGCAGTAAGAGACGGCATAATAGTTTCGTTTTTCGCAATCCGGTAAGACTGTTTTACATCTGTTCCCGTATAGGTATAAACGTTATAATGAACTTTAGCAGATGTTCCGTTTGAATCTATAGCGGAGTAATAAGCCGATGCGGCAGTATATGCGGAAACTTGATTAGGATTATCTCCGGTAAAAATATTATGTCCGTTATAAGAGGTATCGGCAGACTGTAAGAGCTCGTTTATGATCTGACCCGCTTCTTTAGCGGCATCCGTATCATTAACAGACGTATTAGTACCGTTCGCCATTTCAATTGCAAGTGTCTTTGCCTGGTTTACTACGCCGATGACGTTATTTAGGGTTGAAGAGGCCAAAGAAGCGACTCCGTCGGCAAGACCGACATTAGAATTATATTGTGTTATAAGCGCAGTACTGTTCTTGTAAGATAGAATATTTACCATGCCTTCAGGGTTATCTTGCGGATAGTTAATTTTTAAACCGCTTGAAATCTCGTCCTGAAGATTATAAGCCTTATTAGACTCGCTTAAAAGCTCGTTATTTATTCTATTATATATCATACTGTCGGTTATCTGAATCATTTAAATCACCTCGCTCGCACAAAAATTTATAGTTTTACCGCCTATGTTGTAATTATTAAGGAACGATGTTTAAAAGAGCCGTCATAATAGCCTCTACCGAATGCGTTATTGCTGCCGCCGCCTGATAAGAATTCTGATAATTAACTAAATCGGTCATCTGCCGGTTCATATTCACACCCACGAAGGACTGCAATTGATTTTGCAAATTTGAAATAACCGAGGTTGAGTTGGTGTAATTAGCATGCGTACTTTGAGCCTGAGTTCCGATATTAGACACGATACCGGAATAGTAAGTTGAAATAGGCGTATCGACTCCGTTAATCGGTACATTATTATTTTGAAGCGATCCGATATTTAAGGCGTTTTCATTATTTCCGTCAAGGCCGACTGATTTCATTTGAGACAAGGTCATATTTGTAGCATATATCGAAGGAGTCGAGCCGGACTGTGGAGATATAATATTTGCAGTAAACGAATCTCCGTTTGAAGGCGTTCCTGTTATTTTCACATGGAAATTTCGGGCAGATACGGTTGAACCTATATTATTTTGATTACCGAAAAATATGGAATAATCATTCTGTCCTAAACTTGATACAGTTGGAGGGATTGATAAATATTGCGTCTCTCCGGTAGTTTTGTTGTTAACGGAAAATGCCGAAACGACGGTGCCGGAACTATATGCTTTTGTAAGACCGGAACTCAATGTTATATTCGTAGTATTGTTCGTACTGTTATAAATGACACTCCCTGAAGCATTAGAGACGGTATAATTCGTACTCCCTATTAATATTTGCTGGCCTACCGAAAAATTATCCCGCGTATTTAAATTATTCTGAAAGTTTCCGTTTATCGTAATCGTAGTAGCACCTGAAGCGGCAGCAGACGAGAGATCAGACGAAACATAAGTTATATCGTACTGTCCGCCGTTATTACTGTTTGGAATAGCAGTTCCATCGGTTACATCGGTGGGGTTAATCACCGCACCGGCATTTATAATAGCGTCGCCGGCGTTACCGGGGCTAACAGCCGTTGCAACGGCAGAAGCGGCGGCAACATGAGAGGTAGACAAATTCGGATTAACCGCCATAATGAAAGCGGGATCGGTTGTCAGCTGATTGACAATAAAAGTATCACCGTTTTTCGGAGCAGCTCCGTCTGTAGATGTTCCGGTAATATCGACTGAAACCCCGCCGAAATCAATCGTATATACGCTTTGTCCGTATTTATTGGCCTTAGAAGAAACGCTAACCTCGGAACCGCTCAGAGTTTGACCCGTAGTGGTGTTTTTAACGATAAAAGTACCTCCGCCGGTCGTCGAAACCGTATAGTCGTTCCCTGTGAGCTTAGACGGATCGGTAACGTATCCGGTAGAGATAACAGCATCGGTTACCGTTTTATTTGTTGCGGTATTAGTTCCTACGGCGGCAGTTAAATCGGGATTAAAAAAATAATTCCCCGTCAAACCGCCAAGCCCGTAACCGCTATGTTGCAGAGAGTTGACATTGTCGACTATGGACGCTGACAAGGAATTTAATTGTTTTATATAAGACGGAGCCGCGACATGTTCAAGGTTTACATAAGCACCCAGACTACCCCCTGTAATATCCTTAGTAACACTCTGCGTAGAGCCGTCCGGTCCGTTCCACATAATATCTAATGCGGACGTATTAGATGAATCAATGTGTGTCGAAAGACTAAAAGGTGAATCACTTATTACGATAGGCACATTACCTATGGATATATTGATTTTACCGCTATTATTTTCATAATATGAAATATTGACTAATTTGGAAAGCGCATTCACGGAATTCATTCTCTCGTCCCGCAGTTCGTTGGCATTGCCTCCCGCATTTTTAGCATACGTAACCTGCTTATTGAGCGAAGCGATCCTATCGGCAAGGTTGTTAATTTCCGGTATAGCGCCTTTAATAGAGGTATTTGTCGAAGACAATATATTCATTACGGCAGTGTAGGCGTTATTAATATTTCCGGAAAGGGAATTTGCATCCGAAAGCAATGCGGTTCTCTGTGCCGTATTCGACGAGTCGTTTGCAACATTTTGAAAATCGTTGAAAAATTTGGATATTGCCGAACTAAAACCGGAGCCGGACTGGTCGTTAAATAAGTTTTGTATCTGGTCCAACCCCTGATATGAAGTGGCGTAATAGCTATTTAAGGTAGTTTCTCCGTTAACCTCAGACTGGACAAAATCATTCGTATTTCTTTGAATATGCGATACGTTTACGCCTGTCCCGTAAGTGTAAGGCTCTCCTACAACCGCCGGAGCTTCGACTATAACCGGAGTTTCACTGTCGTAAAAAGGGGTGTTAGCATTAGCGACGTTTTGAGAAACGGTATTCATAGCAGTCTGATTTGTCGTCATTGCCGATTCGGCAATATCGAATATATTGTTTATGGTAAGCATTTAAACCTTGACCCCGGGTCCTATTAAAATATTTTTTAACGGAAAAAAACCGGATTCATTTGAACCGGACCTATCGTAAATCGAACTTTTGCTGAATGCATCGGTAATAAATGAGATCGTTAGCTGATTATAGTGCATGTTTTTTTTAATTAAGCCGGAAAACGCCTCGTTGATTTTACCGATTTCGATAACCGCATCTTTTATCCGATTTTTCAAGTGTTCAAACTCCTCGCTTTTTCTGCTTTCATTTATTTTTTCGCACGGCTGCAAAAATGAAACGGTTTGAAGCCTGCCCTTCAGCCTTCCTATTAATTCGTTTAACCGTTCTTTCTTTTTGTTAAATATATCTATGTTTTCAAAGATATTAAAATTTGAACTCAAAAATAGATAAGATTCTTTAATCTCCTTTTTCAGGTTTAAAATAATTTTGAGTATCTCGTTAAGATTATTTCTATATTCGGATAAATTTTCCATAATAAATATATTACTCGTTTGTTATATTTAAATTTTCAAGCAATCCCCGTGCTATTTTAGAACCATCGGCATAACTTCCGAGCATTACCGACTGTCTTACGGCATTGAGTTTTTCCGCAGGAACCGACTGTGCCGTATCTATGGAATTTTTTAAATTGCTTATAAAACCGGCCCCGCCGGATATATTAACCTCATCACTGCCGGTTTGACTTATTTTTAAGCTTATCCCTTTTTTTTTGCCGCCGACGTTTTTCGGAATTTCGCCGACAATCGGAGGAACATTATGAATGCTAATTGTCATATGCTAAGGCCTTCTTTTATCACTTAATTATTTTTACCGGTTTTTAACCTTCTCTACACATAACAATCGTCATTTTTTAACGATATCTTTAATCCCCCTCCCCCATATTATTAAATTATCTTGATTTGCGCCGAAAGAGCTCCCGCCGCTTTAATGGATTCAAGTATCGAAATGATGCTGGAAGTAGAAGCACCGACGGCATTCAATGCCTTTATAAGCTGCTGCACGGTTAACCCTCTCTTTAAAAAAAACGCGTTGGGGACCCTTTTCTTGCCGATTTTGAGAGTGATGTTTTTGTTGGATATTGCCACCGGATTTATTTCAATATTGCCACCCATCACTACGGTTCCGGAACGCTCATCAATAACTATAATTGCCCTTAAATGCGTTTTTACGTTTATGCCATTTACTTTAGAAATAAACTCCGCTACGTTTCCTTTATATGAAGCCGGAACATTAATAGATACTTCTGTAGAGTTTAAGGACTTTGCCGTTCCATTACCGAATTTTATGTTTATAGCTGATGCCATCATAGAAGCATTTGTGAAATTTGGATTTTTTAATATTAAACGAACCGTATTAAACGAGTTCAGTCTTATAGGGATTCCTTTTTCAACTATTCCGCCGTTATCTACTATCCCTGAAGTCTGGAAATTCTGAGATACCGGGATATAACCCGGAAGCGGCATGACGTTTTGAGCGGTAACGTTTCCTCCGGTGGATACGCTTCCCTGGGCCAATGTGTAAACCTTGCCGTTTGATCCCTTTAACGGAGTCATAAGCAAAACACCGCCCTGCAAACTTTCGGCATTTCCGATAGAACTGACCGTAACACTTATTCGTTCGCCGGGTACGGCGAAAGGAGGAAGTTCCGCAGTCACCATAACGGCAGCGGTATCCCTTATCTCATAGAGAGAAGCCTGATCGGTATTTACCCCCAACTTAGACAACATCGTAACTATACTTTGCCGGGTAACGTTAACTCCCCACCGGTCTCCGGTACCGTTAAGCCCTACTACGAGACCGTAACCGACCATAGGGTTACTCATTGCCCCGTAAATGGAAGTAATATTACCTATTTTAGCCGCGAAAGAAGAATTCGGGTTCGTATTTATGATGAATAGGCTAATTAAAAACAATAAGGGTATAAAGAATATTTTTTTCTTCATTGCTATTTTTAGTAAGTAATTATATACATTAAAATGGCCATATAAATTCCATCGCTTTATAAAGCCAGTTTGGACTCTGCTGAGTATTTATATAACCCTTGCCGTTTATCCAAACCCTTAAATCGGAAATTTGGCTGGATAAAACGGTATTTGCCTGAGATATATTAGTGGGTCTAACAACCCCTTTAATCAATAAATATCTAGTTTCTCCGTTTACCGAGACCTCTCTTTCACCCTTCAACTCTATGTTACCGTTGGGAAACACCCTGACAACCTGAGCCTGCATCATCGTCGAAATATTACCAGATTCGGAAACCCCGCCGCCTCCGTTAAATTTTTCCGCATTAGAACCGTCATAGCCGGTAGGTTTTGACGTCGAAAGGCTACCAAAAGCAATGCTACCCTTACCGGATGAAGTATGCGAAAGCACGATTCCGGATGAGTCGCTTACCCTAGTCCTATTGTTTATTATTACGGTAACGGTATCGTTAATCCTTAACGCTACGTTATCGGCATAGAGGTCTGCCCCATTTGAGCTGCTCCATAAGGAGCCTAAAACGGGCTTGCTCGCAATTCCACCGTTTTTTGCCGTAGGTTTTACGTATGTAGGGGGAATCATAGATTTTGGCGGGGTAACTCCGCCGCAACCGCTCAATATGACGGGTATTAGTGCCGACAAAAACGAAAAAACAAATAGATATTTTTTCACCGATTTTCTTATTTTCATAAACTTTTACCTTACCGTAACGATTTTATCAGATTTTATTACACAACTTAAAACTGCTCCGGAATGTATATTTTTTACTCGTATTATAGAATTCAAAGCGCCTGACTGGAGAGCCACTCCCCTTGTCTCTAAAACCAACCCATAGCTTTTATATACTATATCCACCTCATCTCCGAAAACTATTACCATTTTTTCTTCTGTATCTTCTTTGGACAGCGTCGAATTTTGCGGGATAACAAATCTTGCCTCCCTGCCTATCACATATTTTTTGCTCAGGTAATAACCCCCCGATAAGCTCGGAATACTTACATAAGAAATTTTAACGTCGTCTCGTTTTATGATTTGAAATTTTCCTATTGTTTGAGAAGCAACCACAACGGGGGCATAAATTTTCGTTTTAAAAGAAACATAAGCTATTCCCTTGACTAAATCGTTTTCTCTATCTAATAATTTTACTATTACCGTATGATAACCGGAAAATTCGGGATTATCTATTTTCGACTTCATAAAGTACACCCCTATGTTCTTAACGGGTACGGTAAAAGTAAAGCCGTTAAAACTGAAATACTTTCTAAATTTTAACCCTATCTCTTTTAGATATGAATTAATCACAAACCTTTTTAATTGCGTATGGTTAGTGCCGCTAACGCCCCCCGCAAAAGATGTAGTTACTCCATGAGACGATAATAAACCGGCATATAAAAATAAAAAGGCTAAAATTATTTTTCTCGGCATAAATAATCGGCTTTTATATACTTACATTATTATTTAATATAACCTTACGGTATTAAACCGTCCATGACCCGCAGCATCTGATTGGCAACGGTAATGGCCTTGGAATCTATCGTGTATGCATTTTGAGCCGTTATCATTGATACCATCTGGCCTACTAAATTTACGTTCGACATTTCTAAAAAACCCTGCTGAATAGTCCCTATCCCGTTTGCATTCGGCGTTCCTATTTGCGGAACTCCGGAAGCGGATGTTTGCAAATAGAGATTACTGCCTATACTGTTGAGCCCGGCGGGATTGATGAAATTAGCAAGTGTTACGGTTCCTATTTGAACAGGATCGGTCTGACCCGAAACGGCCGCCGATACCGTACCGTTTTGAGAGATTGTTATAGAGGATGCGTTAGGAGGAACGGTAATAGGCGGAATAAGCGAGTAACCGTTAGCATCTACCAACTGACCCTGCGAGTTTGTCTGGAAAGTACCGTCTCTGGTATAAGCGGTCTCGCCGTTAGACATATGTACCTGAAAGAATCCCTGACCCGATATTGCTAAATCTAACGGATTAGAAGTTTTTTGGAGGTCTCCCTGCGTAAATTCCTTTTCTATGGAAGATATCTTCGTTCCAAGACCAATTTGAATGCCGGTAGGAACCTGCGTATATTCGGACGAATAAGCCCCGGGAGATTTGACCGTCTGATAAAAAAGGTCTTCAAAATTAACCCTAGACTCCTTATATCCCGTGGTATTAGTATTCGCAAGATTATTGGAGATATTGTCTATTTCTACTTGTTGGGCCTCCATGCCGGTGGAAGCAGTCCATAATGCCCTCATTTATAATGTCCCCCATGAGAAACGCCGTTATCGTTAAATTAGTTGTCCGGCACATTCCTTTTTAAACGGAACGCCGCCCCGTTAAACTTCTCTAAACCGCAGCACCTACAATGTTTATGGCCGCATTGTTAACGCTGCTATACGATTTTATAAGCTCTATCATATCGTTGTAAACCCGGGAAATGTTTATCATTCCCACCATGCTCTTAATCTCGTTAACATTTGACTCTTCAACATAGCCCTGGAGTATATCCGGGTTTTGATTTTTGACAGGGGCGCCGGAATCCTTAGTTGCCGAAAACATCGTATCTCCATGCTTAGCCAAATATTCCGAATCTTTAAAGTTAACCGTCAATATCTTCCCTTGGTATATCCCTCTACTCATTGTAGAATTCTTTAGATTTATTATACCTGTACGCGTAACCGTAACGTCTGCCCCTTCCTTATTTAAAAATATCGGTTTTTCATCGGTGTCTAGAACGGGGAAACCGTTTTGATTGACGAGTTCACCGGCTTCGTTCAGCGAGAAGACGCCATTTCTAGTATATTCAATTCCATCCGAGGTCTGAATTGCAAAATATCCGCTTCCGTTGATCGCCAAATCAAGTCTATTGCCGGTTTTTTTCATCGCACCCTGGGAAGTATTCACATAACTGCCGAGTGTTATAGGATATGCTTTATCTACAAACGGTTTTTTACTTTCGGAATTTAAAATAGAAACGGCTTTTTGGGATAAGAACTCTCCAAAAAGCGCATTGCTGCTCTTGTACCCGATAGTATTTACATTGGACAAGTTATTTGTAATCATAGACATTTTTTTTTCTTCCGATAAGATTCCGCTTAAAGCTATATAAGAACCGCCGTCCATTTGATCACCCTTTATATTATATAGTAAGTATATGATGATTAATGCAATTAACATACCAAAAGCACATGATCAATTTCCGGAATTGCGTTTACCCGTAAAATTACCGCACAGAACGGAAAGAAATCATATACCTCCTCCCCCTTGAGATATGCGCTATAGGAAAAATTTTCCCATATTATTTTAATTGTGAGGAAAATATGTCTAAGTAAAAAGCTATCTTGATATTTGACACTCGACCGTCTTTTCTCTTATAATATAAAATATTCTTATATTATAAGAAGGTACATAAATATACGAGGGTGCCGTGGATAAAACGCTGGCGTTCATTATTACAAAAGATAAACATATAAACTATATTGTCGGACTGGTTAGCGCAGCGGCAAAAAAGAATTACGATATTAAGATTTTTATAATGGATAGAGGAGTATTTCTCACGGAAAACGATAAGTTTATCTCAATTATTAAAAAAAATAATATCGGTAATGTCTCGGTTTGCGAATATTCCTGTAACGTAAACGGGGTATCGTCACGGACAAAAGAATTTAATTATGCCTCGCAATTCGAGAACGCAAAAATGATCAACAAACTAAAAAAACACGACCGAATAGTCTTATTTTAATTCGGATTACACAATTATATAGACATTCCAGAGTATACGTTTATCGTTTTGGCGTCGGATTTGTTTTCGGACATACGATATAAAAAGACCTTAAGGAAATTATGTTCGAAATAAAAAAATTAAAAGAAAATCCCAATATTAAAATATATTCAAAAAAGCATGAAATTCATGCTATACTAAAAAATTTCGCCAATCAAAAAAAACCTATCGTCATAATCCCAATTCCTTTTAGCGAAGAATATTTCACGAATATTATTGAAGTAAACAACGATTATATAGTTATTGATTCTATAATTCCCAAGGTAGGCAATATAAAACTCGCGGAATCATCTTACATTAAGGCCGTTTTTAAATTTAACAACAACGAACATTATTTTATTTCAAAATTATACGACTATAAAAAATATAAAGAATACTTCGTTTTCTATATTTATAAGCCAATTGAAATATTATCATTAGAAAAAAGAAAATTTTTCAGAATAGAGCCGTCTGTAAACAGACCGGTTAGATTGTCTTTTTTATTAGACGATAAATATTATGACACAAAGATGTTTGATCTTTCCGGAGAAGGATTTTCTTTTCTGCTTAAATTTCCGTTAGAAAAACACACCGTTTTAGAAGAGGTGAAAATTAAGTTTCCCGACGAGTTACCTGAAATTATGATACGGGCGGAAATAAGATCGATAATAAAATTAGATAACCTGAAATATAAAATCGGCACTCAAGCTATTAATTTAAAACCAAAGGCTCAAGACATCATGTTTAGATATATATTTAAAAGGCAGAGGGAGATAGTTGCTTTTATGAAGGGTTCCGTTTAAGTCGAAAATTCCGTGAATCTCCGGCGGCTTTCTCGTTTACTTTCCAAAGAAATGCAAAAATTTTAGAAACGGCCTTGTAAAGCTCCGGCGGAATTTCGTCGTAAATATCTAATCTATCAAGCACGTCTGCCAATATCTTATTTTCCATTACAGGTATATTTTCTTTTTTTGCTATTTCTATTATTTTTTCGGCAACCTTACCCTTGCCTTTTGCGATTAATACGGGAGCGCTATTTTTTTCTCCGTCATATTTCAGGGCGGACGCTTTAATATTTTTGCCTGTTTTAGACTCTTTCATTTATTATCTTACCGTCGGAAAATACATTATAGCGGGTATCGCCGTTTAAATTATCTCCGTCATTTTTGAAGGACACGTCTTTAAGGCTTACCCCTTCTAACGACATAATTTCCTTAAATAAATTTAAATTTCTGCCTATTAATTTCTTTGCGGCATTAGAGCAATTTTGAAAATTTACGCTCAAAGATTTGTTAAAAAAATATGAGAATAATTTGACGTTGCCTAACGGAAATAAATTTACTTCAAGCATGAACATATATGCTTTTCTCCCTGCATTTAAAAACGGTTTATTACCCTGTCCGTCTTTAAAAATATGGGAGGAATTAGAATTAGACGACGTTAAAATAACAGAACCTGCACCGGCGCCGTAATTAAAATTAACGTGAATAAATAAAAAATTGCCCTTTACGGAAACGGTTAAGCTTTGATCGCTTATATTCAAATCTGAGGTAAAAAGGGATTTTAAATTCGTTTCTATGGAATTTGAATAAATTTCATTATATAAATCAAGTGCTTTTTGCATGTCCTTATTGTTTAAATCATTTAATATCTTAAAAATTATTTTGCCGTTATCATCAACGCTTGCAAGACGAAGACTAACCGGCATGCTAAAACCGTCGTCGAAAGTTTTTCTCAGTACAAATTCGTTACGAAGGTCATCCGGGATGTCCGCCTTAAATAATTTGCCGTTTAGACTGAACGTTCCGCTTAAAGAGTTTTCCGTCCCTATCAGGTTTGCTTCTATCATATCGCCCGAATTTACGATATCCAAAAGGGAAGCGGTCATTTTATCTTTGAATATTGCCGATATATTGTCGGGGGAAAAAAGTAAGGGATTAATGCCGCGGTTCATAAGATTAAATCCACGTGAGAGGGATTTTCTTCTTCTTCTTTTTCTTCTTCTTTTTTTTCTTTTTCTTTTTCTTTTGGTTTTTCTTTTTCGTCATTAACCGGCTCTAATACTTCGCTCAATTCTATTACAATGTTTTTCTGCATTTTATTGGTATTCTCCATTTTTTCACGAGCTATATTGCCGGAATTTACCGCTAAAGCATGAGAAGACGATGCTATCTTTTCAATAGACGATAAATTTGAAATAATTTGTTGAATCTCAACTAAATCCATCATGACGTTAAATAATTAAAGACACTTTCTATGTCTATTATGGAATAAATTTTTTTCTCTTCATCTCGAAAAACATCTAAAAGTATGCTATTAGATTTTTTAAATTTAAACGTTGACGAAGAAATAAGGTGCTTATTCTTAATTTTCATTATGTTATTTATGCGATCTACGGATAAACCGAAAAATTTATTCTTATAAATACATATTATAGTATAGCTAAGCGTAGCTTTAACACTGATATGCATAGAGACTATCATAGAGAAATCGTAAATAGGCACCATTCTATTGCGATATGAAATTACTCCGAGATGCCCCTGTTTTTTAGAAAAGATACTAACCGGCTTTTTATATTTTATAATCTCGTTAATACTTAACGCCGGCAAAGCATAAAGAGAATCTCCAGAGACAAAAGTAAAGTAACCGATCTCTTTTTCACCGTCTATTTTAGTCGTAACCGCAGAAACAGAGCTAATTATCCGAACTATATCCTGCCGAGGCTCTAAAGACAAATCGGGCTTGGAAACGGCATGGACCGAGGCTTCCGGAGTTAATAAATTTTCTACGGGGTAAACGAGCGCACGTGTCAACTTTTCCGCTTCAGGAGATTCTTCGATCTTTTCAGATAAAAGACCGTCTATCCATGGAGTTACTATATCTGAACCTACCGCTTTTAAATCATTTAAATCATATAACTTAAAGGTTTCGTTCATTTTTTATTCCCCTCATTATCTCCGCCGTCCAAACCGTTAATTATTTCACGGGCTACTTCAATATAGTCCAAAGCCCCTCTAGAATTAATGTCTATATAGGTAAGCGGTTTTTTTATCAAACTCGCATCCCTAAACTTCGTGTCTATATTAATTAAACCGCTAAAATGATTATTTCTATACTTATTCTTAAAGTAATCCGCCGACTTAAGCGACGAATTAGTCCTTCTATCGAACATGGTGATTAAGAGCCTGTACGTACATTTGGTATTTAACGCTTTTTCTATTTTAGTTATAGTAGAGAGCAACAAATCAACACCCCTCGCCGATAAAAAATCCGCCATAACCGGAATAATAATTTCATCGCTCGCTGCAACGGCACTAATAAGAAGTACACTCAATGCAGGAGACGAATCTATTATTATATAATCGTAACTATTTTTAAAAAACTTTAATTTTTCTCTTAGTTTTAACCCTCCGCCCTTAGAAATCGATAGTTCCGCTTCTATTCTGGCTAAGTTAATATTTGAAGGGAGCAGGTCTATGCATCCCCCGTTTTTAAGCCTATATTTATTTATAATAGCATCGGCAGGATTAAAAGAATCGGATGTCATCAGATCGCCAACATAACATTCCAATTTTTCGGGCTCTACGGCGAGATGACTGGTAAGGCTTGCCTGAGGGTCCAAGTCTATCAAGAGAACCCTGAACCCAAAAACAGAAAGGGAACTACCGAGGGTAATTACTGTAGTTGTTTTGCCTACGCCTCCTTTTTGGTTTGCGGTCGTAAAAATATACGGGGCTTTCATAAATCACTTCATTATACCTTCTATAAGCTTGTGCTCTCCTGTCGTAAATATTTTATCGATATCTAAAAGTATTATAAGCCTTTCGTCCAATTTGCCTACGCCTTTGATATAATCAGAATCTAAACCGGCAATTAAAGGTGGCGGAGGCTGAATAGTCGATGAATTAATTCTTAAGACCTCGGAGACACTGTCGACAATAAGACCTATGATTTTATTCATTATATTTACCACGATAACCCTGGCATCCTTTGTTGCTTCTTTGATACTAAGGTGAAATTTCTTTCTTATATCCACTATAGGAATAACCCTGCCTCTCAGGTTGATAACACCTTCTACAAAATCCGGCGCCTTAGGAATCTTAGTTATTTCGACGATTCTATTTATTTCCTGAACCTTCAAAATATCCAAAGCGAACTCTTCGTTGCCTAATTTAAAGGTGACAAGTTGGACTATTTCGTCGACTTCGGAACTTACTGCACTGTTATTTTGAACTCCGGTTTCCTTAATAGCGACCTCCATAAATTTCCTCCAAGAATGAGATGAATAAGACCGTATATATTATATATAAAAAAACTAACCCATAATTTCCTTTATTATTTCACTGCCTATTTTGTACACGGGAAGAACGGTATCCGCTAAACCTGCATCCACAACCACCTTTGGCATACCGTAAACAACACAGGTAGCCTCATCCTGAGCTATCGTTTTTCCTCCCCCTTCTTTAATCTTTTTCATACCCAAAAGTCCATCCGAACCCATTCCGGTCAATATAATTCCAAGAGCCTTCCCCGGATATTCCTTTGCCACCGATTCCATCATGAAGCTGACCGACGGTCTGTTTATTAGGTCGACAGGCTCATTGGAAAGCGTTATTCTAATACCTTCCCTACCCGCTTTCTCTATGCTGAGATGTTTATCTCCAGGCGATAGATAGGCTGTCCCCGGCATAATCATTTCGCCTCCGGATGCCTCTATAACATTAATATGAGACATTGAAGATAATCGCTTGGCAAAAGACCCCGTGAATGCCTTAGGCATATGTTGGACCATAATTATGGGAACCGGAAAATTTTCCGGAATTTTAGGTATGACATCTTGGAGGGCTCTCGGTCCTCCGGTTGAAGAACCTATTGCAACGATATTTATTTTATTTTTACCGTCGGTATTCTCTTCAAGCGATGTCTGTTCCACGGCAGTGATGTCCTCGTACTGCCTGAAAACATACTTTTTTACCGTAATGGCCCTTATCTTTGAAAGCAGGTCGTCTTTTATTTTTAAGATATTAAGTGATACATTGGAAAGATTTTTAGGGATATAATCAACGGCTCCTATATCAAGGGCATCTAATGTCCCTTCTGCCCCATCCTCGGTAAGCGAACTTAACATTATCACGGGTAGAGGAAATTTTTCCATAATAATTTTAAGCGCCTTCAGCCCGTCCATGACGGGCATTTCGATATCCATCGTTACTATGTCCGGTTTTAGGTCTTGAACTTGACTGATTGCATCAAGTCCGTCCTTTGCAAACCCCACTACCGTAATATCTTTTTCTCCCTCAAGAAGAGAATTTATGGCCCTCCTCATAAACGGCGAATCATCGACTATTAAAATCCTGATATGCCCTGCCATAAGATTTCAAACCCCCCTTTCGTTAATCCCTAATAATGTTAACATAATTTTATTATTCATAACAGTTCGGTTTATCTTAATCTGCATTATTTAATTTTAACCGCTTCTATCATTGATGCCACGTCTATTATTAAAACCACTTTACCGTCACCCGTTATAGTCGCGCCGGAAATCCCCTTATACCCTAATTCATAGTCGCCTAAAGACTTAATAACAACCTCTTCCTGGCCGTAAAGGTTGTCTACCGCTATACCGACCTTTTTTTCTGCAAGAGCGACAACCACAACATATATTTCCTTATCGGTATAACTTGAAAAACCTTTATCGGCATTTTCGTAAATCTCAAATTCATTTCCGAGCCTGAGCAGAGATAAAACGGATTCTCTAAGGTTTATAACTTCGTGCTTATCTATCGTCTGAATAGTCGATTCTTTTATTCTAAGTGTTTCAACTATAGAATTAAGCGGAATGGCGAAAACTTGACCTTCTACTCCGACAATCAGGGTTTGAATTATAGCTACGGTCAGAGGAAGTTTTAATATAATATCGGAACCCCGTCCCGGTTTAGATTCTATTTCGATAATTCCGTTAAGTTTCTGTATATTGGTCTTTACGACGTCCATCCCCACGCCTCTTCCTGAAATTTCGGTGGCCTCGTCTTTAGTGCTGAATCCCGGTGTAAAAATAAGGTTTAACGCATCTTTATCCGAAAGACTTATCGCCGTTTTTTCATCTATTACTCCCTTTTCTACGGCTTTTCGTTTGATAATATTAGCATCGATACCGCCGCCGTCGTCCGTAACCGATATAATAATGTAGTTTCCTTCATGTTCGGCGACTAATTTTATAGTTCCCCTTTCCGGCTTTCCGTTTTTGATTCTACCCTCTTTATCTTCTATGCCATGGTCCACGCTATTTCTTATCAGATGAACGAGGGGGTCTCCTATTTCTTCTATTACCGATTTATCAAGTTCCGTTTCTTCGCCGAATATTTGCAGGTCTATGTCTTTGTCTAATTCGCGGGAAAGGTCTCTAACCATTCTGGGAAATTTACTGAATACCTTCTTAACCGGCTGCATCCTCGTTTTCATAACCGCAAGCTGAAGATCCGTAGTCACTAAACTTAGGTTAGCTACCACCTGTGCCAATACCGAAGAGAGGTCATCGTCTGCATATTTAGATTCTAATTTTGATGAAATATTGAACAACCTGTTTCTTGCAAGAACTAATTCTCCTACAAGGTTCATTACATTATCAAGTCTTTCGATGCCCACCCTAACTGTAGTTTCTTTTATTTCGGACATATGAACCGGAGCGAGTTTTTGCGGAACAACGGGAAGGGGCTTCGATACGGGCGAAGGTTTATTCCGGCATTCCTCCACAGTAGCCTCTGCTTTAGTTACGGGAGGCGGCTCTATATCTACGGATTCCGCTTTTGGCTTTTCTTCCGACCCTTTTCTCCCGCGTTCCTCCTCTTCCTTCTCCCTATAAATCTGCTCAAGTTCTTCTTTGGAAATCAGGTTATCTTCTAAAAGAATGTCGCCTAAATTTTTAGTCTTTTTTTTACCGGAATCCGAACCATCGGCTAACCGGGCATGTTGTCCTTCGGAACAGGCAGGATCTATCCCCCCGCCTTCGCCCTCGGATAAGGACGATTCTTCCTTGGGAGAAGGAGTCTCAATATCCGACCCTTCGGACATTTCGTTAAGTTTTTTAATAAGCTTGGTATTATCTATAGGGGGGTTACCTTCCGTACCGGTTTCGGAAATGGTAATTATCATGGCTTTCAACGTATCCATAGTTTTCAGCAGGTAATCCGTCATTTCGGCGGTGAGAACCATCTCTCCCTGCCTTAACTTATTGAGAATATTTTCGGCGCTGTGTGCAAGTTCAATTATATTCTGAAAACCGAGGAAACCGGCGGAACCCTTTATGGTATGCGCCGCCCTGAATATCGTATTCAGTATATCTTTATTATCCGGTTGCTTCTCTAATTCTATGAAGTTTTCGTTAAGGCTTTCAAGAAGTTCAAGTGCTTCCTGAATAAAATCGTCAACAATCTCCTGCATCGAATCGTCCATCATTCTGCTCCGATAGTAAAACGTTAGTTTAAACTAATCCGGGAATATCTTAGATATTTTCTCCTGAAGAACTTCGGCGGTGAATGGCTTTACTATGTAATTATTAACCCCTGCCTTAACGGCTTCTATGACATTTTCTTTTTTTGATTCAGCCGTAACCATTAAAAACGGCAAGTCTTTTACGGTTTCGCTTGTTCTAACCTTTTTTAACAGTTCTATGCCGCTCATTTCCGGCATATTCCAGTCCGAAATAACAAAATCGTAATCTCCGTCGATAATTTTAGATAGGGCTATCTCACCGTTTTCAGCTTCGTCTATATTTGCGAACCCTATTTGCTTCAAAATATTTTTAATAATTCTTCTCATAGTGGAAAAATCGTCTACTATGAGAATTTTCATAGAAAGATCTATCGCCATATGTAGTATCCTTTTAAAATATTTAAAATTATAATAAAAATTTATATTTTTATCAATTACTATTATGATTATTATACGTATTACTCACTCGTAAATATTCTTAACCGCCTTTTTGGCTATTTCTATTATTGCATTCCATTTAAAAGGCTTCTGTAAAAATGCATAACTTTCGGATAATTCTTTTTTGTCGGGTATATTAGAAGACACGAGTATTACCGGTATTTTTTTAGTATCTTCGTTTTCTTTGAGATTTTTTAATAATGTTATGCCGTCCATCTCCGGCATATTTAGATCGGTCACTATAAGGTTTATATCTCCTTTTATGGCTTTTTCTAATGCCTCATATCCGTCGGAAGCGGTTTTTATTTTAAACCCCGCACTTTTAAAGGCAATAGCCATAAATTTTATAACAACTAAGGAATCTTCTACTATTAATACCGTGTAATTTTTCATATCATTCCTTCCTATATAACGGCGTTTTACCTATGCCGACTAACTTAAACAAGGTCGACACGGAATGAAGCGATTCCGAATGCCCTAAGAATAGGTAACCACCGGTTTTTAAGCCTGTATATATATTCACGACGGCTTTTTTCTTCGATTCCGCATCAAAATATATTATAACGTTTCTGCATAAAACGACATCAAAGAGATTGAGTAATTTTATTTCTTTTACATCCATAAGATTTATGTTTCGAAAAACCGTAATGTTTTTAATTTCATCCTTTATACTGTAAGTATCGTCGTCTATTTTGTTAAAATATTTACGCAAAACAGCCTCGGAAGCATTGCGTAGAGCATAACCGTTATAAATGCCGTTTTTTGCCGACGATAAAACTTTTTCGCTGATATCCGTTCCGACTATTTCGAATTCAATATTGGATGAAAAGATATTTTCCTTTATTAAAATGGCAACGGTATAAAGCTCTTCACCGGTGGAACACCCCGCACTCCATATTCTTATTTTTTTATAAGCGCCAAAGCTGTTTGTCGATATAATTTGTTTCAAAATATCTACAAATATTTTAAGCTGAGGCATATCCCTGAAAAAACTGGTTTCGTTTGTCGTAACACTGTTTAACAGCTCCTTTATCTCCAGTTCTTTCTCTGACGAATATTTCAAATAGTTATAATAATCCTCAAAATTAAGCAGATTTAATGCGGAAAGTCTTTTAGAAAGCCTTGTTTCCAATAGATACTTTTTCTGTTCACTAAAATATATGCCGGATATTTCATAGACTAAAACCTTTAATTTATTAAATGTTTTAGTAGATAAGTTCACATTTATACAATTCATTAATTTCTAATTTTTTATGAGTTCTAATGAAAAATCTCTTAGGTCTTTATCTATAGATAAACTATATTCCTTAATAATAAGATCAGACTTTTCTTTATTTATGCCTCTCAATGCCTGCAATAATGCAATTTTGACCATTTTGCTTTTTTCTTTACGCAAAATAGAAACAAGTTTCTTAAAACTATCCTCGTTGCCCAATTTTTGAATTAACTCAATTATTTTGTATCTGAATATATCGGAAGACCCAACTGAACCGAGAAAATCAAAAAGCATATGCGAATCCTTTTCTCCCGATTCAAGAAGCGATTCTAAATAATTCAATCTGACATCCTCGTCATCGTCTTCGAGCAAAAAAGACATCTCGCCTTTATGATTAATTAAATCGAATTTTTTAAGCACTTTTGCCAAAAGCCTTTTTAACGGCACAGACTTACAATGCCTAAGGGTTATAAATTTTGCGTATAAATCTAAAATTTCTCTGTCGTTTAGACTGCGATTCTTATTGCCTAGAATCGTCAGCGAATACTCCGTTGCTTTGATATTTCTCAAAGAAAGGTTATCTATGAAAAAATAAATATATTTTTTATTCCGCCCGATATTTAAAAGATTGGATAAGGTTTCTATGTAAGCATCCGCTACGTCGGAATATTTTTCCATAAGAAGATTGGTAAAAATTTTTTCTATATAAAAAGCATCTTTAGTAATGATACCTAACAAAGCAACGGAAGACTTTCTGACGTCTCCGCTGACGTCTTCCATATAATAGTTGATGACTATATCGGACAATAAGGGCTTGTAATGAGTAGGTGATATGCGTTTAGCATACTTTAAAAGAGGAAGTTTTATTGCAATAAAAAACTTCCTATCTTTATAAAAATCTAAAAGATTTATTATGTCGCCTGGCATAATCTCCGATAAAACATCAATAAGTATATCTATCTTATCCAAATCCGACGATTGATTCAATGATTTTATATGTTCCATTATATACTTAGGTCTGGTAATCTTTTTTAATATATTTTTCACATAGACGTATTCAAGTTCGTCCATATCTGTTTTTTGATAATAATCAAACACGAACTTAAATATTTTTCTTGATTTTTTATGATTTGATAAGGAAAAATAACACAAAATGGAATCTATAGCATCCTTTTCTTCGTAATCCAACAAAGAAAATATACTTATTTTTAAATTAATTTCGGACAATCTATAACACAATTTCTTTTTGGCTACGGATGTATTTTTATCGCGATCCCCTATAAAGCATATTTTATAAAAACTTTTAAGTATATAAATTTTATCCAATTTAAATCTATCATTATTGTTTGAAAGATATAAAAAAAAATCAGCTACTTCATCCCCGCCTATTTTGGATAACGATTCTATTATCATATTTCTAACAACCCTGTCTTGAGTCGCCAAAAACATCTCCTTTAATTTAGGAAACATACCCTTTAATTTTAATTCTCCTATAGAAAAAACAGCTGCAGATAAAACTAAAAAATTGTCGTTAAGCGCTCCGAAAAGAAGTTTGCCGGGATTAAGTTTTAATATTCCTATAGATTCTATCGCGTTGGCTCTGGTAATTTCATCGCTGCTACCCGCAAGCATGATTAAGGTTTTCTCGGGTAGTTTCCGCGGCTTAAAATTGCCGTATCTTATAAGCTCGGCGGCTATTCTGTCATATTGTCCGCTGTTTTTGCCTGCATAGTCAAGCAAAAAATTGCCGTTTTGTGTTGACATCCGTTTTAACGTATCGAAGGAATTAGACCTTAATTTTATACTAAATGAAGCGGAAACGGAAACATCCATGAGTTTTTTAATCAATCCCTTTTTTCCCGAGTTTGCGTTTGTACTTATGATAGCGTCCTGGGCAAATTCGACTATACTGGGGCTGTCTGAATTTAAAAAATCGACAAGCCTTTTTTTGTCATTAGCCGTCCCGGTTTCGGCAATATCCTTTATTTCCTCTATGGTTGCTTCTATATTCGCTACCATTTTATTCATAAGATTTCAGTTTTAACCTTAATTTTATAATAGCTTTAGAATGAATCTGGCAGATTCTGGATTCCGTTAAACTTAATATATCTCCTATTTCTTTCAATGTCAGTTCATCATGATAATACATCATTAAAACATTTCTTTCAATCTCTCCCAATATATTTATGTATTTTTGTAGAATATTTTTTTTCTCGTCGATCAAAAGACTGTCTATTATGGAAGGGTCTTTGCTTTCTAACGAATCTAAAGATTCGAGGCGTGCCTTATCTAAAAACATAAAGTCCTTATCCGATAAAAACGATGCCCCTCGTATCTTATAAAGCATATCGTTAAATTCAGGGATAGTCGCGTCTAATTCTATCGCTACTTCATCATCTGCGGGCATTCTTCCTAATTTCTGTTCTAATTTTAAATAAGCCTTCTCTATTCTGCCGGATAGTTCGCGAACATTTCTCGGCATATAATCTAACTTTCTTACACCATCTAATATCGAACCTTTTATCCTTGTTATGGCGTAAAACTTAAAGTTTTCGTTTTTGGACGGATCAAACTTTACAGCCGCGTCTATCAGACCCTCTATCCCCATATCTATAAGGTCGTCTCTGTCGACTATACCGTTAAATTTCATCATCATAAAATTAGCGACCTTATTGACGAGATTATAATTCTCTTCTATTAATTTTTTAGATCCCTGATTTATTTTTTCCATATTATTCATAGCAAAAAGCCCTAAAACGACATCAGTAATTTCTTTAGAAAAAATTGGACATTGCCGTTAGATGTCTTACTGTCTTTTCTGGACAATATGCCGTAAGCTATTTTTTTAATACATTCCGATGCCTTCGAATCCGGAAAAATACTTAACGCCGGTTTTTGCATTATAACCGAACGAGAAATATTATCGTCGTTTAAAATATGCCCCAGATAGTTTAATGTTACTTTAAGAAATTTATCCGAGACAAGACTTAAATGTTTATAGACTTCCTTTGCTTCTCTCTCGCTCCTGACGTTATTTATTATGATATAAAAATATTTTTCACTGTATTTCATACTTAAAACCTTTATAAGCGCATACGCATCGGTAATAGACGTGGGCTCCGGCGTAACTACGACAAATATTTCACTTGCGGCGATATTAAAATACAAAACATTAGAAGATATGCCTGCACCGGTGTCTATTAAGAGAATATCTACCGATTGCCCCGAACCGTCAAGGACGCCGGCAAATTCGTCAAACCTTGACATTAACGTGATTTTTTGGGATTCGGAAAGGTTAGACAATTCAGATACGCCCGAAGAAGCGGGGAGAACCATTATGCCGTTGGGGTCGGTCATTATTATATCCTTGAGCTGTCTATCACCGTATATTACCTGTGATATATTATATTTAGGAAAAAGCCCCATTACAACGGAAACATTGCCTAAACTTAGATCCGCATCCATTATCATAACTCTTTTGCCCATGGAAGCAAAACAATATGCGAGATTACAGACTATATTGGTCTTGCCTACACCGCCTTTGCCACTTGTTACGGAAATTATTTTTGTATAAGTATTCTGTTTTTTTTGTCTTTCCATTTTTTAATTGCCCCTTAAAATTGTATAGATTTCGGAAAAAATAAGTTATAAATATTTTCGGAATTCGCTTCCTCAATATCTTCGGGAACGTTTTCCCCTGTCGTGATAAAATCAACAACCGAATCCGGAAGTAAAAATAGGCCTGCAAGATTACCGATATTTTTGGACTCATCCGTTTTAGCGATAATGATACCGGTAACAAAGGCTTTGTTCCTAAACGATTCGTAAGCTCTAACCGCTTCCTGTTGTTTGAGGTTCGCAGGTAATAAAAGTTCAACGTTTATTTTTCCTTTAAATTTATAGAAAAATTTTGCAAGATTGTTTAGCTGAAACAGATTGTTATGATTAACGGCAAAGGTATCAATTACTATAACGTCTGACCGAGAGTTGGAAATGAAAGCGTTTAATCCGGCTTCGTCTTTGATCGAAGCAAAATCTATCTTAAGTTTGCCGGCATATTTTTTTAGAGTCTCGCATCCCCCTATTTTTGAAACATCTGTTGAACAGACGGAAACATGCATATTTTTTTCGAATATGAATTTATTTACAAGTTTAGCCGCCGTTGTCGTTTTTCCTGTTCCTCCGTTTCCCACGACGGCAATAATAATTTTGTCGTTAAACGTATTCCTCAGTTTTTTTCTTTCTACCTTTTTTTCGATTATCTTTTTTAAAAACTTTTTAAAATATTCTATTTTTTCTTCTTGCTTAAAATTGGTTAGTTTTATGTTTTTAAAGAATATTTCTATCAATTTGACTGATATCTTTCTCTCAAATGAAAGATTATCTAAATATATAAGCAATTTATTATCTTTTGTCACTGTTTTAGTTTTTTCATCCGTTAAGATATTCAAATCAAACTTAATTTCATTCATTAATGTTTTTATATCTTTAAATTTAGAATCCATGGTATATATAACCTTTTCTTCCACAATACTATCGAAGTTATCTTTTAAAAACTTTATGTCGTCGTACAGCGGGGTTAGCAGATCTTGATTAACCCGCAGATTCTCTTTAGGCGGAACTATATCGTCATCCTTATAATCCACCGCGGCGACTACCTCTACAAAGGGTTTACCAAAAAACCCCAGATCGTTAGGGCCGCTTACCTGCCTCGTTGAAATTATGACGGCATCCTCACCGAGGTCTTTTTTTATAAGTTCTATAGCATCATGGATGTCTAGTACTTCATACCTTTTAATCTGCATATTATATCTCTATGACCCCTATCGGCTTAATAGTTACGTTTCTGGACAGTTCTCCGGTAGAAATAACCGTTATACCGGGAGCTATTTCATTCAAAATATTTTTTAAGTAGAGTCTTATCCTTGGGGACGTCAATATTACAGGTGATAAACCGGCATCGAAGGATTTTTTTACCCCGTCCTTGACCGCTAAGATAATTTTATCATAATAGGATTGGTCAAGTCCGGAATACTCCTGTCCCGCCTCTTTAGTCTTAACGTATTCATTGAGTATGACCGACTCTAAATTCTTTCCGAGTGTAAGAAGTCTCACAACGTTATCCTGCCCTATTACCGTTTTAGTTATAGTTCTTTTCAATGCGCTCCTCGTTAATTCGGTTAAAATAACCGGGTCTTTAGTATTCGGACCGTAATTATGAAGAGCCTCTACTATCGTAAGCATATCTTTAATGGGAACTCCTTCAGAAAGCAGATTTCCCAAGACATTTTGGACTACGCTGAGAGAGAGAGCACTCGGAATGAGATCGTCCACGATCCCCGGATATTTAGCCGATAATATATCAAGAAGTCGTTGGACATCCTGCCTCGTAAGTAGTTCAGACGCATTGTTCCTGATTATTTCGACTATGTGTGTCGCTATGACCGCCGGTATCTCCACTATCGTCCACCCTGCCGCCTGAGCCTTTTGTTTTAAGTCTTCGTCTATCCATAAAGCGGGCAAGTTGAAAGCGGGTTCTTTTGTAACTATACCCGGGATATTTTCAGCAACGTTTCCCGGATTCATGGCGAGAAGCTTACCGGACATCACTTCATAACGCACGACTTCCACTCCTTTAATTAAAAAGATATATTCATTCGGCTTCAAATTGAGATTGTCTTTTATGTGTATAGGCGACACGATAATTCCCATATCCGTCGCCAGTTGCTTTCTTATTCCCTTTATCCTCTCCAAAAGTTCTCCGTTTTTAGATGCGTCTACGTAAGGTATAAGGTTATATCCGACCTCCAATTCAAGAATGTCTATTTGCATGGCATTTTCGATAATTTGAGACTCAGGAATCTCCTTTTTATCGGCAAGAGCCTTTTTGCCGGATTCAATTTTTTTCTTAGTCGCCGTTTTAGAGACGAAATAGGCTGTAAACCCTATGATAACGGCAAACAAAATAAACGGCCAATGGGGAAGTCCAGGAATAATACCGAAAAAGAAAATAATGCCGCTTGCGGTATATAATACCCTCGGATTCGATAAAAATTGATATGAAAAGTCTTTTGAAAGGTCACTCGCACGGGTGGCTCTCGTCATTATAATACCGCTTGACATCGAAACTATTAAGGCCGGAATTTGAGAAACGAGGCCTTCTCCTACGGTAAGCAGGGTATAATCCGACGCAGCGCGAATAATAGTCATATGATGCTGAAATATTCCTATCAAAAGACCCCCTATAATATTTACTACTATAATTATTATAGCGGCTATGACATCTCCCCTTACAAACTTGCTGGCTCCGTCCATAGAACCGTAAAAGTCGATTTCTCTTGTTAAATCCGACCTCTTTTCTCTCGCCTCTTCTTCAGTTATAAAACCCGAATTAAGCTCTGCGTCAATGGACATCTGTTTCCCCGGTAAGGCATCAAGCGTAAATCTTGCCGATACCTCTGCAACCCTGGTGGCGCCCTTCGTTATAACTAAAAAATTAATCACTATAAAAATTATAAAAATAACTATTCCTACGGCAAAATCTCCTCCTACGGCAAATTTTCCAAATGATTTTATGACTGTCCCGGCGGCATCCGGTCCCGTATATCCGTATAACAGTATAAGCCTCGTAGCCGCTACTTCAAGCGAAAGCCTGAATATGGTGGCTACTAAAAGAATAGTAGGAAATATAGAAAAATCTAACGGCCTTAATATATAAACAGAGATCAGCAAAATTATTATACTGAAAGAAATAGAAAAAGTTAAAAATATATCTAGCATCCACGTGGTTATCGGAATGATCATGAGCCCGATAATTACCATGAAAAGAAGCGCAAGTATTACGTCAGAATTTTTAAGAATTATGTTACCGGAAAATGTACTTCTTTTAACCTGTTCAATCATTATTTAATAAAACCCCATATTTCTTGAAATTTTTTATTAACCGTATACAAATGGGCGAGTATTTCAGCCACGGCTTTATATAAACTTTCAGGAATAGCTTGCCCCGGCTCGCACGTTTCATAAAGCATTCTCGCCACATACTTATTTTCTATCATGGGGATATCGTTTTCTACGGCAATCTTTTTTATAAGAAAAGCCAGATTATCCGCCCCTTTTACAAGAAGAACCGGGGCGTTATGTTTTTTACCGTCATATCTAAGCGCTACGGCAAAGTGCGTCGGATTAGTAATAACTATGTGAGCGGTTTTTACCTTTTTTAAAATTTTTCTTTTGGCTATTTCTCTTTGCATTTTTCTGATTCTACTCTTTGTTTTAGGATCTCCTTCGAACTGTTTGGCTTCATCCTTTACTTCCTGTCGGGTCATCTTCAGATCTTTATCATACTGATACCTCTGAAAAAAAAAATCAGCGATCGAAAGAACAACCATGGCCAATATTATATTAAAAAAAAGCTCGTAAAGAAGCTTGAACATAAACGCTGCATCATATGACGGACTCATATATTGTAAAACAAGTATTTTTTTTAAATAAGGCACAAGCGTAAAATAGACTATGATACTTAAAACAAAAAATTTAAACACGGACTTGAAAAGTTCATTGATAGACTGAAACGAAAAAAATCTTTTGGCACCGGAAATAGGGTTTATTCTGGTAAAATCAGGAATTAACGGCTCAAAAGTAAGCAATAAACCTACTTGAGCTAAGTTAGAAACTATAGATGCAAAAAAAACTATAATTATAAACGGAAGAATGGCGTAAATAACGGTATAAATAAGCCCGTCAACAATTTTAACGCATTCGACGTAATTTAAATTAGGATTAGAAAAATTAGATAAAAAATAAATCAGCTCTGCCGATATAATTTTACCCATATGGGAGACATTGAAATATAGGTATATCAGCATAACTATGAATACGAAAGTGGTGCTTACCTCTCTCGATTTCATTACCTGCCCTTTATCTCTTGCTTCCTGTTTTCTTTTAGGAGTCGCAGACTCCGTCCTATCAAATCGATCTTCCGCCATAATATTAAAATAACATCAACTTATTAACGATAAAGAATTTATTAAATGAATAAATTCTATTTTTAAATTTGAAAAAGAATTTATTACGTAATTCGTAAAATAAGGCGTAGAGATATAAAGTACTAATAATCCAACCGCTATAGTGATAGGAAAACCTACCGCAAAAATATTGAATTGAGGAGCAAGTCTCCCCATAAGCGCAATAATTATATTCAACAAAACGGTAACTATAATTATCGGGATACTTAAATCAAAGCCTATTAAAAACATCTCCCCTCCTTTTTGCACTAAATATTGAAAAATAAAGGGTGAAAAACTTACGAACGTCAACGGAATAGTCTGAAAACTTCTATATAATCCCTCAATAATAAAGAAAAAAGCAGATGTTTCTATTAAAATCATTAAAGCTAAAAAATTCTGCATATTAGATATAAGAGAGACCCGCTGATTAGATACGAGTGGATTCAAAAGATTTATCATTCCAAAACCTATCTGAATGCTGATAAGTTGCCCTGCAATCTCTACCCCCGTAAATATAATCAGGACTAAAAAACCAAAAATAAACCCTATTAAAACCTGCGAAATAATATATAGGGCCAACATAGACAAAGCCACGTGAGGGATCATTTGCGTTTTGATTACCAAAGGGTATATTATGAGTGACATAAAAAATGCCAGACCTATTTTCCCCCATGCGGGGACGGCGGAACTCCCGATAAAAGGCATAATCACAATCATTGAGATTACTCTAAAAAAAATCAGTATAAATTCTATTAATAGATACTCATGGATAACTATCATCATATCGGAATCAACTGCCTCCTCTTATATATTGCGGGAAGTGAGTAAAAAGTACTATAGTGAAATCGGCTAATATGCTCAGCATCCACGGACCAAAGACCAGCAAAACTACGATTACTACTAGGATCTTAGGAACAAACGTAAGCGTCTGATCCTGGAGCTGCGTTACCGCTTGAAACATACTTATCAATATTCCTACGGCAAGGCTCGCTATAAGCGGAGGGGCGCTCAAATAGAGAACGGTCATTATTACCTTTTGTATGATAAAATTAATGAATGATATAGACATATCGCCCCCCTATTTAAAGCTCTGGACTAAAGAACCTATTATCAAATACCAACCGTCAACCATTACAAAAAGCATAAGTTTAAACGGAAGGGAAATCATGGTAGGGGGCAACATAAGCATCCCCATAGACATTAAGAGACTCGAAACTACAAGGTCGATTATTAAAAAAGGCAAATATATGAGAAAACTTATCTCGAATGCGGTAGTAAGCTCGCTCACCATAAAAGCCGGAATAAGAACATAAGTAGGCACATCCCGAGGTGACGCTACACTTTTGATTTTAGCCATTTTCACAAAAAGCTCAAGGTCCTTAAGCCTTGTCTGTTTCAGCATAAATCCTCTGAACGGTTTTATGCCTTCTTTGTATGCTTTTTGTATTCCTATCCTGCCTTTCGTGTAAGGAATATAGGCATTTTTATATGTTTTACCTATAACCGGAGCCATAATAAAAAACGTGAGAAAGAGACTTAACCCTATAATTACCTGATTCGGCGGTTCAGTGGTAAGACCGAGCGACGTTCTTAGAAAAGACAGAACTACGACTATTCTAACGAATGACGTCATCATTATTAAAATAGAAGGTGCAATGGAAATTACCGTGAAAATAAGAAGTATCTGAATAAGCGTAGAAACTTCGGCATGTTGTGCGTGTCCAGTAAAAGTTATGCCGGGCAGAGCTATAAGCATGGAATTTCTAAAATTTTTTAATATTCTCGTTTTCATTATTATTATTTTCCATTAATCCCTTTAATCTTTCTTCTATATCGAAGAATACGCTGTCGGCCTTATTCTTGAATCTTGCGTTAGATATATTTTCTACCTTAAAAGCATTAGATTTATCGTCGCTATTAGCATCTTGATATTTTTCCGTATTTATTTTTTGGGAAAATTCACCTCTGTTTCCGGTTTTGACCTTATTTCGCAATATATCCGCAAACTTGCCGTAAGACTTGATAAAAGGAGAACCGTCACGAGTAACTCCGGTATCTTCGGAAGAATAATCCGTGACGTTGTCAGACTTGTCCGCTATTGCACTACCGTTAATATCTGCGCTGTCGGTATCGCCGAGGTTATCGCCCGAGCCGTTGCTTTTACTTTTGATATGCCCTATCACTTGAATGTTAGATTGAGATAAACCTACGAGAAAAAGTTCTCTATTTACATCTATAAGAAGTATTGACTTTTTATTTCCCAAATTAATGGAAGATATTATTTTTAAATTATTTGATTTTTCCTTTTGTGAGATCCTACCTTTAAATTTGTTCATCAAAAAATACACTAAATAAATTAATCCTATAATAAGGGCTAAATATACCGCCGTTTTTACTATTTCGAAACCGATGTTAAATATAGGTGTGCGTTTAGATACAGCCTTAAATGATGATAACATTAGCGGCGCCGACTTTAATTTGCCGCCGCTAATGTGGGATTTCGTATTTTTAAATTTTGCTCTGACGGGTTTAATAACGCCCGGTTTTACAAATACGGGGTCCTTCCCTATATTTTTAAATATACCGTAGGCAAATACATGATTGACTTTTATTATAAAATAACTTCCATAAAATGTTCCATACATATCTTTTTTACTTATTTTGATATTTTTATCAAAATAGATTACTACGTCTAATCCTAAATTTTTATTGGGTATTACCTCTACAGCTTTGAATAATCTATTTTTAAACTTAATAAATTTAAATTTCATATCCGATTCGGTATTTTTAAAACTAAGCCGTATGCTGTAATTATTTAAATTTAATTTTTTAACAACGCTATTAGGTTTTCGGTTGAACTTGAACCAGATAAAGCTCGAACCTTTATTGTTAGAAGTATATATTCGTTTTAAATATAAAAAATTACTTTTCAAGCCGGCATAACTAATACCAGGAAAAGCGCAAATATAACCGGAAAGTGCAAGTGTTACGGCGATAACGAATAATGCGGGCATTTTAAATTTGTTCATAATTTATTAACCCTTTCTACCGGGCTAATGATATCGGTCAACCTGACGCCGAATTTATCGTTGACCAAAACAACCTCGCCTCTCGCCATAAGTTTTCCGTTAACATATATATCTAACGGCTCCCCTGCAAGTTTTGTGAGTTCTAATACCGACCCCTGTCCTAATTGAAGCATATCGTTTATAATCATCTTAGTCCTTCCGAGTTCGACGGAAATAGTAAGCGGTATATCTAAGATGAAGTCTAAATTTTTAGGCGGTTCGGTTGTTTTATCGGATTCATCAAATGATGCAAATTCAAGTTTTTTTACGGGTTTTCTAACGGTTTCACCGATATAAGAATTAGAGTTAACGTTACTTTCGTCAGCACCTCTATTCTGCGCGGCAGCCTCCGCTTTACGTTCGACCTCTATAGCATTCGGATTTAAATCTATATCCTGTACCGAATCGGTACTACCGCTATTATTATTATTTGAGGCATCCGTTTTCTCGCTCTCTTTATGCGTACCGGCTCCTTTTTTTAGCGCTGCCTCTGATTCTTCTTTAAAAGCATCATCCCAACTAACATCGTCATTGGAATCCTCAGGACCTGTTTTCTGCCCCGCCGACGACTCCGCCTCTCCGTCATTTTTTTGTTCCCTTAAGTCTAAATCTTTTTTAGTTTCACTCATAATAACCCTCTTTTCCTACAGGTATATCGGATATCAATTTTACCGCAACCTGATTATTAATTTTACCCGGATATGCAATGAATTTTGGAACATTTTCTATCTCCACGATTAAAGGTTCTTCTATTTTTTTATCTAATACTATTATGTCGCCTTTTTTTATCTTTATGAAATCTTTAGCGGTAATATTAGTTGTACCGATGTTTACTTTTATATTGAGTTCGGATTCCTTCAGCCTATCCTTGAACCTCTCTATCCACCTTTGGTCTATTTCCAACTGTTCACTCTGAAATCCGCTGTAAAGTTTTTCCTTAACCGGTTCTATCATTGAATACGGGATACAAATCATAAATCTTGACACCGCCCCTTCTATGTCAACCTCAAACCTGTTTATTATAACAACCTCAGTCGGCGTTACGATGGTAGCAAACTGAGGATTTATTTCGCTTCTTTGAAAATCGATATCCACGGAAGCAACCGGCGTCCACGCCTGTTTCATGGCATTAAACGCCATATCGATTATTTTTCTAATCAGTTTATTTTCAATGGGGGAAAAATCCCTGCCTTCTATTTTAACGTGTAAATCTGTAGTTCCGCCAAAAAATATGTCTATAAGATTATAAACAAGCCTTGCGTCTAAAACAAAAATTCCATAACCGCGAAGGGGCGGCATTTTAAATATCGTAAGGCTCGTCGGAAGTGGAATATTTTTTAAAAATTCTCCGAACTTTTGCATATCTACTGAGGTAGCCGTTATCTCCGCAACCTTTCTTAAAGCGGAAGTCAATTCGTTCCTAAATAAACGGGCAAACCTTTCGTTCATTATCTCAAGGGTAGGCATCCTACCTCTGACTATTCTATCCTGGGATGCCAAGTCGTACGGTCTTATGCCACCGGTTTCTTCATGCTTTTCCGCCTCGACGGTACCGGACGATATTCCCTTAAGCAATGCGTTTACTTCTTCCTGAGATAGTATATCCGTCATTTTATTATTTTACCTATCATTGTTCACCCCTATCAGTTGAATTACGGCAACCTTACGGATAACAAATTACTGAACCAAATAATTATTAAAATAAACGCCGATTACGGTACCGCTGCCCAGAATCCGGTTAAGACTCCTTGCGATTTGATGCCTTAAAGAAATTATTCCTTCCGGATTTTTGACATCTCTACTTGTTTTAGAATTTAAAATCATAATTATATTATTTCTGATTTCGGGAATAAGCTTTTTAAAAAGACCGGCATTTGCACCCTGCTTCAACTCAATGGAGATAGAAACCTTTATGTAAGATGTAGCACCCCTATCGGCAAGATTCGTCAAAAAAGGTTTAAGGCTCATCATCGGTCCGGGTGCTGTCTGTGGAGAAAAAGCAGCAGGTTTACCGAAGGTTTTACTATTTTTATCGTTCTTTGCAAATAAAAAATGATATGCCGCAAAGCCTCCGCCTAAAATAAATATAACTAAAATTAAAATGAAAATAATTTTTTTTGCTCCGCCTTTTTTTTTGGCCGATTTGATTTGTGAAACGGCAGACATTTCATCCTCGTCAATACCGCCCGTTCCCTCACGCGATTTCCCTACACCCGGTCTATCAGCCACTTGTATACCCTCCGTCCAATAAGATTTGAATTATTATAAATTTTAAATATCCGTATATAACATCAACAATGATTAAAAGGCTAAAAGCGCAATAATTATGCCATCTATTATATAATAATTACGACAGACCGATCCTTATAAATCAATAACAAAATCAACATAATATATGTGAGATATATTGATACACCGGCAAGTACGTATCGTCATTATTTTGACATGTTCGAATCAGTTTGACCTTCCGGCAATGCTATCCGTAAAAAATACCGCCTCTTTAGTCGGCATTCTTGAGATAATAGCCGATGCAACCCTTGGAGACATATGAGAAAGAATATATACGGCTATGTTTTTATCTATAAGAGGAAGAATACTTGCCGCCTTCTCGGGGTCCATAGAAGAATATAACATAACTAAGTTGTTAACCCTTGCTTGTTGCGCCAATTTTATTTGATGAATTTTAACTTCTATTTTCTTAAGTTCTTCTAATTCCGATTTTATTTGTATTTTGAGAACTTTAACCTCTTCTTCTTTTGCCGAGGCACCGTAAACGTTAGCAACACCGGCAAAGAAAGCATTAAACAAAAATATTGATAGAACTGCGAACATTATAAATACTATTGGCGTGTGCAAAATTTTAAGCATATTTAAATATTTACACAAAAAGACAAGAATTGTCAATAGCTCAAAGCGATTGCGTTATCCTAAAATTGCCGAATATATTTTGATTCGTAACGGGATATATTTATCGGAGAAAACGGTTAGAAGTAAAATCGGAAGTGACAAGCTCTTCGTGTTTTAATTCGGAAATTTTATCTATCGCAAGATATTTTTGCTTAAGTTTATTAATTTTTTCATATTCTATTTTTGCTTTTATAAGCAGAGTTTTTTTATCTTCAAGCTCCAATTCTACCGATTCTTTTGTTTTCAATAACTCGTTTAATTTAAAATCTAATGATTTAAAACGCAATTCAATAAGGTTATAATCGTGGATATTAGAAATATTAAAAAAGCGGGCGGGATAAGATTTTTTATAAGAATTTACGGAACTTTGGACATCGAAAATTTTCAAATTAAGCGAAGCTATTTCTTGCCGCACCTTAGAAAGTTCTAAATATTTTTTATCTAAAATAGTTTTTCGATAATTTAATATATTTTGAAATTTAAAAGCCATAAAATAAGTTTAAACAATTAAAGTTAAGAGCTCAAAATTAAACAAAATAATCAATTAAAGCATTCGGGTTTCGATACGTAAAATCGTTAGAAGCCGAAGAGGCAATGCCGAGAGTCGATGTACCTGCGTCAGAAAAACTATTATCTCTAAATGCTTCGCCTCTCTTACCCCCCGCCCGGTTATTATTATAATCGGAACCGGAACTTACGTTTAAATTGATAGAAGAAAATCCCTGATTTTTTAGGGTATTCTGCAGTGAACCAAATGCAGACTGAAGCATATTTTTGGCGGCCTCATTCTGGGCAAGCATACTTATCGCTATAGAACCGTTGGAAACCGAAGAATTTAAAGAATTTGCGGCAGCATTGGCATTATCGATAGATATATCTATTTTAACGGTACCGAGAGACGGCGGGGTAAGGGTGATAGTAGCCGATTGAACGCTATTTTTAAGCATAAACATAACGGAATTTACGGCAGCAGAGCCATAGGTTTCGCCACCGGTTTCGTTGACGTCATTAATATGCCCACCTGATAAACTAAGTCCGGAAAAATTTCCGTTAGGGACAGAGTTATTAATGCTCGTCCCGGAACCTTGGACAAAACCGGCATTAATAAAGTCGAGAATTTTATTGTTATTATTGCCGATATCGGTATTTCCGTTATTACTTTCGGAATTTTTGCCGTCCGCCTGCGAAAGAACAGACTTTACTTCGCTGTTTAAAGCGGCCAAATCTAAAGCGTTTACGATCTCCGAGCTTTTCGCATGTGTTGCTTTTGTTTTGTCGGATGCATCTTTATCATTTTTACCGGAAGTACTATCCGCAATCTTTTTATCCTTGTTTCCGGTTGTGTCGGATAAACCGGCTTTATCCTTTTTAATATCCTTTAAGTCTTTTCCGCCGATATCATTTATTTTTTGATCCGAATTTTTGGATTTATTCGCGCTTTTACCTGTGCCGTTAAAAGATACGTCGATATCAACCCTTCCATGTTCGGATTTTACGTTTGTTCTGCCGCTCTCTTCGCTATTGTTCTTTTTTTTTACGGAAACAGACATGGGAATATTTGTATTCCCGATAAAATACGGCACCTGTCCCCCGACTTCCTTGTTTTTATTCTTTCTTATCTTTACACCGCTTTTTTTGTGCCTATCTTTTGCATCGGCATCATGCAAACCGGACAAATCAGTCAAATTATTATCTGTAGAAGAGGTATTTGTCTGCGAAACGGCACCGGAGTTATTATTCTTAATCGAGTCATTTAGGGCTTCTTTAAACCCGGTATTTCTGCCGGAATCGGACTCCGAGCCCGATAAAGAAACGTATCCTTTCGACGAAGAAACACCTCCGCCTAAATTAGCGGAGGGGAGCGATGCATCAACAGATAAATTAGATACAAGATTATTTAACATAAGTTATATATCATTATTTTAATGTAAGACCGCCAATACTTCATTACGGAATGGCGGTTTCGAGAGCCCTCAATACAGAATTTTCCGTCGTCAGAACCTTAGAATTTGCGACGTAAGCATTCTGCGCAATTATCATATTCGTAAATTCCGACGAAATATTAACATTGGATTGTTCCAATGCCGAATCCGTAATATAACCAAAATTTCCGGAATTTGCTACGCCGACTGCCGGCTGACCGGATGAATAGCTCTGCGAATAGAGACTATTACCTTCAGAGACGAGCCCCGTGGGTGAGATGAAATTTGCAAGCGCAACCTGGTAAAGATACTTTGTCTGACCGTTTGAAAAGAGCCCCGAAATCCTTCCGCCCTTATCAACCGTGAAACTTGTAAGAGTTCCCGTAGAATATCCGTTCTGGGTAAACGCTGTCGCGGCGGAAGTCGCCGCATACTGAGTAACATTGTTAAGATTTAAAGCTACACTTAACGGCTCAGATGCGCCATCAGGAAGCGTCCCCGGTGCCGGACTAACATAAGCCGGGACGTCCGTCAATGTTTGAGATATTCCGGATGTAATTTGACCCTCGGAATTGAAAGTAATATCTGGAGTTGTAGAGCTTAACGCCTGTCTTTGAGCAGCGGTTCCATTAATCTTATAATAAACATTCCAACTTCCCGACGTTGAGGACGACGGAGCAAAAGTAACGGTCATCGGAAGCGAGTCTCCTAAAGAATCGTAAGTGTTAATAGTCGTGGAATAATAATCGTTTGCCGGACCGGTTATAACGCCTCCGCCTGCCGTAAACGAACCGCCGGAGGGAATAGGCATTGCATTTGATAAATTTACGGTACTGTTGGAATTTACGCTTGCGACGTTATTGAAAAATTGGTAAGGATCGCTAGTAGATGAAGTCGCGGTCCCATTTGTGTTTATCTGTATATTCGACCCTGACAAGATGCCTGATGTACTCGTAAGACCGAGAGTATTCTGTGAAATAGCAGTATTTTCAAGAACGGAAGACGTGAGCGGAGATGATAATGTGACGGAAGTAACCGCCGAACCGGACGGTAGTGTCGCAGGGGTATATGTCGTACCTCCGCTGACATAAGAATCGACCGTGTATAAATTATCGGTTCCGTTGCCGTTGCCTATGAGCAAAGAGGTCGGGGCATTTCCAGTGGCACCGTTATAAGTCATTGTAACGTTAACGGTTGACGAACCGACGGCGGCACTTGACGTCAAATATCCTCCCATAAAACTTCCCGACGTTGTCGTAGGTGCCGTCTGCGTAGATATATTTGAATCAAGATTAGCGGTAAGCACGGCAGTCGTAGTAGCCTCAGGCGGTATTGCCGATGTCGTAAGACTTATAGGTTGCGGGGTACCCGATGTAGCAATCCCCTGAGCATTTAAAGAATAACCTTGAACGACATTTTGACCGGTAGAATCGACTATCTGCCCCTGCGCATTTTCACTAAACTGACCATTTCTCGTATAGTAGCTTGAGCCGTTCGGTGACTGCACTATAAAAAAACCGTTTCCGTCAACCGCCATGTCTAAGGGATTTGAAGTAGTCTCCATTGCCCCCTGCCCGAATTGCTGTTGAATAGAATAAACCGACGTTCCGAGTCCTTCTTGAGAACTTGAAACGCCGCTTAATGTCTGACTAACAAGATTTTGGAATATAGGATTGGAACTTTTAAAACCGATCGTATTAGAGTTGGCTATATTGTTCCCGATAATGCCTAAGTATGTCTGATTAGCATTTAAACCCGATACTGCGGTAAAAAGGGCATTGACACTCATATTTATTCCTCCTTAAATTTATAACGACATCGTATGCCAATTAATTGACTATTTTTTTATATTAAATAATCCAAAGAGTTTTTCCGCTGTGCGAGAATGACCGCCATAAGTCTTTGTATCAACCCACATTCGTAACACTTGACAGCGGAACGATGGAGCCGTTGCTCAGTTTTAGTTCGACTGCACCGCTACTCGATGTAGATAGTCCCGTAACCGTAGCATTTGAATAAGCGGTCGCGGATAACGGATTACCCGCTGCATCTGTTGCGTTGACCGAAAATGAGTAATTTCCGCTAGGCGCCGATGAACCGTTATTTTCGAGCCCGTTCCAATTAAACGATTGAGGACCTAAATTTTGTGGACCCAATTTCGTGTTATAAACAAGATTTCCCGAACCGTTATAAACATCTAACGACACGGAATCGGCATTTTGCGGCAAGGAATACTTCAAGGGCATACCCGTACCGCTCTTAAATCCAAAGGAATTACCTTTTGCCTGAACCGTCTTGCCTATTAGGCTTACAGTACTACCGAGAGCCGCCTGATTTTGCGAGGATACTAAACTCTTAAGTGTTGAATTCATAGATGAAAGCTGATTCATGGAGTTAAACTGAGCAAGTTCGGAAATAAAATTAGTATTCGACATAGGTTCTAGGGGATTTTGATTTTGAAGTTCCTTGACCATCAGATTCATAAAAGTATTTTCGCTTACAAGTTTTTTAGAACCCGCAGAATTATTAGAATTAGGCGCTGCTGCGGTAGCAACGTTAAGTAATGAATTTACAAACATTTTCTCCTCCTATGTTTTTACAAAGGAAAACTTTTCCTATAAAACTTTAAGAATAATTCTATCTTATACACAAACAGCAAATATTATGCCAAAATTGAAAAATTATTCATAACTTAATATCATAATCCCAACTCTTTAATTTTATTCCTCAGCGTCCTTGCGGTTATCCCAAGCCTTTCTGCGGCTTTTGTCCTGTTTCCATTCGTTTTTTTAAGAGCGGCGATGATAAGTCTTTCTTCCATTTCCTTAATGCTAAGGGACATGAAAGCGGCGCCGAACACCGGATCGGAATCAGATACGGTTTTCTCCGCCGGAAGCCCTGCGGCACACGACATATCGGATGACGCAATTGATGTTCTTTGAGACTTTGCCGCTCCGTCTGAAACAACGGAAACCGAACTTATATTTACGTCATTTTCCGCTGCGGTAAAGGAGAGATTGAACCTCCTAAAATGAACGACGTCTATTGCTTCATCTTTCTGAGCAATGATTACCGCTCTTTCTATTATATTTTCAAGCTCCCTTATATTCCCTGGATAACTTAGCGAAATTAGATACTTCAGTGCCTCCGGGGTTATTCTTTTACAGTCTCGAAAATATTTCTTTACATACCGCCTCATAAAATATTTTGCAAGGGGTGGAATATCCTCCCTTCTTTCTCTTAACGGCGGGATATGTAAACGAATTACGTTAAGCCTATAAAAAAGGTCTTCCCTAAAAGTCCCTTCCGATATAATTTTTTCTACGTCTTTATTGGTAGCGGCTATGACTCTGACATTGATATCTACCGGCTCATATCCCCCCACCCTATCAATAGCTTTTTCCTGAAGAACACGCAAAATCTTAGCCTGAAGATTTTTATCCATATCGGCTATCTCGTCAAGTAAAATAGTACCCTTGTCTGCCTGTTCAAATTTTCCTTTCTTTGACGAAACCGCCCCCGTAAAGGATCCCTTTTCATAGCCGAAAAGTTCACTCTCTAAAAGCGTGGGGACTATGGCGGAGCAGTTAATGGCTATAAACCTACCCTCTCTTTTACTGAGGCCGTGTATCCTTTTCGCCACGACCTCTTTCCCGGTTCCTGATTCTCCCGTTATCAAAACCGTCGCATCTGTCGCCGCAGCAATGCCTATAAAAGAATCTATTTCTTTCATTTTTTCCGATTCGTATATAAAATCCGATTTATTGGAAACACTGCCGTTATTCCTACCGGCACTCAACACAGAGGATAAAGTCGTAAATGCGGAAATTTTTTCCGCATTTACGACCACCCTTTCAAAATCGGTAATATCAAAAGGCTTCAAAAGATAATCGGTTGCACCCGATTTCATAGCCGCAACGGCACTTTCCACTGTTCCATATGCCGTAATAATTACGAAAGGGATATTTTCATAGCCGTTCCGCTTTTTTATTTCGTGCAAAAAGGAAACGCCGTCCATTCCCGGAAGACTTAAATCGCTAATTATAAGAAAATAACGGCAGGCGGTATTGCCGATAGATCGCAAGGCATCTTCGGCAGACGCAAATATCTCCCCTTCCCTGCCGGTTTTTTTCAAGCTTATGCTTAATGCAGAACGCATGTGACGGTCGTCATCCACTATCAGCACTCTGTCCCGCCTATTTAAATTCAATGCTTTATTATTAGACATATATTTTAGATATATTATAATATAAAATAACAAAAAGGTTAATTTTATGGTAAAATTTTTCATATGGCAAAAGAACACATGCAGCCGATAGCGGAAATCATAACCGGCAATGAGCTTAAAAAGGCATTCGAATCCTTTGAAATCGCATCTCAAAAACTTTCGGAATATTATAAAAATCTTGAAGACGAGATTAAAGATTTGAAGGAGAATCTTAACACTGTCTTGGAGAGCTTGCCGTTAGGCGTAATAATAACGGACGGCAACAATATCGTTAAATTTATAAATAAATCATTATCGGAACTTATTCCCGAATATGATCTTGTAAATTATTTGGATAGAAGCATAGACGATTTCTTAAATTTCTTCTTTAATGATGGTGCATTGAATCACTTTATAAAACCGATTTTCAACCCGATAGAAAAAATGATGAAAGTAGGCAGTAAAAGAGTTATCCCGGTATTTCTATACGTAAAAAATATAAATACCGTCAGTAAAAAAAATTCCGGAAGAATTTTTATAATACAAAATATTGAAGAAATAAAAAAATTTAAGAGATTAGCAGAATTAGGAGAAATGTCGGCTAAAATAGCACATGAGATAAGAAATCCATTAGGCTCCATAGAATTGTTCGCCTCTATTTTACAGAAAGATCTAAAAGATAAAAACGAAGAACATCTTGAAATTATTTCGCATATAATATCTGCCGTCAAAAATATGAACGCGACGATAAACAATGTACTTGAATTTTCTAAGATAGTTAAACCTGCACCGTCAAAGTGTAATTTGCTCGAATCAATAAATAAATCCATTATTTATGCATCGTATATAATTAAGCAAAAAAATATAAAAATAATAAGAGAAATAGATAAGAATATTTCGGCGGAAATAGACGAAAATCTCATTGAACAAGCCTTTATTAATATATTAGCTAACGCGGCGTATGCGGCTCCTAACGATTATGGAACCATCGACATAAAATCATCCATCCTACTTTTGGACAACGAGAGTAGTTATATATGTATTAATTTCGAAGACAACGGGCCCGGATTCCCTAAGGATATAATTAAAAATATATTTAACCCTTTTTTCTCTACTAAAAAAAGCGGCGGTACGGGCTTAGGACTCTCTATCGCCCTAAACAACGTCATGATTCACGGAGGATATATAAATGCCGATAATTCGGAAAAACTCGGTGGTGCAAAAATTAGTGTCTTCCTGCCATATTTGGCATAGATATTGCAGTAACTATAGCAGGTAATATTATGTATATCATTAACACACGCACAGATATTTCAATATTGAGGTTTAAGATATGAATTTTAAATCAGAGAGGTTAAAAAATGTTTAGCAAAATATATGATATTTTAGGCGAAAGCCTGAACGTACTTAGCGACAGGCAAAATATCATAGCATCCAATGTTGCCAATGCGAATACGCCCGGGTACAAGGCTAAAGAATTGAATTTTGAAGAGGTTATGAAAAATCTTGTTCCTTCGCCCTCTTCCATTCCGATGAAGACAACATCACGCAAGGATTTATCTTATAAAAATATTTATGACGCTACAGAACATAACGGTTCGGGATTTATTAAATCCTTCATCAAAAATCAAAAAGACGAATCGGTACCGGCATTAGACGGGAATACCGTCGAAATAGGCAGAGAAATGAGCAATATGACCTCTAATGCGATAAGGTTTCAAGCTGTAGCGGGTTTGTTGTCGAAGAAATTTGCGACACTGACATATGCAATAACTCAAGCTAATCCGTAACACGGATCAAGATATATTGAAAAGTTAACAGAAATGAACAGAAACGAAGGTGTATTATGAGTTTTAACGATTCTTTAAAGATTGCGGCAGAAGGTCTTAATGTAGAAAGAATAAGAATGAACGTCATTGCTTCCAATCTGGCCAATATCAATACCGATAACGCCGGAAACGGACTGCCCTACGTGAAAAAAGAACCTGTTTTCGAAACGGTTAAATTTAAAAATTATTTCGGAGTAGAGGTATCAAAGATAGAAAATGTAGAAAATCCGTTTTCAGAAAAATATGACCCCGGCAATCCTTTAGCGAATAAAGCAGGATATGTCAAAATTCCCAATATATCATCCATAAAGGAGCTTGTAGATATGATATCGGCAACAAAGGCATATAAGGCAGATGCGGAAGTCATAGCAGAATCAAAAGCCATGGCTCGTGCATCGTTAAAAATTTGACACGGCTATGCTCAATGACCGGTAACTATTTCGGTTAAAATTAAATTAAAATAAAATATGTGATATAATGAAATGAGTAATATATATAATATCGGCGATATTAAACCTAATAAAAAAATTACTAAAAATGGGAAAAGGAGGGGCTTACGATGTCTGTAATTATAAACCCGGACAGCATAAAAAACCTTAATCCAAACAACATTCTCAAAGGCGGAGAAAATATTGCCGGTGCTCAAAAAGGCGATGGGTCTTTCGGCGATACTCTTTTAAATTCCATAAATAAGGTGAATAATCTTCAAATATCCGCCGATAACTCGGCAGAAGATGTTGCTACCGGAAAATCGTCTAATATACATCAGGCAATGATAAATATAGAAAAAGCAAACGATTCTTTTGAGCTAATGATGCAGGTTAGAAATAAAATTATAACCGCTTACAATCAAATCATGAATATGCAAGTATAAATAAATGGCAGCTACTCTAAAAAACTTCTCTTCTCAATTAAAAACCTTTTTTAGCGAGCTTTCAATAGAGCGAAAACTCGCATTTTTTTTAGTCGTTATGGCGGTCGCCGTAGCTATATATTTTACTGCAGTATATGTCACGACACCGAATTACGGTGTCCTCTACTCAAATTTAAACCCAACTAGCGCTTCGTCTATAATAACTAAACTTCACTCGTACGGCATCCCTTACAAACTCGCAGATAGAGGAAAAACCTTATTAATTCCCAAAGGAAGTGTTTATAAAATTAGAATTAAACTGGCATCCATAGGACTGCCCCATCAGGAAGGGGTCGGGTTCTCTATATTTAATCACGTTCCGATAGGCATGACCGACTTTATACAACACGTAGATTATCAGAGAGCGTTACAGGGCGAATTAGAAAGAACAATAAACCAGATTAATTATTGTTTTACCTAGGCGTTCCGTCTTCGTTTCAAGAAAAGAGTCCGCAAAGGCATCCATTATAGTTAAGCTTAAATCCGGTATGTATTTAAGTAGAATGCAGGTGAACGGGATTATACACTTGGTTGCAAGCGCGGTTGACGGCTTAAAACCTAAAAATATTACTATAATTAATACTGACGGAAAGATTTTATCCATTCCGATAGGAAACTCCTTCAAATATACGGCAAGTCAGTTGGGCTACGTCCATGAAATAGAAAAAAATCTCGAAGGCAAGATAAACTCTATGTTGATACCGGTCGTCGGAATCGGAAACATTGTCTCTAAGGTTTATGTAAAAGTTAATTTTTCAAGAAAAACCGAATCTCAGCTAATTTACAACCCGAATACTACGGCTATAGTCTCACAACAAACATATAGTTCATCTTCTACCGGGGCGGTAAGGCCATATGGAATTCCCGGAACAAAATCAAACCTTCCGCCCGGAAAAATACCGATTCAAGCTGTAAAACCGAGCATCCATACCGTAAAAAAAGAAACGATTAATTACGACGTATCTAAGAAAATAGAAAAAATTTCTTATCCGACCGGAACTATAAAAAGAATATATGCTTCAGTACTCGTTAACGGAGTGTATAAAAAAATAAAATCTTCAAAGGGTAAGTTTTCAATGAAATATGTCCCGAGAAGTTCATCTGAAATGAGCTTATTTAAAAACATAATCAAGACCGCAATCGGATACTCGAAAGCTTCAAAAGACGAAGTCGTGATAGCCAATATTCCTTTTAAAAAAATGCTTTATACTATACCGGTACCACCTAAAAAAACGATAAAGTCTATAATAGAATCGAACTTCAGCGAAATAGTCAAATACGGGGTTATTTTATTGGGAGTTATATTAATAATATTACTTATTTTAAGGCCACTAATGAAATACATTATGACATATGAATCTAAATCTCCGGCAAGGTCGTCTGAAGAAGAAAGACTTGAGGCCTTAGATCAAATGAAACGGGAATCCCCTTCTAAACCGGAACCGAGTATGAAAGATATTGCAACTAATATCGTTAGATCAGATCCGGAAGCCGCGGCAAATTACGTAAAAAATTTATTAAAAGAAACGGGTAGAGAGACATAAGATATGCCGAAAAAATTTTCAGGACCCGAGAAAGCAGCTGTGTTCCTTGTTTCGGTAGGCGAAGAAGCTGCTTCCGAAATAATAAAAAGGTTAGAATTAATGGAAATCCAAAAGATTACCAAATATATGGACCAGCTCCCCACGATAGAAAAAGAAGATTCTGATTTTATACTTAAAGACTTCAATTCTAATTTTTCAAAAATCGGCTTAGTAGTCAAGGGGGACGACTATATTAAAAATATTATAGCTAAATCCCTGGACCCCGACAAAGCAAAAAAAATCTTAGATAATCTGCACGGACCGATAGAAGAAGAGGGATTGCAAACACTGAAATGGCTCGACCCCCATATTATCGCCGATTTTGTGAAAAACGAGCATCCTCAGACTATAGCACTTATACTCGGGCATTTAGAGCCGACGTCTGCAGCCACGGTTGTAGGTCTTTTGCCGTCCTCAATAATGTCGCAGGTCGTATTTAGATTATCAAAATTGGAAAGGGTCCCTCCAGGCGTTATAAATGACCTTGATGAAGTGCTTCAAGAGCAGTTAAAATCGACGGGTTCGACACAAAGCAAGCTTGTAGGGGGTGTCAGAATAGTAGCGGATATTTTAAACAATATGGATAAATCCATAGAAGAACCTATACTTGCGGATATAGAGAAATTAGATAAGGAAGAAGCGGAAAAGATTAGGGAGCTTATGTTTACATTCGACGACCTTGCGATGGTAGATGATAAATCCATGCAACTTATACTTAGAGAAATATCGCACGACCAGATTGTCCTAGCGTTAAAAACCGCATCTGAGGACCTTAAAAACAAAATACTTGCCAATGTATCTAAGAGAGCTCAGGAGATGATTAACGATGACTTAGAGGCATTGGGACCGAAGAAACTTTCGGAAGTAGAAAAAATTCAACATGAAATATTAAAAATCGTTAGAAGACTTGAGGATGAGGGCAAGATTAGTCTTGCCGTAAAAAATGAAAGCGAAAAACTAGTTTAATTTCTTTAAAACCGGGGACGGCGTGAATAAAATTTTAAAAGATAATGAATTTAATATTGAAGGGAACGCCTTATATGACGGAAAGAAAACGCTTTTAGTCAATATTCTTAAAACCGAATCCAAAAAAGACGACGAAGAGTTGGTAACCGCATTGGAATCGGTTCCTGTTACATTACAGAGATTTGTAATTTCATATTTAGAAAACTATAAACATAAAACTGAGAAAATATTAGAAGAAAAAGAGCGGGGTATTTTAGAAAATGCCGAAAAAAGAGGTTATTCTCGGGGATTCAACGAAGGCAAAAAAGAGGCGGCAAGACTGACGGAAGAAGGGATTAAAGGTATTCTAAAAGCCGCCGATTCCATAGAAAAATTTAAAAATGAATTATACAGAGACGTAAAACAGGATGTAATAGACTTGTCTTTAAACATCGCGAAAGCGATAATAAAGTCGGAAGTGGAAACAAATAGAGACTTGATCCTGCGAATAATAGCAGATGCCATAGATAAAGCCGAGGATACGGTAAATTTCACGATATATTTAAACTCTGCAGATTACGGCACTTTAAATAAGGATCCGGATGCAATAAAAAATTTTACGGCAAAGGAATCTAATATAGAATTTCTGCCCGATAGAAACATTTCCCAAGGGGACGTGATAATAAAAACCGATTTTGGCGAAATAGATGCAAGAATAGAAACGCAGATAGAACAAATAAAGAAAATCTTCACAAAAGTAGCCCCGTGTTAATCATATTTTCCTGATTTTTTTCATTTTAAGCCTATCTTTTTTCGAAAGTTTATGCGGATTGCCTTTTTTTTCGGAATTCATCCCGCGGCGGGTCGTTTCGTCTTCTTCATCTTCATAATTCCGGGAAAAACTGCCGTTATTACTACTGCTTATGATGTTTTCAATTACTTTTTCGAATTCCACTATACTCATGCAAGAACAGTTTACCCCTGATACGTGGCGTCTAATTTCATTATCGTTAGTAACAACTATCGAATTGCCCATGCTTTTTGCCAATCTTACTATGACGTCGTCTGCTTTTTCATCTTTCTTAGAATATATTATTTCAATATTTTGACGGTTATATGTAGACTCGTAAGGCTCGTCGGTATTATAACCGTCAAAAACCACTATCACTTTATTTCTTTTTACATTATAATATTTTGATAAAAAATTTATCGTCAACTCTCTTAATTTTTGAAGTTCGTCGGATTTAAACCTTAGCTTAAAATAAGAATTGAAAATAAAGTTGTATCCGTCTATTATTATCGTTATCATAATATATAAATTATAAATAATATGAATAATATTAGTCAAACAAAAAAAAATGAAATTATTGTTTATATCATAATTAGGCAAAAAGACATATGTTATAAAATCAGGCATGTTCTTAAAAAAACAGCTGACGAAAAAAAAATGATTACGTTAAAGACTGCAAAGGACCTCCCCGCCAAATTCAACAACGATACATATATAATCACCGAAAACAACAGGGCTTTTATTTTGGAGATATCCAAGATAACTCCAAAAATAAATGTGAAACTGTTCGTTTATATAGATAATATCCATGAGCTGGACGAACAGGATATTATTTTTTTAATAAAACATAATATCGACCGCATAATTAATTCAAAAAATATTAAAGATTTGAAATACGAAAAATTTGTTGATGCAAAAATTTTTAAGAAAAAGCACCATAATACCTTTATCGACAAAGCTTCCACTCTGCTGGATGATTTATGTCATAATAATGACGATATTGCCGAAGCAGACGGAGTCAATATTTACGGAATCTCAAATCATATCAAAACGGTTATAAAAAAAGCGCACAGGGTGGCACAGGGTGGCAGCAATATCCTGATAACCGGGGAATCCGGGACAGGGAAGGAACTTATTGCAAAATTAATACATAACCAATCCAAAAGAAATGCCAATCCTATGGTGTCTATAAATTGCGGGGCTTTTCCGGAAGGACTTCTTGAAAGTGAACTGTTCGGATATAAGAAGGGGGCTTTTACAGGGGCTTTTACCGACAAATTAGGCAGATTCGACCTTGCGGATAAATCTACCATATTTTTAGACGAAATAGGAGATATGAGTCTTTCACTTCAGGTAAAACTTCTGAGAGTTATTCAGGAACGTGAGATAGAACCCATAGGATCCTTAAAAATAAAAAAGATAGACGTAAGGATAGTCTCCGCTACAAACAAAAATTTGGAAGACATGATTTCAAGAAATCTCTTTAGAGAGGATTTTTATTACAGGATTAACGTAATACCGATTCACTTGCCGCCTTTGAGAGAAAGAAGAACCGACATTATCGTTTTGATTTATTATTTCATGAAAAAATTTGAAGATTTCCAAGACAATAAGGTTTACGGTATTTCAGAAGATGCTTTTAATATACTTTTAAATTACGACTGGAACGGAAACGTAAGAGAACTGGAAAATCTCATGGAGATGTTGGTCGTTCTAAACGAAAGCGGGCTAATTACCATAGAGGATATACCGGAAAAATATTTTAATAATAAACGCATTGAGACCGCAAAAACCGTTACGGAAAATTTAGAGATTTTATTAAACAAAGGGGATGCAATAAATTTAAAAAACAATATGGAAAAAATAGAGATGAACATCATAAATAGAGCAATTAAAATTTCCGGCGGGGTTAAAGGGAAGGCAGCCAAAATGCTCGGTCTTAACAGAACAACTTTAATAGAAAAATTAAAAAGATATGGAAAACACCGGAATAAATAGGAATAAGGCGCTTATTCTGCTTACCGTCGCAATAATTATAGCGGTAACGGTTGCAATCAGGATATTCTCCCCCGCTATAGTTTACGGAAATACACGACAAGTATCACCTAAGGTTGCAATTTTATATAAAAAGGCCTCCAAAGAATATACCGCAGGCAACCTGTCGGCTGCCTATAAAACCGTAAAATTTATACTTAACAACTATTATACCGGAAAAATATTGTCCTCGAATATTGATTATCTATACGGAAAAATACTTTATAAATATAAAGATTTCTTTATGGCAAAACCCTATTTTCAAAGAATTATCGTTAACGACCCTAATTACAAAAAAATTTATAGGGCTATTTTTTATATGGCTCGATGCGATTTTAATATGAAAAACTATAAAAGGTCTATAAGAGATTTTAGTTTTCTTTTAAATAAAAATAAAAAAGGCAGTAACCTTTATAATAAATCACTTGTGTATTTGACCCTTTCTTACGCTTCTTTCGGAAACATAAAGGAAGCTAATAAATTTTACGAGAAAGACAATGTCAAAAATATTTTAAAAAAAATAATATACCTCGAAAAAAGAAATAATTATTTCAAGCTAATCTATCTAAACTATTTGATAAACCGTAAGGATGATTTATCAACCGCGCTTTTAATATTAAATAATAAAAATTTATTCTCTCCTAAAAAAAAATATATATGCTATAAACCTTATTATAGCGGCATTATTGCGTTAAAGAAAAATGAATATCGGACTGCTCAAAATTATTTCGCGGAATCTTCAAGCTATTGCACTGGATATTATCGCAAAAGCAGCCTTATATATTATGGCATATCACTCGTCGAACAAAAAGATTTTAGTGGTATTGGATACATAAAAAACAGACTTTCCACGGAGGGTTTTTTAAATATTAAGCTTATGGCCTTAAAATTTTTGGCTAAATTTTACAAAAAACATGATAAACCCGAAATAAGCCTCGACTATTTAAAAAGAATACTGTTTGATAACAACGCCATGCACAAAAAAGAAAGAGGTTTGTATGAAAAAGAAGCGGCAGGCTTACTCTATAAAGTTATTAAAAAAGATTACGAAAATAACAATTTCAGAGCATGTTTTAGCATATTTAAGCGGATGAAATTTCTAATTCCGAATACATATATTAACCCAAAAATTTATCTTTATTTATTTAAAATAAAGGCTAAGGAAAAAAAATACAAAGACGCCCTGCCTTATGCCGAAAAATATAACAGTTTGATGAAAAACGCCGTTTCCGAGTATTATATTTCGAATATTTACTACGCTCTCAAAAAATATCCGAAATCAATTTTATTAATGAATAAAATTAATTCAAAAAACGTTAAAAATATCAAACTAAGAAATAAGATTATTAATTTAAAACTCAAACTATACAAACAACTGAATTATAAAAATAATTATATAACTTTATTGAAGAGAAGCCTCAGCCTGCTTCCACCGATAGATAATATAAATAGCCTTTATTTTTTAGGCCGCAACGAGTTTAATAAAAATAATTTAAAAACGGCAGCGACATATTTTGACCGGCTAATCAAAATAGTTAAAAACAATAAAAATGTTTTATATGACACATATTATTATCTCGGACTCATAAATTATAAATTTAACGATTATAATCTATCACTCTTATACTTTAAAGAAGGATACGACATAAATAGAACCGGCAAATATTTTCAATACGAACTATCTCAAATAGCATTCATATATTTAAAATATCTACGCAACAAAACTCTATCATTAAAATATTATAATATTTTATCAACCGATGCAGTTTCTATTACATATAAAAACCTTGCCTCCTCTATGATTTTCGCCGCTAATCTACAGAAATAATTGGATATACCCTTCCGCTTTAAAAATTACGCTGATTTACCAAAATAATAGTGTCCACCCCTGCAATTACTTTACGGTAAGGATGCTTGTGGAAAAGAACATTGTCACGGCAACGCGTAGTTATCGAGTAAAGAGAATAGACGGCAATTACTTTCGACAATACCGACGTTAATACAAGGCTTGACGATTTCAAAAATTATGCTTGACAATATTTTAAATCATGATATATAAATATATATAAGCATACAAAATATTAAAATAAAAATTTTCTGAAAAATGTTAATTTAGAGTATTATAATAGTACGAAATACGAAAATGTGAGAATTAACTTGTTTTGTCGAAGAGACGTTTATGCATTTTAAAACAAGTCTTTATTAACTTTTAAAATGGAGGGACTTACGTATGCCTGAAGAAAAAAATGAAACAATGGTAATGTGGCATGTAGGAGACTCAAGCGCATTAGGTTTAATTTCTTATGGGATTGCTTTAGCCTTAATTAGCATAATGATAAGTGGAATAATGGGGGGATCTAGTTTTTTGATTATATCGATCTTTTTTATCGGAGCCTTTGGTCTCGGTATACCCGGGATATTAGATTTTTTTAGGGGAAATACCTTTGGAGGGGTTATGTTTTTAGGATGGGGCGTATTTTTCGGCGCATTTGCGCAACTCAACATGGGTCCTACCTTAAAAACCGCTATGCTTCACGCCGGTCCTACCTTATCATTTTTAGGGTGGTATTTTATATTCTGGGCAGTTTTTGCGTTCTTGACCTTTGTAGGGTCTATTGTAGCTAAAAAATGGATAATGATGCAAATTGGCTTAGGTCTGACTACGATTATGTTAATACTTGCGGCAATAGCTCATTGGATAGGGGTTTCAGGAGCAAATCCAGGGCTTATGCTGATTGCAGGCATAGTAGGATTGGCTGCCGCTGCGTGTATGGGTTATACGGCATTTGCCGCATATATGAATGGAATCGCGAAAAAAACCATTCTTCCGGCGTAATTGCTACGGCATAAAACATTGTAATTATTAGAGAATTTATAAGATAGGGGCCATTTTTTATGACCCCTATCTTACTTTTATAAAGAAGTGTATTGCGGTTTTAAGTTTAGTATAAAGGGATTCAAGTATTTAGTATATATAAAAACAGAGCTTCCACTCATGTTTTTTAATTCGTCCGGGGAAATTAACGGAAACATACCTGAAGCAACGGGGGTTTCATTAAAATCTGCCGATAGCGGCAAGCTTGAATTTCTTCTTACGGATTCTTTATGAAATATATATCGTTCGCCGGATATTTCAGAATAATATTTGCATGTTTCATAGCCGGCGTGTCCCATGACTATATGCGTCCCTATATTGGAAGTTATTAGAGGAATATCGCCGTAACGGTCCTTCAAAAATGAAATATCCTGAACCGTTAAGCATACGCCCGTATTCGTCTTTCTAAGATTTGCTAGTTCTATGTCAAAATTATTAATGCTTAATGCCGGAAACTCGTCAAGATACATGAAAATAGAACACTCGTCTGCAAGCCTATTGCTGTCGTCGTCATTCTTATTTTCGACCGTTAATGCCAATCTCCTCCTTCTGTTCTCATAAATAGCATTAATAAAGATAGATGTTATAAAAGACATAAGATTATCTCCTCCGGAATTCATTTTTTCCTTAGGTATACCAACTATAAAAAGGGTGTCTTTATTAAAAAAATCGTAGACGGAAAAGCATCTTGAATTATCTTTATCTTTACATCTAAAGCGTTTTGCGACATTTTCATCGTTTAAAAAATCTAAATTATTTAGGATATCCGTAACTATTTTAGCCCTCTCATAAACTGGAAGCTCCAGAAAATTACGGAATAAAATTTTTATTTTTTTATCGTTTTCCCCTCTAAAATTTATTATTTCTTCTTCAATGAATTTAACCCCTCTTTCAAAAAAACTCTTTACGGCAACAAGGTTAAAATATTTGACACCGTATCTGTACTTAAAATATAAAAGACACCAATAAAAAAGGTCTATGGATCTTTTGGTGTAATATTTATGTGCATGAATATCGCCGCTCCTCATCTCCCGTTTGTCCAAATGAAAAAGCATGGATGAAAGATTAAAAAGCTTCTCATCGGATAGCGGCTCTTTATCCTCATTTAACAAAGGGTTAAACCGAATTTGTAAATCAATCCCGCCTGCTTCGCAAGATTCAGTCTTATAAGGATCAAAAAATATTATGGTTTTACCCGATTTAAGCCAATCTTTTTTTACCGACGCATATAAATTAGGACTGTCTATGTCTATCGCGAATACGCTGACATTCGGATATAACGCGTCCCTACAAATGCCGGGAATAATATAGCGGGATGTTTTACCTCCGCCGGTCGGTGAAATAATAAGCGTATGCTCAAATCTTTTTTTACTATTTAATCCGATCAAAAGACTCGGATTCTTCTTGCCGCCTGAACCCTCTAAGATACCAAGGTCGAACGATTTGTTCTTCTCATATGTCTCCTTAATTTTTTCCACATCTTCCGTACCTATATGCCCGGATAGTTTAAATCCTTTAGCTTTAATATTATTAATACTACCGATTTTATTTTTAACGATAAGTAAGAGAAAAAAGAGAACAACCCATAATCCTAAGTACCCGACAAAAATAATAAAGTGAGCATATGCGGAAAAGTATAGAATTGCTCCGCCGAATGTCGAGATTATAATCACGGCGAATATAATAGATATGACTAATATTGAAAAAAGGGAACATATTGAATCAGGAGCGATTCCGCTTATAAAACCTATCAACTTTGAGAAAGACCTCGGATCATAAATACGATAGCTAAAGTTTGACGCTATTTCGCCGTAGTCGGCAAAACGCCCTGTGGCAGCAGGATGAGATTTCTTAGATTTATTTTTCAAACAGCACCCTTATATGTTTATAAAAATAGATTGCACCAAGTGCTATAAAAATTAAAGCAACAATAATACCGAATTTGTGTAAATATCCCGATATTATGCCGATATTTTTTCCGGCCTCTAATCCTAAATACACTACTAACGTGTTGTAAAGCAATGAACCTAAGATAACGTAAAGGCTAAATTTTTTATAGTTCATAAAAGATGCACCGGGAGGAAAGCCTATGTAAGTTTTTACGACAGGCAGACACACGCCTATAAACACAGCAAGTCCGCCGTATTTTTTAAACCATACCGTTGCTTTATCCATATCTTTTTTATTAATGAGAAAATACCGTCCGTATTTCTCTATAAGGGGCCTTCCGCCTTTTTTTCCTATCAAATAAAGCAATGACGAACCGATATATGTTCCAACGGTAGCACTCAAAACGACAAGATAGAAGTTTAATTTACCTTCTCCCGACAAAAAACCGGAAACACCTAATACCGCTTCTGACGGAACCGGGAGGGCGCATGATTCTAAGATCATTAAAAAAATAATTCCGGGATATCCTAGCGAAATAGCCCATGTCAGAAATATACCTATATAACCTTCACTGAAATTTTTAATACTTAAAATCATACGGTTTATTTTTTTATTATAAAAGCGGTAATTATAATGTAACGGCTTTTACGGAATCGTAAATAACGGACATAAGGATATCCATGGTGCAGCTGTCTATGACTAGAGGGGGCATGATAACGATGACGTCTCCTAGGGGTCTAATAATTACTCCTCTATTTCTAGCCTCAAGAATAACCTTATGCCCTATTCTTCTCTTTACTTCGAACGATTCTTTAGTATCCCTATTTTTTACTAATTCTATACCTGCCATAAGACCTATATGCCTTATATCACCGACCGTTTCCAACGAGGTTAAGTCTTTAAGCAGTTTATTGAAATGTATTATTAAGGGTTTTATTCTGTTTAAAAGGTCGTTTTTTTCGAATAACTCCAACGATTTAATAGCGCATGCGGATGCAAGTTGGTTTCCTGTATATGTATGTCCATGAAAAAATGTCATATTGTCTTCATAATTTCCCAAAAAGCCGTCATATATCTCCTGCGTGAAAAGTGTTGCCGCCATGGGAAGATAACCCCCGGTAATGCCCTTAGCCATACACATAGCATCCGGCGATATATCTTCGTAAAATGAAGCAAACATTTTACCCGTCCTGCCAAAACCGGTCGCAACTTCATCGAGTATCAATAGAACATTATTCTCCTTACATACCCTTTCTATCTTTTTCATATATCCCGTCGGCATCGTTATCATTCCTGATGCGCCCTGTATCATAGGCTCTATTATAAGCGCACAGGTTTCTTCGGCGTGAAACCTTATGGTTTTTTCGGCTTCTTCGGCGCAATACAGCCCGCAATCGGGATGCTTAAGACCAAACGGACATCTATAACAATACGGATATGTTATCCTTATGGTTTCAAACAGTAAAGGCCTATAAATAGAATGAAAAAGCTCCATTCCACCGACGGAAACGCTCCCGATAGTATCTCCGTGATATGCCGACGTTGCGGCTATAATTTTTTTCTTATTTTTATATGCATGCCCTTTTTGTTTAAAATATTGAAACGCGACCTTAATCGCTATTTCTACCGACGTCGAACCTGAATCGGAATAAAAAACCTTTTTGAGGCTTTTGGGGGCAATTTCTATAAGTTTTTCGGCAAGAATTGCCGACGGAACATTTGCGAGCCCGAGAAGCGTGCTATGGGAAACTTTATCTATTTGCTCTCTAAGGGCTTCATTTAATTCGCTGTTATTGTGCCCGTGAACATTTACCCATAAAGACGATATTCCATCTATATAGGCCTTGCCGTAAATGTCGTAAAGGTAAACACCCTCCCCTCTTTCTATGACTATATTTTGATCTTTCTCCCAGTCTATCATTTGAGTAAAAGGATGCCAGACAAATTTTTTATCTAACTTTTCGATACGGTGTAAGTCGGTCATGAATAAATCTCTATATTATTAGAATAAAGATACGTTATATTCTTTCTCCCGAAATAGACATCTATTTCCACTCTATAAAAAGACGAACGGGGTACACCGGCAACGGGGCCGGATTCACAAATAGATTTTAAATCGGAACGCTTTACCTTATAAACCAAGTTGTTATTCTTCGAAGAAAATATCATTTTGCCATTATGAAACAGATTTATGACAAATACGTTTTTTTTCGGATTAATATTTACTCCTGCATATATTATAACATTTCTATCCATTTTATCCATATCCACCTCATGCAAGTCCGAAACATTAAAATGAACTGAATCTCCACTGATATAAAGTTTATTATCGTATGAAATCTCGTAATAAAATCCTTTCGGAATACCAAACATATCGTAGGAAAAATAACATTTTCCGTTTTTTAACGATTTTATTATAGCCTTTTTATCTTTTATATAATTTCCGGACGGTTTGGCGGTAAGCAAAACATGCGTTCTTGCTACTGAAAAAAGCTCGGAATATTTTGGAAATTTAATTCTATTTTTTTTGGTTATCTTTACGTTTGAATGGGCATCTATAGAGGCTATGCCTACTTTTAAATCCTTATGTTTCTGAGCTTTATCCCAGAATATTATTGTTTTTTTAGGTTTATGGGATAAAAAATGCATTGCATAAAATGGATTTATTTTGTATGTTAAAATTACAAGTAGTATATAAACCGGGCTCATTCCTCTCCACTGGGAATCTAAATTTATAATCTCTATCCCGTTATAGCCCTCGACGTTAAAATTTTTCCATGGCGTCCACCAGTTATGTGGATGACATATAACGGCAACCCCACTCTGTTTTTTGATATTAGAGAGTACTTTCTTATAGCTTCCTCTCTTTATTTCCTTTTCTATTCCAATGGCAAGAAAATGTCCGAATTCCGTATTTATTTCTTCTCCCGCAAAGTATAAAACGTTACCGTAATAGCCTTCAAGACCGTCTAATTTCGGTTTTAGTGTGTTGTGGTCTGAAGATATAAGGAAATCGGCTCTTAATTCCTTTGCGATATCTATGAGGGATTCTATGCTGCCGGAACCGTCGGAGTATGTGGAATGAAAGTGAATAATTCCGTTTAGCTCAAACAGTTTATTGTGCAAGTCGAAGGTCTCGGTATTTAAAAAATCTATTTTTAATTTAAAAAATTTTATTCTTATATAAAATAGCAGTATAAATATAATTAATGCCGCAAAGATTAATAAAAATCCATGGAACGTAATTAATTTAAGTAAAAAATTCATATAGCCGATATTCTGCATTTTATCTCTGCTCTAATTCTATTTACGTGATTATATTTTCGGCCAAATATTGTTTTAAATAATTTTCAATTTCATCCTTTTTTCTCAGGCAAAAATCCAAACCGTTTTTACCCGTCTTACGCCTGAATTCTTCATCTTTTATCAGTTCTATCAAATAATCTTTAAAATTATTCTCGTCTACTACGGTTATTGCGTTATTCTTATGCATATCCGACACTATATCTTTGAAATTGATTGTATAACTCCCGGTAATAACCGCCTTACCGTACGAAGCAGGCTCTATTACGTTATGCCCGCCGCCCTCCCTTTTAAATAAACTTTTTCCTACATAAACTATATCGGAAATTAAATATATATCGTCTAAAACACCATATTCGTCCACGATAAGAGATTTAATCCCGTCGTTTCTTGAAAAGTTTTGGATATTTTTATAATAAGTCGGATTTAAACCAATTTTATGGGCCTCTTCAAATAATGCCGATGAAATTTTTATATTTCTGGGGGCAAAAATAAATTTTAAATTTCCGGTTAAATTTTTAGTCGAATGTTCGCTTACTATTTTTTTTACAAGATTTAAAATAAATACGGATTCTTTCTCGTGAATAGAGACAAAGGATATAAACATGTTACCGCCGCCTCCCCCGCGGTGAGGCATGTCTATTGCATTAGTCATACCCCTGTTACCGGCACGGAAATTAAATTTTAAAGATACGGGTAAAACGTCTAATTTCAGAGAATTCACGCCGGAAGTCCGAAAAATAGTTGCAGATAAGCCTTTAGTTCTTGAAAGCGGACCTATAAGATTTATACCCATTTTTTTTAAAGCAGCAGCCTTGATATCGATAAAAAATATTTTTACGCCGGCATCTAAAAGCATATCAAGCAAATTTTTAGAAATCTGGTGCTGAACGGATATGAAATAACCCGGATCAACGGCAGATACATATCTCTTCGAAACAAACTTGAACGCCATAACAGGATGAAAAAAATAAAGTATTGATTTGGAATATTCAGACAAACTTATCCTTTTTCTAGCAAAATATAAGGTTGAACTCGTTTTAAAACTTATAAAAAAAAATTTCTTATTTTCTTTTCCATTGTTTTTAGGCAGTGACCTTATGGTATCCATTATATATAAAGCCGACTTAAACTCGCCTATAGACTCTGCGTAAATCCAGAATCTTTTTGCGCCGGTCGAAACGCCTGAAAAACCGTCGCTATCGACACCCCGACCTTTTAATTCTGTTAATTGTGAAAAAAAATTTCTATTGAAAGACAGATATCGTTTTAGTTTTGCGAGTGTTTTCATTAATTGTTTATGACATAAGTTAATATATATGCGGGATTGAACTTCCTTTCGTTTTAGTCTAAATCGTCTATGTTTACCGCATCGTCTATTAGAAGCATCGGGATTTCATCTTCTACCGGATAATATATCCTGCAAGTTTTACAAATAAGCATCTCTTTCTCTTTAAAAATTTTGTAAATAAGATTATTATGACATTTTGGGCATATAAGAAACTCTTCCGCCATTTCTTCAATGTTCATGATTTATTTATCTCCTGTCTTATAAGTCGTGCCTAACCCCGTATCTTCCAATACAACGCCTTTTTCTAAAAGTTTATTTCTTATTTCGTCGGCAAATTTATACTCTTTATTCTCCCTTAAAATATCACGTTTTTTTATTAACCTTTTTATTTCTTCTTCGCTTAAAGAAACCTTGGGAATATCCTTTATATTTGATTCTATAAGTCGTTTTACGTTTTCGTTCAATATTCCGAATATTTCCGAAAGAGTTTTTTTAATGAACAGCATGGCTTCATCTAAAAAATTTAAATCTCCACGCATTATAACCTTCCGGCTCAAGGAATCGTTGATAATTTTGTTGGTTTTCCTTATAAGGTTGAATATAACGGATATTGCCTGCGCCGTATTAAAATCGTCGTTCATTGCTTCATAAAACTCATTTTTATAATGTTCGATATTCTCCTCGCTTTTGTCAGAGGCGGATAGGGCAAGATCGAAGCCGTCGTCCTGCCTGCTCTTAAAATTATCATATAAATTTATGGATTGATAAAGTCTCATGAGACTTCGATTTGCACTCTCTATGCCGTCTAAGGAAAAATCTATATATGACCTGTAATGCGTAAACATAAAGAAAAGGCGCATGGCTTCGGGATTATGTTTATCCAACACATCTCTTACTGTAATAAAATTTTTGAGCGACTTAGACATCTTTTCATTATTCACATTAACAAATCCATTGTGAATCCAATAATTTACGAACTTTTTCCCGGTAAAACTTTCAGACTGTGCTATCTCGTTTTCATGATGAGGAAATACGAGGTCGGACCCCCCTCCGTGAATATCTATGCTCTCACCCAGAAACTTCATGCTCATTGCCGAACATTCTATGTGCCATCCGGGTCTTCCTTTGCCCCAGGGGCTATCCCACGACGGTTCGCCCTCCTTCGACCTTTTCCACAGGGCAAAATCCAAAAGATTTTCTTTTTTCTCATTCAATGGGATCCTTGCTCCCGCGATAAGCTCATCAATATTCTTATGGGAAAGTTTCCCATAATCCTTAAACGAACCTACCCTGAAAAAAACATCTCCGTTTATCTCATATGCATGCTCCCCTTTTATTAAATCTTTAATCAAATTTATCATTTCACCGATGGTTTCCATAGCTCTCGGTTCATAAGACGGATTCAAAACCGACAACTTATTCATATCTTCGCGAAACTTTTCTATATACTTTGAAGATACTTCCTCAACCGAACTGTTGTCTGAATTTGCCTTTTTTATGATTTTATCGTCTATATCGGTAAAATTTCTAACATATACCACTTTATAACCTAAATGCATTAAATACCTATAAATTATATCAAATGTAATATACGCCCTGGCATGCCCTATATGAGAGAAGTCATATGCGGTAATTCCGCATACATACATTAAAACCGAGTCTTTATTCAAAGGTTTAAAAAGTTCCTTCGACAGAGAAAGAGTATTGTAAACATAGAGATTCATAGACTTATTCATGTTTTTTTTATTTTTTATAGTTTATCGTTTATACCGCCACACACCATATAATACTATATGTTAACATATCCGGATTTTTTTTTAACCGTTTTTTGATAAAAATTTAATACAAATGAAACATAACTTTCATAATATCGTAATATTGATCTGATATATTATTACTTAACAGAAAGTGACCAAAAAGCAATATTATATATTTTCGTCTAAATAAAAAGAGGGAAACGGCATATGAATATAAATATCTGGGGCAGTGAGGGCTCTTTCGAAGGGAAGACTTACGCGAATCGTAAGTTAAAAATAGAAAATGAGGCGAAAGAAACGATATTAACTGAAGAAACAGACTTACGGCCAAGCAAATCTAATGATATTTCTAAGGGGGAAATAGAAATAAAATCCCTGCTAAATTCAGGCTTCATCGTTAAGAGCAATGAAGAATTTTTGTGTAATACTTACGGCTTTATTGACAGAGACGTCAGGAATAATTTTAACGATTTATTCTTAAAAAATAATTTTATTGAGGTTCAAGGGGCATCGTTTAGACAAATGTCACCTTACGGAAGAAATATTACAGTGAAAAATATCGTTATGTCTTCGGAAAAATTTAATGAAATCAATTCGGCAAAATATCTAAATAACTATAAATATGATGAAAAATTTAACAGCGAGTACAAGCTTTGCGAATTCACTCTAAAAAATTATTTCATGCTTAAACAAAATGACAATAATAATGTGAAAATAAAAACGGATGCACGAAATGTTTCTCCGGGAGTTATAGACATAGGTAATCATCCGGATTTAAAGCGGGTAAAATACGACATTAACGAAGTGCCTTCGGTTTATAAGTTTAAATATAATAGAGAGAAATCAGAGGGGCACGAAGATAAAAAACCCGCGTTGGGAATATTTAAAGATTATAAAGAGACAAGGGACGGATTCAAGAATGTAAACGTGTATATAGATGACAAAAAAGTAATAGAAATGGAATCTATTTATAACTGGCAAAAAATTATGGATTACGTTAAGGATAGGGATATGCAATTTTTAAAGGACTTAAGAGTGGATAAGAAAGGTAAAATATTAGACGGGATAGAGGTCCATCATATTAATCAGCTTCAAGACGACGGAAAAGACAACGTCAAAAACCTTATTGCAATAAGCAAAAATATGCATGGACTTGCCGATTCTCATAAAATACTTATAGATAAAAATACCGGGTACTACAGAGAATATTTTTTTAACAACAATGTTTATAACGATCGCAATAATAAGATCCCGCCGCAAGAAAAATATCCCGACAAACTCTTGAACAATATAGGCAAATT
>QIJE01000034.1 GCA_003232385.1 bacterium
CTTTTAATAAAAACCGCATAAAGGTTGGTATTAAACTTATACGGTTTTTTATAATTGTCTTCTATGAATTTTTTTAATTCGGGTCCGTAGTCGGAGCTGTCGGTATAAGGCGGGTTTGCCACTGCCACATCGTATTTTTGGGTAATCAGTTGTAAAAAGGTGATGGCATCGGCGGTTTTGGTATTTAAAAAGTTCAGCCCCTGTTTGACTTTGTTATGCGCTACGGCTTTTTGAAGATTATTGAAAAAATTATTTTTGAAGCTTTCAAAGTTTTTCCTATATTCATTATCAAGCTCTGGAAACGAAAGTTGAATGTCGGCTATCTTTTTCTCTTCTCCAAACCATTTTCGGTTCATCTTTTCTTCAAGATGTACTAAAGAACCGAATTTATAGGCATTTTGTAAATCGGACCACAATTCTTTAATAATATTTTTCTCTCTTTCTCCAATTCCATTCGCTTCAAAAATATCCATAACTTGCTCGTATTCCGGTAGATAAAAGTCGGAACTTACAATGTTGAAACGTCCGATTTTGGCAGAGTGTTTTTTTCGTTTGGCTTTGATATAAAGCCCCAATTGTGCCAACTGCACGGCACGGTCGTCAAGGTCAATGCCGTAAAGGTTGTTTTCAATAATCAGTTTCGGGATATCCACTTCGTCATAATCAGCGCCGTAGTTTTCAATCTGATCGATATACATATCATAGAGCATGTCGAAAGCATAGAGCAAAAAATTGCCTGAACCGGTAGCCGGATCAATGATGCGGATTTCGTGCAGCGGTTTAATTTCTCTTGTTCGTTCTTTGGGCGCGTTGGCAATGGCGTAATTCTCCTTTATTTCGCTGTCGGGGAACATTTCGAGGTAAAGTTTGCCAAGACTATTATCGACCAAAAATTTCACAACCCAACGCGGGGTATAAACCTGGCTTTGCATGCTTACCTTATTGTATTCGGTTTTTTTGCCGCCGGCTTTGTGAGCCGCCTTTTTGTAGTTGTTGTAACTCTCGTAAAGCCAGCCCAGCACATCATCACTTTTCCAGATATCGTCTTGCACATCCGGATCGTTTTCCACCCTGTTAAAAGCATCAATGATACTGTTTAGCTCGATAGCTGTTGGCAGCAGATGATATGGGTGTTCTGCGCTGAACAAAGGAATTTCATCCGAAAGCCGGTTAAGCTGATCTTTAAAAAATTGCAGCAGTCCTTCGTCATCCTCCATACGTGCATGAGGGTGTTGTTCCACCCAAAGGGAGTGAGCAAAAGAGCGCCCACCGTGGCTTTTTCTGCGGGTAATAATTTCCGGATGCAAGGTATGCGCTTCCATTACCTTTAAAGCGGCAATGCGGTTAAACAACGTGAAGGTGAGCTCTTCTACAAGTTTTTCATAACCTTCTGCCACTCCTCCGGTTTCGGCTGTCATCGATTTAAGGATTCCTTTAATATGCTGGCGTTCCTCAACGTATTTCTGCGGGATACTTTCAATGGGGATAAGATTGCTCTTATTAATACCCATTCTGCCCAGCCGATTGCGAAAGGCTGTTTCAATAAGTTGACGGATATGTTCAGTATGATTGGCTAATTTCATAATTTTTTACTTTATTATTATCTCATCATTATCATCGGCAACGGCAAGTTTTTGCAATTCCCCTTTAAGCCAAACTTTATATTCCGAAACTTTCATTTTACGCGCCGGTATTTCTGTAGAAAAAGTTTTTTGTTTCGGATTTTCTCCGGTTTCCAGTTTTTCCCTTACAAGCCCTGCGCGCAGAATATCTATTTCGCCTTTCTTACTTCCGTATAATTCAATAAAAGAAAGAACTTCGGAATAGGTAAAGCGGATGATTTTATCTTTAACATCAAAATCCAACTTAATTTCACTTCGCGATCTTTGCTGTGCATATTGCTTTATATTTTCAGCTTTTAATTTTGTTTCATTGTTTAAGCCCGAAGGTAAAGAGCAGATTCCATCAATCAGTTTCTGAGTCAATACCTCTATTTCAGAATATTTGGCTGCACAATCTTTCATTGCCTCGCTAAAGAGGCTATAGTAATTGTCTTTAATTTGCTGAGCGATATGATTTAGTTTTCCAAAATTATTTACAATATCATCATTAAAATATTGTTTAAATGACTTTACCGACCGAGTAATGTTTTCATCAGACTTAGCGGCTTTTGTCAGTTCATCCAAAACCGCGACGGCAAATGCTTTCCATTCTTTAGCTTTTGGCAGTTTGTTATGGATAAACTTCTCGATTTTCTCAATCGATTGAATTGCATTCAGAAATTGCTCTTTATTATTTAAGAAATCATTTGCTTTATCGGTATAATTAGCTTCGCTAACCGATCCGGTATGATTAGCGAGTAAATCTGCAAGAGAATCCGTGTTTGCAAAAAGATTGTTGAAATCTTTTTCACTATTTTTCAAAGTTGTTAGTTTATCTACAAAATGCCTTGCTAAATTACGAATGGCATTGACCAGTTCAAAATCGTTGGTGTTATAATCTACTTTTCTTCCAATATATTTATCGGCATCAATATTGAGCAGGAATTGGGCTAATTCTTGTTTTTGCAACAAAGAGAGAGATTTAGAAACCGCTTTAAAAGAGGTTTTTCGAAATTCAAGTGCGGCGCTAAAAATAGCTGCAACGCCATCATCGCGCCATGAATATTTTTCTTCCCCATTGTACTTTGCAATAGCTTTACCCGCTCTCATCAAAGCGGCAACGGTCGAGATAACCGTTCCGAAAGTAAATCCGGTAGGCGGTTGTTCCAGTTCCAGCTCTAGTGTTTTGCCATCCACAAAGGCTTTTCTTATTTTAAATAAAATTTCCTCGGAAACTTTAAGATTTTCACCTATGAAATTGCCGTGAGGATCAAAAAAAATAAAATCGTTACCGTGAAAATATTGGTACAGTCTAGTATCATTTGCTTCTTTAATAACAGCTTTTGCTACAGTGTCGCTAAGTTGCGCACCAAGCCGTTTTGTATAAATATTCCTAATCAGCTCTTTTTGTTGTGATTTTATTGTTGCTAATGCATTATCTTCATTTAATTGCAAAACATTGAAAAGATATATTAATGCCGACTGTTTTAACGAAATTGCAACCAATTGCTCAATTCTGGTCTGCTTCTCACTTTTTGCAGTTGAAAAACCAATTAAAATTCTTCCTTCTTCACCATTTAGATTATTGTATTTCTGTTCTAAGTAATTTATGCGTTCAACTTCATCAATTAACTTGTCCAATTCGTTAAAAACACTATTGTCCGGTACGATCCATATTAAATCTTTATCATTTTGATGCTGGATCTTTAAGTTTTCTATATCCTGGGTTCTGTCATCTAAAATATTGTACAAACTTTTGATTTTAATTTTAAGGTATTTGTTAGCCGGAATAGTTAACCCGTCATCATTATCTGTAGTAATATAAAAGTCATAATTCAGATTATTTTCATTAATCCGTGCAATTGATTTTATAAAATCTGATTTTTTCAAAGCAGAAACGAACTGCTTTTTCTTCACAAATCCCTGCACGGTATAACTATTCATTTCATCAAGCAGATATTGTTCTATGTCGGAGGTAATTCTGTATGTATTATTGGATTCAAGCAGTATTTTTGCTTCAATTAACGTCCCAAATGCTTTTTTTATATCTTCCTTGACTTGATAGTATTGTTCCGGATCACATATAAAAGCTTTAATGATGTTATTTATATTCGCTGGCGTAACTTCTGCTTCGGCTAAGAAATTTATAGTTTCCAGTAATTTTCTGCCCGAAATTGGGGAACCTGTTTCTTTTAATATGCGCTCGGCATTATCGTATCTATTCACCAATCTTACCGGAGGAGAGGGTTGGGCTTCTTTTGCAATCTGCCAACCGGTTACTGTACAAAACAACTCTTCGTTTTGTACTTCCTTTTTTAAGATATCATAAGTAGTAATGATCATACCGCGGGCAGCTACTTTAGTAGAAACATATCCTTTTGTACCAAACAAGAAATTTTGCAAAAGGTCAAAATGGTATTTATTAAATGGATAATAAGTTACATACAAATCAACATTATCTGTTTTTGTAATGCCTGAACCAATTAGTGATGAATGATCTGCTATTTTTCCTGAATTCTTCCGAAAATGATCCCTCAACCGATTAATTCCTTCTTCGTTTTTACTTAATAACCTGCTTTTAATGATTTGATCAACCTCTGTTGCTTCCAAATGTATTTTCGTCTTAAACCGGTCGGTCACCTTTATTAGCTGAGCCTTACTTACATTCGAGTTGTTGATAACGTCATCTAATTTCTCCTGAGCAATAGCAATGGTCCAAATTCTATTTCCCGGCGAGGACAATGCTTCGCTCACACCTTCAAGGTCAAGAAGCGTAAATTTATTTTGATTGATTGCTTCGCTGGCTTCGTCAAAAAGAAAGACAATTTTTTCATCACTTTTTATTTGTAAATAATTGTTAATCTCATCTTTTAATTTGCCTGCGCTAAACTGATCAATTTCCCTACGGATAGTGGTTAACAAATTATCGTAGTCATTTTCAGAATTTCCTTGTTTAATAAATATTTCTTTTGCTGCTTTTACATATTCAATCATTTTGGTTTTTAATTCATTCCAATTTTTATTCAAATAACGATAAATAAAATTTTCAATATTAGTCTGTTCATTGTTAATCATCAATTGAAATAATAAATACCCGTGCTCATTTTCCGGTAAATCGAGTGACTTTAGAAAGTTGCGAAATAATGCGTAGGCAAAACCCTTTGCGGTATCTTGTTTTGCAATATCAAGAAACACTATTCTTGAATGAATTGCACTTAATCCGGACAATGCATTTTTGATCAGAGCTTCATCTGCTATTCCGGTAAACCTTTGTAAAATTCTTTCCCTTGCCGGTGTTCCAAGAATTAATTTATTGCTGAGTAAGTAACCAAGAATTTTACCAAAATATGACTTCCCCGAACCATAAAATCCGGAAACCCACACTCCGGTTTCCAAAATGTTAGTTGAATAAACTGAAACAAAATCGGCAAATTCTCTGGCTAAACCATCTGTAATAATATAGTTTTCAATTTCATCCTTAATTTCTTGTTCAGAAATATTTTCAAGATCAATTACATTCTTAATGTCTTCGGTAAGATCAATAGTTAATACTTCTTTAATTTTCATCTTCATTTCTCTTTATTTTATTATCATACATCTATATTTTGAGGCCGGGCGGGAATTAAGAAACATTAACTTATCGCCTTGCTGTGTTGCCGGGTATAAAATGATGAGAGGTGAATTGGAATTCATTACAACTTTATTTTCCATTAAATGAATATTATCTATCCCCGTACCATACAATGCTCCTGTATTATATAAAACCGGTATTTTATTTTTCTTAAATGCACTTTTAATTTCGCAGATAATATAATTGAAAAAATCATCATTAGATTCTCCTTCGGGTGATTTAAAAATTTGATACAGGGAACTCTGTAATAATTTGAAAGCCTCTTCTAAATCATCTTTAGATTTTTTAGTGTATGAAATCAATAAATCATTAATATCAATGTTTTGGTAATTACTGCTATTCATCATTTTTAGCAAAGTATCAATGAATTCATTCTCTTGCTCGGGTGGACAAACCAAAAGAATGGAATTGCCTCCATTTGCGTTTAAGCGTATCTCAGATTGTTTGTCGGCTTCCACCAGCTTAATAACCTGATTTACTAAATGTTTAATTTCTTTTGATGTTTTCATAAATATTTTCGCATTCAATTAAGGGTTCAATTTTTAAATTATCGCCCGTATAAAAAATATTAAAATAACTTACGAATTGTCTCTTTCTTATGCGATCCAGAAAAATCTGCGACTCTGTGAATCCATATTTTAACAAAGGATTATTAATGAGATTATTATTGTTGCTCTCAGCAACCAGCCAATATACAAATAGAATAAATAATTTATCACTCATAAATGGGTGTTTAATGTTTTTTATTTGGGTTCCTTCCATTAGTCCAAATTTTTTTAAAAGTGTTAAATATTTTGATCCTGTTGTTGTCATTGTACTAAACGACCATTTTTTAATTGCTTCTTCAGAATTTTTAAGCTCATTTAAACAAGCAACAGCTTCATCATTGTTAATAGAAATACGACCGCTATAAAATGCTGGGAAATATACATTATCATTTAAGTAACGGAATAAGTCATTGTTTAGCGATGTATTCCAAAATAAGAACAATAACGTATTTTCTGAAAGTCCTTCCTCGGTAATTAAAGATTTAAATAAACTTTTAATATTTTCATTTTTAAATGACAGCAGTGTTGATGTTATTGCTTTCTTAAATCTTTTTACAGATCTATTTGTCTTAATAACTGTAAAAGAACTGATTTCTTTTTCTTTATTAAAAGTATCTTTATGCTCATAAAAATAAGTTATCAAATTTAAGTCTAAAAGACTGCCTAAAATATTTATATCAGAGTTTATGTTCATAAAAATATAATTTGTTATTTAAAACTTTATGGTTTTCATAGTTTTTAGACATTTATTTTGGTTTTATTACTGGTTACACCTAACGATAGTGTGTATTTTTATATTATCATTTCCCGACTCCTTTTACCCAAAAAAACTCATCCCCCGGATTTTTAATCTTATCAATTGCCATTTTGGAAACACTATTATAATTTTTGTCGTTTTAGAACTGTTATACTCCAGTAATTTCTAAGCATACCTCAGATCATTCATTTTTTCAAGTAATATACCTTGTTTGCTACTCCTGTGACTATAAGCCTTGTCTTAGTGATGCCTGTGTCGGAAATCCATACATCATCCACAATAGTCGGCATGTTTTTCCGAAAAAAATAATTGAATCTCTTTCCAGGGCAAACCGTGATAGAATGCCCATTAACGTAACCATGCATACTTAAACAATTATCAAGAGGACAGTCGCTCGAAAGCAGTCGCCCGATTGATATTCTGCTTGATATCGCAAATCGCTCTTCATTAGAATAAGGAACTTCCTGCAGGATTACCCGCAAGCTCCCTTGCTATCTTATTTTCGAGTACCGGGGAACAGCTTGTTTCAGGTTCATATCGGTTTGCGTTGCTTCCGCCGCAACCCTTGTTCCGTATGCTTGGATATGAAGTATTCAAAGTACGCGTAGTATGATAAGTTATTCTCTGTTTAAGGTTAGATGCCATTTTAGCATTGATAGTTCCGCTGACTTTTCTACCTGTATATCAACAATGCCCATATATCTGTCAATATGCATAGCAGTTCCGGCAATTATACCCAATCCTGCGCCAATTGTACCGAGTTTGCCGTATCCGATTGCATAAGCACCCATACGCAGCATAGCGGCTGCCCTATAAAACTGAACCGCCTTGTTGTAACGCGTAATAAATGGTCGTCAATGTGGCCCGGCATATTGTTTATCGCATTGGAAAAACTATCCCGCCTACTAGGAAACTATCTACCCGTGCATTGCTACATGCCGACAATGCACGGGCAATGAGTATTACAAAAACACTATTTCTTGAGGAAATAATCATAATCGTCCTTGAATCTGCTTGTTGGAATATACATATCCTGATGCCGTGGTTTCCATGTTATTAAAGCCGATAAGTAAGGGATGCAATATTCCGATTGATATAACGCTATATGTGCCTTTTCTGACCACTATAATCGGCATAGAAGCGCGCTGCCATATCTGTTGTAACATATCTAAATACGAATGCCTGATATTCTCTTTGCGTTCGATCATTATGGTTTACCCTCTCTATTAGAAGATAGCTTGTTATGCCATAAATTGCGAGGTTTTTCGAGGTGCCCAATAGATATTCAAAAATTCAGCCCTAAATTAAAAGCCTCGGCGCTTTTACCCTCCAATAAAATATTCTCTATCGTTTTCGGAGATATGGGAATACTTGTCTTTGCAAACAAGATACCTAAGGCAATTATATTTCTTTGGGTAAGCGAGTTGAAATTATCGGTAGAAATTTTATCTAAATCGTAAAAAAATATATTTTTGGTGATCTTTCTAAGTTCTGATACTATGAAGGAAATATCAGGGTATGAAGCCTGCCCCATCCTGACGCTTATAGGAATATAAGGCCTTTCGTTGAAAATTACGATCGAGTTCTCGTTTAGATAGCGCGCCCCCCTCAGGGTTTCTATCGGTTCCAAAGATATCAAGACATTCGCTCCGCCCGCTTCTATCATCGGAGAATGCATATTTCTTCTTGAATCATTAGGCTCCGACTCATTCTCATAAAAAATATATTTAACAAATGTCTCGACATAACCCTCACGTTGTGCCCCCCCTCTTCTTTCCGAGCCGGATACCTCCTGCGAATCAGAATTCAACGCAGCATTCTTCAGCACCGTTCCCATCGTTATGATACCCTGACCGCCAAGACCTATTATTGCAATATTAAATCTCTTCATTTAAACATTAATCCCTGATAATCCGTTAACTTCTTTGTTACTTATTTTTTTACTTAAATTCAATTTCGAACCAAATTCTACTTTACGTATAGCGCTGTTGGGGCACACCTCGTAACAAACTCCGCATTTTACGCAAGAAACGGGGTCAATATAATAATATTCCATGTCTTCATTCTCATCTTTTTTAAGAATAATGGCCGGACATGCAAGTTCCACAAAACACTCGTTGCATTTTACGCATCTTAATTTTTGAATCTCATAAAAGGATGAGGTGGTTTTCATAGCTGCCGCATCCTTTTTCTTTAAAAGCTTATTTCTTCTAATCTCTTGAAGAATACATTCTCTTTTGGCAATCAGCACCTTAACCCCCTGCTCCTTCAAGGCACTTTTTACATGTAAAGCAAACCTTTTTACGCTATTAGGGTCAAGGCTTTTAATGTATGTTACTCCCAAAGATTTTATTAATTCCTTCAAATTTAACGGATTGGAATAAGGCGTGCCGTCTACATCCCTTTGAGTAGAAGGCGTTTTTTGGTGCCCGGTCATAGCGGTCCAGCTATTATCAAGAATAATATAGAGAACATTTGCACCGTTTTGAACGGCATTAAGCAAAACGGGTATGCCGGAATGGTAAAAAGTCGAATCTCCGACAAGCGCTATAACCTTTTTCTTCTTATCAAAAATGCTTATTGCCTGACCGATTCCGAGGCCGGCATTCATACACGTAAGAAAATCCATCGCATTATAGGGCGGCAAAAGACCGAGGGTATAACACCCGATATCTCCGGCTATAACGACATCCCTCTCTTTTGCTTCGGTATTTGAAAAACCTACTGCTTTAAGAATAGAATAAAATGTCGCTCGATGGGAGCACCCTATGCAAAATGTTCCCGATCTTGAAGGCAGTATCCCCTGCAATTCCTTGTCTCTTTTAACGGCAAAATCAAAAAAAACGGGAAGGGGTTTCTCCAAAAATTTACCTACACCGGATATAACGTCGTCTAAGGTTAGCTCGCCTGTCTGCTTAAATATATCCTTACCGTGAATTACACCCCTAAAACCCAGCTCATAAGCTATTTTCTTAATCTGAAACTCTAAAAAACCCTCTGCTTCTTCAACAATCACGACCTCGTCGAGTCCGTCAAAAAATTTATTTAAAAGTTCATTCGATATCGGAAAAGTGAAGCCTAATTTTAATATCCTATGGTCATAAATATTTAGGACATCCATCGCTTCCATTAAATGAGCATAAATGACGCCGGAGGATATAAAGCCGACTTTTGACGAATTTTCATTAATAATTTTATTAAAACGGGATTCCGCAAGATAATTCTTTAACAACTCATTTTGTTTTAGATACTTAGCGTGGTTTTTTACTGCCATATTAAAAAGGTTCAGGTAGTTTTCTGGGTCCTTTTTGAAATCTCCGTTAATATTCCTATCCCTCAAATCGCCGAAATAAAGTACCCCCGCATTATGACATAACCTCGATGAGGCTATCAAAACAATTCCAAAAGAAAACTCTTCCGATATATCGAAAGCATCCCTCGTATAATCCTTCGCCTCTTGAATATTAGACGGCTCTATTATAGGCATGTAAGTGTGCATGCTGTACCATCTATCGTCCTGCTCATTTGAACTGCTCGTTGCACCGGGATCCGACCCTACGGCGATAACAAGACCGGCCTTCACACCGGTATAGGATAAAAATTGCGCAGGCTCGCTCGCAACGTTAAGACCTACATTTTTCATGGCACAAAGCGCCCTTACGCCGGACCATGAAGCCCCCACGGCACCGTGAAGAGAAACATGCTCATTTAAGCTAAATTCCGTATATAAATCTTTTATATTTCCTTTATTTTTGTCAAGCGCCGCGATAATCTCCGACGCAGGGGTACCCGGATACATAGAGGCATAACCCACGCCTGCCTCTAATGCCCCGCGGGCTATAGCCTCATTTCCAAGCATTATGCCCTTATCTCCGGCGGTTCCGTCAATAAATAGATTACTTTTGTTCATATCTCGTTTTTTTCAAAATATTGCGTAAATATATTCGACTTTTCACTTACGACTTTTACTATAATTCCGTCTATATTCAAATCCTCATTGCTTTTTATAAAATCATCCAACGGATATTTTATATCCGACTCTTTAATGTATAAAAAAACTTCCTTATTCTCAGATTTGATATAGTTAACCATATTCACGTCCGGATTTTCTCCGGTATAATTTACTATCAGCCTATCCACGCCCGTCTTGATAAGTTTTTTGGCCTTCAACTCATCGGCAAGAGTGGACGCCCCTATAACTACCCCAAGATTAAAAAAATCAAGACCGTCGATGCCGTGCAAACTATTCATGAAATCCCTCTTTAGTATTAAAGCCAAACCGAAAACATCTATATCGTAAACCGGTTTAGCGGCCTTAAACATCGTCTTTAAGGGGTGCAAGCCCTCCGAAACGATGATATCCTTAACACCTATCCGCTTGAGGGTCATGAGATCGGATATTATAGATATTCTATTTTTATCCCTCATGTTAAATGCATACGCCGTATTAAGATTTTTATATCTATCCTTCAAATCTTTACACAATATCAAGGTGTTTATTCCAAAATTCTGTTCCAAAACTACCGAAGGCAAACCCTCCGGTCCGTCAAGTCCGCTCAAGCCGGACTTTTTCATTCCGTTTATTATTTTAATTAAGCTTCCTTCAAAACTCGCATAGCTTTCACTTGCGGGGGTTTCTATCTGCGGTATTATTCTCATAAGAGTTGGTATAAATAAATAATACTTATATTTTTATTTGTTTTAATAATAAGCCGTAATCTCTGGGGAAAAATACCCGATTCAAATTTTCTTCTTCCGAATATTTAGACAGCAATTTATACGACTTCATAAATACGCATTCGCTATCCTCATAGACCTCGCAATGAACACCGTCGTGCCCCTCACAGGGACCATTCAGCAAGCCCTTCGGGCATAGCGTAATAGTACATACGCCACCGGTAAAATTAAGCCTGCATTCATCACATCCGCCACACAGGGCATTATATTCGCCTATATGCTCCGTTTTGGCAATATACCTGCTGTCGGTACCGGATATAACCTTTTTTTCTACAAATTCGCCTATAGTTTGAACGCCCGTACCACATGACAAAACCACTACGGCTTCGGTATCATCCATTTCATCCTCTACGAAACGAATATCTTCCCTAAGAACTCTTTTGTCGCAAGGCTCGTCTATGGAAATAGTAAAAGTAACCTCCTTTTCGGAGGCCGTTAAATGCCTCTCCATTTCTTTAACTTCCCTACTCCCGCCTGTCAAACAAACGGAGGCACAGGAAGCACAGCCTACGATTCCAATCTTTTTATATTTGCTTAACGCTTCGTCTATCTCTTTTAAATCCTTCTTCTCGGTTAAAAACATAACGTATAATCCCTATAGCTAAATTTATTTGATTTAAGGCATACCGGTCAATCTTATTTTAACAAATTTGATCGTTTTACCCCTATGAATCTTAAGAACAATGATTTGCCCCGGTGTAAATGTATTAATAAGCTCTTCGAGACGAGAAAACGAATATACCTTTTTGCCGTCTATTCTTGTAATAATATCTCCGCCCACTATATAGGTAATATTTTTCATCGCTATTATTCTACTGCCTGCCCTGAGACCCGACCTGAAAGCAGGACTTTTGGGGAAGACCTTTTCTATCAAAAGCCCTCTCTTAACATATTTAATACCTAAAAGAACGGAGAGACTTCCCGTTAGTTTTATCGCCTCTATACCGAGCCAAGGTTTTATCACTCTTCCGTATCGTATCAGTTCCGGAATATCCTTTTTTGCAAGATTTATAGGGATGGCAAACCCGATATTCTGAGCATGGTCTGCAAGTTTTGCGGTATTTATGCCGATAACTTCACCGTTATAGTCCACTAACGGCCCTCCGGAGTTACCGAAATTAATTGCCGCATCGGTCTGTATTATATTTCTATAAAACCTGGCAGAAGGAAGGAAAAGAGACCTTTTGAGACCGCTAATGATTCCCGTAGTGACGGTTTGATAAAGGTCGTAAGGATTACCTATCGCCATAACCCTTTCTCCAACCTCTAAATTGTCGGAGTTCCCTAAAATTACGGGATTTATGACTTTTCCGTTCGGATCGATATGAATAACCGCTATGTCCGATGTAGGATCCGTCCCTACTATATTCGCCGATATGTTTTTATACTTCAAGAAGCTTATATAGATTTTGCCGGCATTTCCGATAACATGAAAATTGGTGAGTATATCTCCGTTCTTATTTATGAAAAATCCGGTCCCTATGTCTTCTTCCGGCATTAAAGCGCCGTTTTTAAGCCTCGTAACCCCCAGCACCTTGATATGTACGATACTCGGCTTAAGTTTGCTGAAAAGACGCTCAATAATCGACCCGCTTTTACTTATTCCCGTATAACCGGCATATGCGTACGGCTGCCAAAATAAGAAAAAAACAGAAAAAGATAAAATAAATACGCCGACAAATAGGGCAATATAATAACTAGGCAGTCTCCTAAAGGACATTCTTTGCCTCCATCCGCTGCTTCGCCTGATGCATAAATGCCTCTAATCTCAGCATTAGACTCGTGCTTTCCTGCCCGTCAAACCATAAATTTATCCAAGGAAAATTACCGAGGTCTTCTTTAAACCTTTTAGAAATGGTTTGAACTATAGAACCCGGCATACAATGAAACGGATGAATACTGACGACACCTGAACAACCCTTTTTTGCAAAATCGATCGACTCGCCGACGGTCAAAATTGCTTCCCCGCCGAGAGATAAATCTAAATATTTTTTAGAATAGGAAAGTATATCTTTTATATTGGTCTCTTTGTGGTTTCTAAGTAAACTCTTAAAGGGTTTGAATATATTCGATTCATCCTTTTTTTGATAAAAATTTACAAGAAAACTCAAAAAAATATCCTTTACTTTCTTATTTTTAAATGCTCTGACCGCATATTCATGAGTAGTAAACGTTATCCACTTATAAGCCGGAACAACGGAAACTTCCCCGCCGAGAGATTCTATTTTTTCTATGGTTAAATTATTGGTAAATTTATTTAATCTTAAAAATATTTCGCCGACAATGCCTATAAGGGGTTTGTTTTCGTCTTTCCTAGGGATTTTTTCAAACTTTTCGGCGCATACTCCCATGGTATCATAAATATCCTTCCCGTTTTCTAATGCGTCTACTATCAACTTAATGCATTCTTTATAAACCGCAACAGTGTCTCCCTTGTTCAACTCATAAGGCCTGACCCTGTAAAGCGCTTTTTCTAAAGTATCAATGGTAACGCAACCCCCCCAGGCTACTTTTCTAAAAAGAGTCGCCTTATCCCCCACAAAATCCGTATAGGATTTTTGAGCGCTCGGCACTAAAAATTCAACCTCTTTATAGCCCATATTATTCAATACTAATTCGTGAAGCCTGTTATACTGACCGAATTTACACGGACCGGGTGATGTAGGCATGAAAAATACGGATTTTTTAGCATCGAAACCCGGTTTCTCAATAACCTTAACGATATCGCCGGTAGTCACGAAACACGGCATGCATTCATTGCCGTTCGTAAATTTAAGTCCAAAATCAAGGGTTGACTTGTTGGGTTCATCCATAACCTCGGAATCTACCCCGCATCTTCTGAATGCAGCGCTTAGGCCATAAGCCGTATCCGTCATGTAAGGTATGTAAACCTTCTTATCTAAAATACTCGGGTTAGTGTGGTGCATAAGGCCTCCGCATATTCACGCAATTTAACAATTTAATTTTATTGATTCTTCACTAATTATATCATATATTTTTATACTACAACAACCTAACAAAGTCAATAAAACAAGTAAGAAGTGATAAAGAGAGAGAGAACGGATTCGGCACCGGGCATCAAATTTTACGCAATTTAGAAATAATAAAAATCAATACGGGCGCTCATTAAAAAAATATGCCGATAAATTAAGGGCTCGCGCAACCCTATCCCTCACATTTCTGCGTCAATTTCATTTTCGGTTATTGAATTTATTTTCAATATTTAATAAAATCTAAAGTTAATGAAATCTAAACCTTACAACTTAAAGAAAATTCTGATTGTTTACAACCCGAAATCGGGGCGTTTTTCCGAAAAAAGGCTGTCGTTTATCATAAGCTTTTTAAAAGACAAAGGGATTGAAAGTAAGGCGCTGAATATGATAACCGACGATATAGATAAAAATTTCGCATCCTGCTTTGATGCCATATTCGTTGCGGCGGGCGACGGAAGCCTAAATCATGTGATAAATCATTTTGCCTTCACGGATATTCCCATAGCCCACTTGCCCATGGGAACGGTTAACCTTTTTGCGTTGGAGAACAAAACTCCCCGTTCATTAAAGGGGGCGTTGAATGAAATATTAAATAAGTATGAACCGGTCAAAGTCAATCTCGGAAAGGCTAACGGGAGATATTTTCTTGCCATGACCGGAATCGGCCTCGACGCATTTATCGTAAAAAACATCGAAGAAAAGATAAGAATTAATAAAAAGAGAATGTACAATAATACGATAAAATACCTGAATTACATATTCAATATAATTAAAATATCCGGAAATTATAAATATCCGGATATTAACCTAAATGTGAAAATCATTAAAAATTCAGCCGACAAAACCTCGGACGGGCATGAACTGTTCCGAGAATACTATGGCGTGAAACAGATTATAGTATCCAACATAATGCATTACGGCGGACCGTTTAAAATATTTCCGAAAAACTCCCCTTTGAGCGACAAGTTCGACATAAGATTGATTAGTGATGTAAGCGGCACTATAGACGTAGTTTTTTCTATATTAAAATCGTTATGCTTTCATCGAAGACACGCCGATAATGCCGATTTTTATTTAAAAACCGATACAATATCAGTCTCGGCTTCAAAACCCGAGCAAAATGAAAATATATTCTACCAGTGCGACGGAGAATTTGCAGGAACACTTCCGGTCGAGATAGAAAAGGTGAGCAACGCCGCGACTATGCTTGCAAATCCGTCTTTAATCTTTTAGATTCCTCAGGCTTCGGGCATAAATACTTATAAGGTGATCAACCGGTATGACTTGTTTTTCCTTTAAAATTCCCTTTTGATCACTCAAGGAAAAAATACAGCCGGAACACGACGTCAATATGGTTTGGGGAGATGTTTCTTTAATTTCCTCAAACTTTCTCCTCGTAATCTCTTTGGACAAGCCGTAGTGCCTTATGTTAAACATACCTCCGTTACCGCAGCAATAGTTATGTTTCAACGACTTTAATTTTAAACCGCTAATTTTATCGGCAATAAATCCCGCTTCACCGATTAACATCTCGTTATAGGAAGAGGGTTGAAATCCCGGGGAATTTAAAAGATGGCACGGTATATGAAATACCGCATCGGTTTCCTCTTTTAAACGCCCCGTTTTTATCGTGTCGACACCCTTCTTTTCTAATATCTTAAAAAACGACCAGATATTAAGCAATTTTTCTGAAAAGTTTATAATTTCCTCATAACCTTCATCGTTTTCATTAAAATATAAGGGATAAAGATTATTTATAGAGTAGAAACAGGATGCGCAAGAAGTGATTATATGATCTATATCCTTATTTTTAAAGGCATTGGCATTATTTAGTGCAAGGTCTTTAAACGAACCGATATCTCCACTCGATATAAAAGGCAACCCGCAACAACCCTGCATCTGCGGAACAAAAACCGAAACCCCGTTTTCTACTAAAGACGATACCGTATCGGCAGATATTCCGGAATATATGCCGTCGAATACACAGCCGCTAAAATAGCCTACCGCTTTTAAATCATTTCCGCCTTTAGACTTGAAGTATAAATCCTCAATGCCGATAAATGGTTTTTCGTCCGGCTTAGGGGTATATCTTTTTTTTAAGCGTTCTATTATAGGCATATTTAATAATTTCAACGTAGACTTTAATAGAACTTTTCTTTTATTTTTCAGTACCGTCAACGCTATCTTATCAAAAGAAAGTTTATTGCCTTTAAATCTATCCAATCGAACCTTTTCGTTTATTATTAAGCTACCTATTTTAACATCGTTAGGGCAAATTTTAACGCATCTCTCGCACAAAAGGCAGGCGGAAACGGTCTCTTTGACCTTTGAAGCCTTTAAGGGTAAAACACCGTCGTTAAGAGCCGAAATTATCCTGATCCTTCCCCTCGGGCTAAAAAACTCGTTTAAGCCGATATTATACGTCGGACAAACAGGCAAGCATTTGCCGCAGTGAACGCAATTAAGGTAACTTTTATCTTCGTTTTCCAATAAAAACTCCTTTTATAAATATTTATCGGACTGAAAAAATAATTTAGGAATAGAGGCGGGTACGGTATTTTTAAATAAGAAAAATATTTTAAAATATTTTTCCGGGATTGATTATATTTTGAGGGTCGAATACCTTTTTTATATTTTTTAAAATATCCATATGGTAATTGTTGTATTTTAATTTCATGAACTCCTTTTTTTCTAATCCTATCCCATGTTCTCCGGATAAACTTCCGCCCAATTCAACGACCTTTTTTAAGATATCGCGTTTTGCTTCCTCTCCCTTTTTGATCATATCATCGTTCTCTTTATCCAACATAATGTTTACATGAATATTGCCGTCTCCGAAATGACCGAAATTTATTATCGGAATATCGTATTTTTTCGCAATACCCTCTAAATAAAAAAGCATATTTTTGATTTTACCTATCGGAACCGCTATGTCGTTATTTATCTTAAGGCTGCCGTATCTTCGCAAAGACGGAGAAATTGCCTTTCTTGCCTCCATTATAACCCTTTTTTCTCCTTCATCATTTGCGATAAACAGAGAAATCGGCGAAAATTCCTTCAACACTCTTGAATACTCGGCAACCGATTTTTCGACATCCGACTTGGAACCGTCGGCTTCTACTACAAACAGAAGAGTCCCGTCTATTTTTATTATGTCACTTTTAAAATAATTCTTCACGGATTCTATGGAGAATTTATCCATAAATTCCAGCATTGACGGTCTGTTTCTAAGTTTCAACAAGGCTATCGCCGCTTTAACACCTTTATCCATATCGTCGAACGATACGAGAATCAACGAATTACTCCCAATCTTTAATAAGAATCTGAGCGTAATCTTTGAAAAAAGACCGAGCGTCCCTTCGGATCCTACCATTAGCTGAGTAATATTATATCCCGAAACATCTTTAATCGCTTTAGAACCGCTATTTATTATCTCACCCTCCCCTGTAACGATCTCAATGTCAACGACATAATCTTTCGTAACACCATATTTAAGTGCACGGGGTCCGCCGGAACATTCGGCGACATTGCCGCCTATTGTGGAAAATTCGTAACTTGCCGGATCGGGCGGATAAAAATAACCTTTATCCGCAAGATAAGATTTAAGGTCCTCATTTATAACACCGGGCTCAACCGTTACAAACATATTTTCTTCGTCTAATTCCAAAATACGGTTCATTTTCGTAAATGAAACTACTACCCCGCCCTTCAAGGGTAAACTGCCGCCGGAAAACCCGCTCCCCGAGCCCCTTCCGACAATGGGAGTGTCATATTGCAAACACAGCTTAACGATGTCTGAAATTTCATTTGAATTAAGAGGAAAGACTACAACATCCGGCATAAACTCTTTTGACGTGGCGTCATAAGAATAGCATAAAAGTTCTTCCGTTTCGGATAAAACCCGGTTTTTCCCCAACATTTTTTCAAATTCTTTTATAAGTTTTCGATTCATAGGTTGGACCGCTTTCCTTTATCGTTTCCGCAAGCATCCTAAAGGCAATCGACCTGTGGGATATTTTATTTTTTTCCGAAGCATCAATCTGAGCAACGGTTTTATTGAATTCCGGAACAAAAAATATAGGGTCGTAACCAAAACCCTTTGCGCCGCTTACTTCTTTAGATATCAAACCGTTTAGCTCCCCCCTGAAATAGTGAAACGAATGTTTTTTTACATCATACATACAAGTTAAACAGACAAATTTGGCATGCCTATTTTTCTTAGATTTCATTGCATTAAGCAATGCATTGATATTATCAGTGTCGGAAGCGTTTTCTCCGGCATATCTTGCCGTAAAAATACCCGGGGTTCCATTTAAACAGTCTACTTCTAACCCTGAATCCTCGCTTACTATATAACTCAAATTAAGTTCCGACTTCAATCCGGGGTTTTCATCTAAAAATTTTACATAGCCTTCCGTTTTAATTTTAGCGTTCTCCTCGTAGGTTTCCCCGTCTTCGACTATTTCTATCTGAAAACTCTTATCCAAACAGACAATGTTCAATCCCGCAAAATCACCCATTATAGATTTAATTTCTCGAAATTTATGCGAATTTCCCGTAGCTATCAATATATCGACCATCGAAAAATTATATCACATTATATTTTGACCCGCAAATTTAAGTTGGAAATGCTTCAAATCCTATGTTTCTTGACAATTTCGTGCTGAGAAAGTTATAATGTGCAAATATATCAGACTCAAAAAAATCCAAGAAGACGGAGGGTTATGCGGTGTTTAATATCAACTCGTTGACGAATCCCGACGCTTCCGCTTTTATCACTGCGAACGTTAATTATACAGCCGAAACGAAAGAGGTTATAAATTATTACGACAAAGAAAGAACTAAAATAAAGTCGATATACAGGCTTAACATGGACGGCAGATTAAACGGAAAATCAGAGGGATGGTTTAAAAACGGCAATAAGCATTTCGAGCTGAATTACATTAACGGTTCTCTCCACGGAACACAAACTATTTACTGGGTAAACCGCAATCCTTTTTTAGAGTTTAATTTTCGTGAAGGAAAACTCTTTGGCTCGCAAACGGAATATTTTATTAACGGCACAGCTCAATTCGTTACGGTATATACCTGCGAGAAATAATGACGGCTTGCCGTTTATTCCTTAAAATTACGCTATACCGTTAATCGTCTCGTTTTGCAGACTCGTGATTTTTGATACGGCAGTCTTAGAGATATCATAAAGCTTGGTTAATACATCGAATTGAATCGGGGTCTTTTCCGCACACCCCTGTATTTCTATTATCTTTCCTAAACCCGTTAAGACAAAATTAAAATCCAATTCGGCAACGGAGTCCTCCGAATAATCAAGGTCAAGCAATATTTCTCCGTTTACTATGCCTATACTGACGGCGGCAACGGAGTCGTAAAAGGGCATCTTTTCGATCTCACCCTTTTTAATAAGATTTAAAAACGCCAGATAAGCCGCAACATATGACCCGGTTATTGAAGCCGTTCTCGTTCCGCCGTCGGCGCTTATAACGTCGCAATCAATTACTACGGTAATGTTGGGAAAATCAGAAAAATTAGCAGCCGATCTCAGCGACCTGCCTATTAGTCTCTGTATTTCCTGCGCCCTTCCGTTAACCTTTCCCTTTGCCGAATCCCTAGGTATCCTGTTTCGTACAGACCGGGGAAGCATGGAGTATTCGGCGGTCAACCATCCCTCTCCTTTATCTTTAAGGAATGGGGGGACCTTATAATCGACGGATGCGGTACAAATAACCCTTGTATCCCCAACCTCGATTAAACATGACCCCTCCGCATATTTCATATACGCAGGAGTTATCGACATACTCCTGGACTCATCGTGCATTCTATTTTTCTTCCTCGTCAAAGTATTTCCTCCCATTTCTTATTTTTAATGAAAAATATATAAAGGTCTTTTAGCTCGATAACGTCTATCAATCTCACGTTAACAAGCGAACATAATGCAGGAATATCGTTTAACAAAGAATCCTTATCCGAAACAACCGTTAAAACATCGTCTTGATTCAATCCCTTAAGCTTACGGACGACCGCCCATACCGGCGGCCCTCAGCAAAGGCCTCTTATATCAAGAGTAGCGGTTCTGCAATTTAAAACCGACTCCATCCCCATTTTGAACTCCTTACGATTATTTGTTTAAACAACCTTGATTGCCGCATCCAAAATGCCGTTGATAAAAGAGGGCGACTCATCGTTCCCGAATTTTTTAGCTATTTCTATAGCTTCGTTAATAATTACATTCTTAGGAATTTCCGGATGGAACAAAATCTCATAAACGGACATTCTAAGAATATTTCTATCTACACGAGACATCCTATCTATCGTCCAGTTTTTAGATACGATTTTAATAATATCGTTTATTCTATCTAAATTAGATAAGGAGCCGCGTGAAATATCGGAAAAAAAGCCGAAGATCTGCTCCATGTCTTTTTCACCGGTCAAACTCTCTTTAGATTTTATAAATCCATCTCTCATAAGACTCTCTGAAGCAAAACAATTATAAAAACTCCTCATTTTATAATCTAAATCGTTTATATCTCCATCCATCTCATATAAAAACTGCAAAGCAAGCTCTCTCGCCTTTCTTCTTTTCGTCATAAAATTAGGTTAACCTAAGCCCCGTATATTTCTCATATTTAAACATTTCTGATTTTCACGTAAAGGTTTGCCATTTCAACGGCGGACATTGCGGCGTCGAAACCCTTGTTTCCCATCTTAGTACCTGCTCTTGATATCGCCTGTTCAATAGATTCTGCCGTTATAATTCCATAACTTACCGGTATATTATAATGAATAGAAAGCTCCGATATTAATTTAGTAACCTGTGCAGAAAGAAGGTCAAAATGTGCAGTTTCACCCCTTATAAGCGTTCCAAGGCAAATCACCGCATCAAATCTTTTCGTATCCAGCAGCATTTTTACCGCCATAGGAAGCTCAAATGCACCGGGAACTTTAACGACCGATATGTCGTCCTCATTCGCACCGGCTCTTTTTAAATAATCTAATGCACCGTCTAAAAGCTTGCCGTTAATAAAATCGTTAAACCTTGATATAACGATGCCAAATTTAAAACCTGCAGCTTTAAGTTCGCCCTCGACTAAATGAAAATTGCTCATTTTTACACCCCTACTAATTTAATTTTACTATTTTATCTTTAGTATATGACCCAATTTTTCTTTTTTAGTTTTAAGGTAATGCTTATTGATTTCATTCGGGCTAATCTCTATCGGAACCCTTTCAACTACGCTAAGCCCGTAACCTTCAAGCCCGATTATTTTTTTTGGATTATTGGTCATAAGACGCATTTTACCTACACCCAAATCTACCAAGATCTGAGCTCCGACTCCATATTCTCTTAAATCCGCCCTAAATCCCAGTTTTTCATTCGCTTCAACCGTATCATACCCTTCGTCCTGAAGATTATATGCTTTTAATTTATTTACAAGCCCTATGCCCCTACCTTCCTGTATTAAATAAAGAATAACACCCTTGCCTTCTTTATCTATCATTGACATAGCGGCCCTCAGCTGATTCCCGCAATCGCATCTCATAGAGCCGAATGTATCTCCCGTAAGACACTGAGAATGAACCCTGACAAGAATCGGTTCCTCGCCGTTGATTTCTCCCTTCACGATAGCTATGTGCTCTTCAAAATCAATATCATTGGAATATACTATAATCCTGAATTTACCGAATTCTGTAGGAATTACTGATTCCACGAGCCTTTTGACATGTTTTTCATGCTTAAGCCTATAGTTTATTAAATCTTTAACGGTTAATATTTTTATATTGAATTTTTTTGAAAATTCTATTAAATCGGGCATTCTCGCCATGGTTCCATCGTCCTTCATGATTTCGCATATAACTCCATAAGGTTTTAATCCGCTGATTCGCGCTATATCTATAGAGCCTTCGGTCTGACCCGTTCTCGTTAAGACCCCGCCGGTTTTTCCCCGCAAAGGAAAAATATGCCCGGGCCTAACTAAATCCTCCGGCATAGCATCGTCTTTTATTGCCGTCAGTATGGTTTTTGCTCTGTCATGAGCGGATATACCCGTAGTGACGCCCTCTTTCGCTTCAATGGATACGGTAAATGCCGTGGTAAACTTAGATTCGTTATTTGCAACCATAGGCGGCAAGTCCAAACTATCGGCTTTTTCCTCGGTTAACGTTAAACAAATCAACCCCCTTGCGTATTTTGTCATAAAGTTAATTATTTCCGGGGTTACATGCTCTGCGGCAACAACCAAATCACCTTCGTTTTCTCTATCCTCGTCATCGACAAGGATTATCGCCTTGCCGTCTTTTATATCATTTGCAGCTTCTTCTACTGTTGCTAAGTACATAATATTATTCACCTTCTTAAATTATTTTTTTTATCTTTATGCTATTTAAAACCATTTTTAGCTAAAAATTCATAGGTTAAACTACCTTGAATTTCCTCTCCTTTATTCCTGCATAGAATCGCCTTATCGTTCATGCGTATAGCAATCGTTTTCTCAATTATGTCGGATTCAAGATTTACATAATCATAGATTGCCTTAAATTTCAGATTTGTCTCGTCATACGTCAAGGGAATTACGCTTACAAAAAATATATCTCCTTTAAGTTCGTTTACGGTTAAGCTTATACCGTCAACACTAATAGAACCCTTTTTTATTATATATTTGCCAATATCTCCGTCTATAGAATCAACTATTTTTATACCCACTATGATAGAATTGCCAACCCGTTTCTTAACGACTATTCTGCCTATTCCGTCTATATGCCCAAGCACGAAATGCCCCGATATATCGGAACCGACTGAAAGAGCCGATTCCATATTGACTTTTTCACTTATTCTTAAATATTTTAAAGCAGAAGAACGATAAGTCTCCGGCGTAAAGTCAAAAAACAAAACGGGGTAATTAATTTTTTTTACGGTAAGACATAAACCGTTCACGGCTATACTTTGCCCGATATATGCATTTTTCCCCGCAATTTCGGCGACTATCGATAGAACACCGTTATTTATAAATTTAACGGTCCCCTTTTCTTTTATTATGCCGCTAAACATAAGCAATGAAAATTATGATTCAATATTATTTACGCTTCAGGATAATAAGATAAAAACAGTTCGTCGTTTATATTCTTAACACTTAAATCTCTAAATTTCAACATATTTTTATCTCTCAAAGATAAAGATTCAAACAAACCGAGACCCTTTTCGTATCCCAAAATATACGGCATCATATTAATTACCAGTTTATCGAAAAGTTTTTCGCGAATTAAAGAATTAAAAAGAATCGGTCCCGCTTCTACAAAGATGCTCGTTATTTTAAACTCGCCGCACCTTTTAAAGACTTCTCGTAAATTTAAAAATCTTTTACCCTTTATACTCGTGCCATTATAATATACATCGCATATAATTGCACCTTTTTCTTTTAAAAGCAATCTTTTTGCGCTCTTTTCTTTATCGTATTCAATAGAAGCAAATATTAAAATATCGCCGTATGTATCAAAAATTCTTGAATTTAAAGGTATGGATAAATCCGCATCCAATATTATTTTAGTATACCTTTTATTTAAAAGCTTATTTTTTATACCTCTTCTATTTAAACGAATGTCTAACATAGGGTCATCTTTTATTACGGTTTTTGCGGAAACCATTATCCCGTCATTAATGAATCTTAAGCCATGAGTGTATTCAAGCGATTTTTCCGACGAGATATAAGATTTACCCTTATCATCTCTATATCCGATTTTACCGTCTAAAGTCAATGCTTCTTTGATAGTAACAAAGGGGGAACCACTCGCTATATATTTAAAAAAAACCTCGTTGAGTTTTTCGGCTTTTTCCTCTAAAACTCCGCAAACCGTTTCAATACCGTTATTATGCAAATAATCTAAGCCTTTTCCCGATACCAAGGGATTCGGATCGCTAACCGCCGCCACTACCCTTTTTATTCCGCATTCTTTAATTTTATAAATACATGGGGGCGTTTTGCCGAAATGACTGCAGGGTTCCAAATTTACGTACAGCGTGGCACCCCTCGCATTTGATCCCGCTTTTTTTAACGCCGATATTTCGGCATGGGGCAACCCTGCTTTTTTATGATATCCGGCTCCTATAATTGTCCCATTTTTAACTACGACGGCACCTACAAGGGGATTAGGGGACGTTAATCCACGGGCTTTTTTTGCAAGACTCAGGGTCTTAGCGATAAAATACTCGTCTATATTTTTGTTTTTGTCGTTAAGACTGCTTCCTGATGAGTTCGGAGACATTTTCGTAAAGTTCATTTATATCTTTAAAAGAGAGATAGACAGAGGCGAAACGGATATAGCTTATTGCATCAAGGCTTTTTAATTTGTTAAGAACAAATTTTCCTATATCTTCGCTCTTTATTTCCTTCAAATTTATTTCGTCAATCCATCTCTCGACGGATTGCACCATTTCTTCGATGCCGTAATATGGAACAGGTCTCTTTTCACAAGCCTTTATAATGCCGTTTAATATTTTCTGCCTGTCGAACGACTCCCTTCTTCCGTCTTTTTTAACTATTAAAGGAGATAAAACAACGACTGTTTCTACGGTAGAAAACCTCTTATCGCAAACATTACACATCCTTTTACGTCTTGTCGATTTACCATCCTTAGACACTCTTGAATCAATAACCTTATCGTTATCGTTAGAACAGAATGGACACCTCATATGCAATGCGCAATATAAAATAGTTCAAATATTTTCATAAAGAGGAAACCTATCGCATAGCATTTGAACTTCTTTTTTTACATTATTTTTAATCGTTTCATTATCGGAATTTTGAATAATTTCGACTATCAGTTCGCCTATTTTTACCATCTCTCCTTCTTTCATGCCTCTCGTGGTGACGGCAGGAGTTCCTATCCTTATCCCGCTTGTCACGAACGGCAATCTTTCATCAAACGGAATTTTATTCTTATTGACGGTAATACCCACCTCGTCCAAAAGCGCTTCCGCCTGTTTACCCGTCATTTCTGATTTTCTGAAATCAATAAGTATGAGATGATTGTCCGTACCACCGGACACTAATGATAACCCGTTATTTTTAAGCGTATTTGCGAGGGCAGCAGCATTAAAAACAACCTGCCTTTGATAATCTTTAAATTCCTCGCTTAAAGCCTCTTTAAAGGCAACAGCCTTTGCAGCTATCACATGCTCAAGCGGTCCCCCTTGAATTCCCGGAAATATGGCGGAGTTCAAAGCCTTTCCGTACTCGGCCTTTGCCAAAATCACTCCCCCCCTTGGACCCCTTAAGGTTTTATGGGTAGTAGTAGTAACGAAATCGGCAAACGGAATTGGGCTTGGGTGTAGACCTACCGCCACAAGTCCGGCTATATGTGCCATATCGACCATAAGATAACACCCTACTTCATCTGCAATATCTCTAAATTTTTTGAAATCTATAATCCTCGGATAAGCACTGGCACCCGCTATTATCATCTTTGGCTTATTATCTAATGCTAATTCTCTAAGCTTGCCGTAGTCTATCGTTTCCGTGGATTTATTTACGCCGTACGGCACGATATTAAAATATTTTCCGGAAAAATTCACGGAACTTCCGTGCGTTAAATGACCGCCGTGCGATAAATCCATACCAAGAACGGTATCCCCCGGTTTTAAAAAGGCATAAAAAATAGCCATATTCGCCTGCGAACCGGAATGTGGCTGGACATTTGCATATTCCGCTTTAAATATCTCTTTAACCCTATCTATCGCAATCTGTTCAACACCGTCTATGTAATTACATCCACCGTAATACCTCTTTTTAGGATATCCTTCGGCATACTTATTGGTTAAAACAGAACCCTGCGCCTGCATTACTGCTTTAGAAACAAAATTTTCGGAGGCTATAAGCTCTATCGAATGCCTCTGCCTGTTAATTTCTCCATCTATAAAATTATAAATGTCGTCGTCAAAATTCTTTAAATCTTTACAATTCAATTTATTTTACCTGAAAGTTTAAGTTTAATTTTATACCGCAATATACATCATATATATTATATCTTTAACATTCTGATTTTTCTATGAAAGTAATTTTAAAAATTCTGTTGTCATGCCTTCCACCTTCGTACTCAAACGACATAAACTTGTCTATAAACCTTTCCGCTTCGGTAGGCGTGGTAGTCCTGCCGCCCAAAGTCAAAATATTCGCATTATTGTGTCTCTTGGCGACTTCCGCCGTATATTCATCGTGCACTAAGGCCGCTCTAATACCGTCTACTTTATTTGCGGCTATTTCCATACCGATACCGGTTCCGCATACAAGTATGCCGAAAGAACTTTTATCGCTATCCTCCATTAACTTTTTTGCCGCCTTAAGTGCATAATCCGGATAATCGACACTCTTTAAAGAGTTCGTTCCGACATCGAGATATTTTAAGCCTTTTTTCTCAAGAAAGTTTTTTATAAACTCTTTCAATTCGAAACCGGCATGGTCCGAACCTAAAAATATCATTTTATATTAACCCTCCCATTTTTTAAAGACTAACGTGGCATTAGTTCCGCCAAATCCAAAAGAATTAGATATCGCATATCTTATATCCGCTTTTTGCATAACGTTAGGAACATAGTCCAAGTCGCATTCTTCATCCGGGTTATTCAAGTTTATCGTAGGGGGTATTATTCCCGTGCTTACCGTTAATGCGGTAGTAACTGCTTCTATCCCGCCGGCAGCGCCAAGCGCATGACCTATCATGGATTTAATAGAACTGATCTTAAGTTTTTTAGCTTTTTCCTTAAAAAGTTGTTTAATGGCTTTAGTTTCGTTTAGATCATTGTAGTAGGTTGATGTTCCGTGTGCATTTATATAGTCTATATCGTCCGGTGTTAAGCCGCCGTCGTCTATTGCATTCTTCATGCTATAGTATGCACCCTCGGCATCAGGAGCGGGAGTGGAAAGATGATAGGCATCCGAAGATACGCCGTAACCTATCACTTCGGCAATAATTTCCGCACCCCTATCTATTGCGGAGTCTGCCTCCTCTATAATAACTATACCTGTCCCTTCGCCTACCACAAAACCGTCCCTATTTTTATCGAACGGCCTTGAAGCCTTTGACGGTTCGTCGTTTCTCGTCGATAATGCCTTCATCGCATTAAACCCTGAAATGCAAAGCGGGGTTATCGTAGATTCTGTCCCCCCTGCTATCATAGCATCGGCATCTCCTCTGGCAATTATCCTATATGCATCCCCAATGGAATTGGTTCCGGTAGAACAAGCGGAAACGGTGCTTGCATTGGGACCTTTAGCACCGGTCATTATAGAAACCTGTCCCGGCGCAAGATTTATCAAAAGCATGGGTATAAAAAAAGGAGAAATCTTTTTAGGTCCCCCTTTTAAAAGCATAGTGTGATACCTTTCGATAGTCGCAAGGCCCCCTATTCCGGCCCCTATCCAAACACCCACCCTATGTGCATTGGCATTTGTAATCTTAAGCCCGGACATATCAAGTGCCATTTTGGATCCGGCAAGGGCATAGTGTATGAACCTATCCATTTTTTTGACTTCCTTTTTCTCCATAAACCTTTCCGGATCAAAGTTCTTTACCTCTCCCGCTATTTTGGTAGCATACCCTTCGGTGTCAAATCTGGTAATATAGTCTATGCCGCTTTCACCGTTTTTCATTCCATTCCAGCAGGTCTGTACATCATTGCCCAGCGCTGAAATCATCGAAAGTCCGGTAATTACGACTCTTCTATTACAATCAATTTTCGCCATAATAAAAAACCCGATATAATATTAAACTATTTTGTATGTTCATCCATATACGATACGGCATCATTTACCGTCTTTATTTTCTCTGCATCTTCATCAGATATTTCTATTCCGAACTCCTCTTCAAATGCCATAACCAATTCTACGGTATCTAAAGAATCGGCACCCAAATCTTCAACGAATGAAGCCTCATCCGCAACCTCACCGGGTGTAACCCCAAGTTGCTCTACGATTATTTCCTTAACTTTTTTTTCTACTGACATCTATTTTTCACCCCCCCCCATCTTCCTATTTAATTTGAATTTAAAAACTAAACTGCATGTGTTACATAAACATTCCGCCGTTTACGTCAATAACGGAACCGGTAATATATTCGGATAAAACCGACGATAAAAAAAGCACAGTATTAGAAACATCTGCTGATTCCCCAATACGGTTTAAGGGAATGACCTTTTTTATTCCGTCCTTTATATCCCCCGACAATTTATCCGTCATGAACGACTTTATAAAACCCGGAGCTACGGCATTTATAAGTATCCCCCTCGCCGCATATTCCTTGGCAATAGATTTGGTAAAAGCAATTATCCCCGCCTTAGATGCGGCATAATTCGCCTGACCGACATTTCCCGTTTTGCCGATTACGGATGCTATATTTATTATTCTTCCGCCTTTAACCCTTACCATATATTTTAAAACATTTTTAGTAATATAAAACAAGCCGTTTAGATTGACATCTATTACGTCAAGCCAGTCTTCATCGCTCATCCTTATTAAAAGCGAATCTTTAACAATACCGGCATTATTGACAAGAACGTCTATTTTAGACTCTTTTACCGCAATTTTTTGAATAACGTTAGTCACCTGCTTAGAATTTCTAATATCAAGCTCGTAAAAGTCGAAATCATCCGATATCGCCTTAACTTCATCCCTAACAGCCAAAAATTTATCATGAGATTTGCCGAGAATTATAACCCTTGCCCCTGCCGAAAGCTGAGTCTTGACTATGGAAAGTCCTATTCCCGCATATCCACCCGTAACAAGCACCGTGATGCCGGTTAAATCTATACAATAAGACATAAGTTTGCTTAACTTAATAAAATAATATAATTTAAAATTAAAATGTTTACCGACTGTTAATCAGCAATTTTTTCTCCAATTCTTTTAATGCCGAGATGGAATTAACGGAGAACGAACCGGCACTTTTATCTATTCTTTTTGTTAGACCGCTCAAAACATTTGACGGACCAATCTCAATGAAAGTTTTCACATTAAACGATTTTATCATATTCAAGACGGACTCGTTCCACCTCACCGGGGAAGTCATTTGCTCTAAAAGAAAATTAATTACGTCATTTTTTTTAGAATAATTAAATGAGGTAACATTTGAGAATATTTCGCAATTTGCATCCGAAAACCAATCTCTATTCATATAGTCTGATAGATTTTTTCTAGCTTCCTTCATAAAAGGCGTATGAAACGGAGCACTTACCGGTAAAATTGCGATCCTTTTGGCTCCCTTCTCTTTTAAGATGGCGCATGCCTCATCGACAAGCAAAGATAAACCGGATATAACGATTTGAATAGGAGAATTAAAATTTGCCGCAAATATGCCGTCTTTATCCTCGGAACCATTGATATCGCTTAGAACGGATTTTATGATATTTTCTTCAAGCCCTATTATGGCCGCCATTTTGCCGAAGAGGGGAGGGCAAGCATTTTGCATAAAAAAACCCCTTTTTTTCGTGATTAAAAGCGCATGGTGAAAATCCACAGAACCGGCAAAAACATTGGCGCTGTACTCACCGAGACTGTGACCCGCGGTACAAACCGGTTTAATGCCGTATTCTTTCCGTATTACGGTAAGTATAGCCATACTCACGGTTAAAATAGCCGGTTGAGTATTTTCGGTCATATTGAGCGCTCTTTCGTCGTCTCCGAGTATCAATTTTTTCATGTCGATACCCAAAATATCCGAAGATTCCTCCAATATATACCTCGCTTCCCCGAAATTCTCAAAAATATCCCTACCCATACCTACATGCTGAGAACCCTGTCCGGGAAAAATAAACGCAATATTAGAATCAACCGACCTTTCCGTTTCCATTTATGTTTATCCTTTTATAAATTTAGACATATCGCCAATTAAATCTTCTGCATCGCTAACTATTTCCTCTATAACCTCTTTTACCGTTTTTTCTTCTCTTATCATTCCCGCAATCTGACCGCTCATAAAAGAACCCGTTTCAATGTTGCCGTCTATCGAAGCGGCTTTTAAACTTCCCATTCCCAATTTTTCATATTCGGCAAGGGGAGAGCATTTGCTTTCCAATTCAAGAAACATTTTTGCAAGCCTGTTTTTTAATACTCTGACCGGGTGTCCGGTCGGCCTTCCCGTAACGACGGCATCTCTGTCCGATGCCTTTATTACCATATCCTTCCAGTTCTGATGTATATGACATTCCTTAGTCGCAAGAAATCTCGTACCCATCTGAATGCCGCTTGCGCCCAGGCATAAAGCCGCTACAAATCCCCTATAGTCCGCAATACCCCCTGCTGCTATAACCGGTATATTAACGCTATTGACTACCTGCGGCACTATTACCATAGTGGTAAGCTCGCCTATATGTCCTCCGGATTCCATCCCCTCCGCAATCAAAGCATCCGCTCCGGCCCTCTCCATTCTTTTTGCAAGAGCGGTGGAAGGGACAACCGGAATTACCTTTATATTCGCATCGTGAAATTTTTTTATGTAAGTACCCGCATTGCCGGCTCCGGTCGTAACGACGGAAACGCCTTCATGTATAATGGCGTCTACAAGCTCATCTATATAAGTTAAATAAAGTATAATATTGACTCCGAAAGGCTTATCCGTATTATCTTTGGCTTTTCTAATCTCCCGAACAAGTAATTCCGGCGGCATCTGTCCGGCACCTATTATGCCGAGACCTCCAACGTTAGAAACGGCACTTGCAAGGGCATAATCGGATGCCCATGCCATGCCACCCTGAAAAATAGGATATTTTATCCCAATCTTATCGCATATAGGGGTTTTTATCATTTTATCTTCTCCATAAAAAATATAAATTTACCATTTTATTATAGAAGATGCCCACGTCAACCCTGCGCCGATAGCATCTATCAAAACGAGCTGTCCTTCTTTCAAACGACCCGACTTATACGCTTCGTCAAGGGCGATAGGTATCGAGCCGCTTGAGGTATTTCCGTATCTTTCCAAATTAACAAAGACTTTTTCCATAGGAAAATGTAACTTTTTTGCCGTAGCCTCTACGATTCTAATGTTTGCCTGATGAGGAACGAATAAATCAATATCTTCGGGCGTTAAACCGTTAAAATTTATCGCTTCCTCCGCCACCGCCTTAAGATAATTAACTGCATATCTAAAAAGTTTGGAACCCTTCATCTTTATATAATGTTCATGATTAGATACGGTTTCGAGGCTCGCAGGCATGAACGAGCCGCCCGCCTGAAGTGCAAGGATATCATTATGCCCGCCTTCCGAATGCAGATGTGTCGATAAAATACCCCTATCGTTTTCGAAATTTGCGGTTAATACTACGGCTCCCCCACCGTCTCCAAATAATACGCATGTAGATCTATCCGTATAATCGGTAATTCGAGAAAGTAAATCTACACCTATCACTAATATGTTTTTATATTTTCCGGATTTAATAAAACTGTCGGCAATGGATAGTGAATAAATAAAGCCGCTACATCCGGCACTCACATCAAAGGCCGCCGCGTTTGTAAGCCCCAGTTTTCCCTGTACTATGCATGAGGTGGACGGGAATGCCATATCCGGTGTAACCGTCCCTACCAATATAAGTTCTATATCCGCAAGATTTAAACCGGAAAGCTTAATAGCTTCTTTCGCCGCGGCAGCGGCTATATCGGATGTCATCAAACCTGACTCGGCAATGCGCCTTTCCCTTATACCCGTCCGCGAAGTAATCCATGCGTCGGACGTATTCACGATAGAAGAAAGTTCCTCATTTGTAAGCACCTTCTCCGGAACGAACGACCCTATCCCTATAATTTTAGAATATATCAATTTTTCAAACCTTCAATTCTATATTTTAATCATTTGCCGATATCTCATCGGCGTTAATGACTTATATTATTTGCATTAGCTTCTATTTTACAACCTATATTGGAATTTATCCCTTTTTCAACAAAATGTTTTGCAACTAAAATAGCACTCGTTACCGACCTTGCGCTAGCACCGCCGTGGGCTATAAATGCGGCACCGTTAACACCGAGAAGAGGCGCTCCTCCGTATTCGTTATGATCGACAAGCTTCTTGAATTTTTTTAATGATTTTTTTGCCATAAAAAAACCTATCTTTGCCATAAAGTTTTTATTTATTTCCTCTCTTAGCAAATTGAATATCATTTCCGCTAAAGATTCGGATGCCTTTAAGATAACATTGCCGGTAAATCCGTCACAGACCACTACATCTACTCTTCCGTTAAATATCTCTCTGCCTTCAACATACCCGTAGAAATTTAAATCGGTATTTTTTATAATCTTATAAGCCTCTCTCGTAAGCTCGTTACCCTTAGAAGACTCTTCACCGTTACTCAGTATACCTATTTTGGGATTTTTTATATCCTTCATAAAGGCTGTATATTCTGCCCCCATTATGGCAAATTGTGCAAGATGATGAGGCTTAACATCGACATTTGCACCCGCATCTATTAAAACCGTATAACCTCCTACCGAAGGCATAACCGTAGCTATTGCCGGTCTATCTATGCCTTTAATACGCTTAAAAACAAACATTGCTATCGCTAAAGACGCTCCACTATTGCCGGCGCTGATAACGGCATCCGCTTCTTTATTCTGGACAAGTTCATAAGCAACGCGCAATGAAGAATTTTTTTTATTCCTTACTATAGAGGAAGGAGAATCCTCCATGGTAATTCGTTCCGAAGCATGCACTATTTTAATTCCGGATACCCCGCGATTATTCTTTTTAACCGTATTTATGGCATTTTCTAAGATAGTTTTGTCCCCGGTTATTATTATCTCTAAGTCTCTGCTGGATTCCGCGGCGGCTATTGCCCCCATAATCTCAGATTCCGGTGCCCTATCCGAACCAAAACCGTCCAGAGCTATTCTAATCATTTATAGTCTCTCCAATTGCGATAAAAGCCGGCATTATTGTAATAAATCAAGACTTTTCCGACGTTTTAAGGGCTATAATCTGCCTGCCCTTATAGGTTTTGCAGTTAGGGCACATTCTATGCGGAAGAATCGGCTCCCCACAGTTCGGACATTTCGAATAATTCACCGGCGTAAGCCTATCATGCGTCCTCCTTTTATCTCTTCTGCATTTTGAATGTCTCTTTTTTGGATTTGCCATATAAGCATCTCTCCTTTTTTTAAATTATATGCTATATTATTAAATTAAAATTTATAAAATGTCAATTTCATTTTTCTATCGATATAAAAAGAGCGTCGTCTCCGGTTTTAAAATCCGCCTTATCTGAGAACACAATGCGCCTAACTCTCGCCGCAGACATAATATCGCCCGATATTTCATTTATAACTTCAATATAATCCGGATTCAGCGTTTTGATTAAAAGCTTGCTCGCCCTATGATTTTGATGAAGATTTAATCCGGTTCTTAATTTTCTAGAGGCATCCAAAATATTTAACAAAATACCGACAATTTTTACCGAGTCGTCGAAAACGAGCCCTTTATCAAACTCCGGCCAAGCGGATAAATGGATGCTTTTATCGTTCTCAAAGTTTTTATAAAAAGATAAATATAATTCTTCTGTGATAAAAGGCAGAAACGGCGCAAAGATCTTCAGCACATTCAGCGAAACAAAATACATAACATTTAACACTGTATTCTTCCTATCATCATTTTTCCCGTCTTCTTCCCAGAAAATATTTTTTATGATCTCTAAATAGTTATCGCAATACACATTATAAAAAAAATCGGTTGCAGTCCGTAAACTTGACGAATAATTATAAGATTCCATATCCGTTTCGCAAATCTTCAGGGTGTTTTCAAGCTCCGTTATTATCCATTTATCTACTTGACCTATTTTAATCTCCGTTATGTTTTTTTCATGCGGATTAAATCCGCGGTGAACATTAGTGATGAGGAATCTCGCGGCATTCCATATTTTTATTAAAAGCCTCCTGCCGTTTACAACGTCTTCTTCGTTAAAGCGCAAATCCTGCCCTAATCCTGCCTTAGAAGCCCAATATCTTAAGGCGTCCGCAGAATATTTTGCTATAATATTTTCCGGATCTACAAAATTTCCCTGACTCTTGGACATTTTTTTACCGTTTTTATCCAAACCCCATCCGCTTATCATAATATTTTCAAAAGGAACGATATCGGTATGATAAATGGATTTTACGACCGTATAAAATAGCCACGTACGAATAATCTCCTGAGCCTGCGGACGCAGGCTCATCGGATAAACCTTATTAAATAGGCCGTTATCCGCATCCCGACCGTAAGCCCAGGAAGTATTTATAAACGGAGTCATTGAGGATGTCATCCATGTATCCATAACATCGGTTTCCGGTTTAAACTCTTTTCCTCCGCATTTAGGACATTTATCAATGTGTGGCGGATTAGTAACGGGATCGACGGGAATAGAGGCTTCATCTGCAACAATAGCCTCTCCGCAATCGGAACAATACCAAACGGGGAAAGGGACACCGTAAAATCTCTGTCTTGAAATGTTCCAGTCCCATTTTAAATTATTAATCCATTCGTCGTACCTCGTTTTCATAAACTCGGGATGCCATTTCATAGCATTGCCGGCATTTATAAACCTTTCTTTATGCTCTAATATCTTCACAAACCATTGCTTTGCTAGGATAAACTCTATCGGCGTTTCACACCTGTCGTGGACACCTACGTGATGTACCAGGGGTTTTTCTCCTTTTATTAGAGACAACTCCCGTAAGTCGCTCACTATAGCCTTTTTTGCATCTTTAACGTTTAGCCCGCTATAATTACCGGATAGTTCATTCAACCTTCCGGCTCCATTCACTATCATAAAGGTGTCAAGTTTATCCTCTTTCCACTTTATTACGTCGGAGGCATCTCCCCACGTACAGACCATCATGAGCCCTGTTCCGTAATTTATATCTACCGATTCATCATATTTAACCGGAACATCTCTATCGTATAAGGGAATTTTGATACGGACGTCTTTTAACGACTTGTACCTTTCATCACCGGGATTAGCATATATTGCAACGCACCCTCCGAGCAATTCCGGACGTGTAGTAGATATTATAAGACTTTTACCCGACATCGAATTAAACTCTATATCATATAAAACACCGCCGAATTCCTCTATTAAGACATCCGCCTGTGCAAGCGAAGTGCGGCATTTAGGACACCACAATATAGGCTCATTACGTTTTTCTATAAGCCCTTTGTCATAAAGGGCCAAAAAGGATTTTTGCGAGGTCTTTCTGCTTCTTTCGTCTATAGTAGAATACGACAATCCATAATCTGCGCTAATTCCTGCGGATTTCCACAGAGACTTATATGTTTCGATACCCGCTTTAGTCTCTTTTAAGCACAAATCGATAAAATCTTCCCTTGTTATCTTGGACTTATTTATCTTATATTTTTTCTCTACATATCGTTCCGTAGGGAGACCGTTATCATCGAATCCCATCGGATAAAAAATATTAAAGCCCTTCATTCTCTTATATCTGATAATAAATTCCGCCTGAGAATAACTCATAACGTGGCCGACGTGAAGATGTGCGGATGAAACATAAGGCGGCGGCGTATCCACCGCATAAATTTTATCGTTACCGGCTCCGTGTTTAAATTTATAAATCTCGTTATCTTCCCAGTATTGCGCTATTTTTTTTTCTACCGTCGGATAATCATATTTTTTTGGGAAATCATTTGAGTTCAAATCGGTAAAATTATCAATATATTTAGATTTTTGCATAGATTATAAAGTTTATCAATTTTTTATATAAAAATCAACTTTACTTGTAAAATTAAAGTTATCTTATGGTATAATAAAAAAATGTATCAAGTACTGGCGCGAAAATATAGACCGAAAATTTTTGATGAGGTTATCGGCCAGGATTCCATAATTCAAACGCTTAAAAATGCTGTAATCAACGACAGAGTTTCACACGCCTACATATTTTCGGGAACAAGGGGCGTGGGGAAAACTTCCATCGCAAGAATACTTGCAAAATCGATTAACTGCATAAACGGTCCTACGATTAATCCGTGCGGAATTTGCCCTGCCTGTGTTCAGATTCAAAATGGAAATTCCGTCGACGTTATGGAGATAGACGGTGCATCCAATACGGGAGTAGATTCCATTAGAGATTTAAAGGAAAATATAATATATTCTCCGCAAAGTTCTAAATTTAAGATATATATAATAGATGAAGTTCATATGCTTTCCAACAGTGCCTTTAACGCTCTTTTAAAAACCCTTGAAGAACCGCCGGTCCATGCAAAGTTTATCTTTGCTACCACCGAAATCCATAAGGTTCCGGAGACTATTCTTTCAAGGTGTCAGAGGTTCAATTTTAAAAGAATACCGGCTAAGATTATTTACGACAGGCTGAAAAAAGTGTCTGCCGCCGAAGGAGTTTCCATTACCGACGAAAACCTTATGATTATTGCCTCGTTAGCCGACGGTTCACTGAGGGATTCTCTCTCCGTATTTGATACCGTAATATCATATTACGGTAAAAATATAAAAGAAGACGTATCGCCGGTGCTCGGATTGACAACTAAAACGATAATATTTAATCTCATCAAGGCTATTTTTCAAAAAGATTATGAAAACTCGGTAAAAACCGCAAAAGAAATATACGACTCCGGAACAGACATTAGGCAGTTTATGAAGCAGGCGGCACTCCATATAAGAAACATTTTAATAATAAAATTAAGATATAAAGACTTAGTTTACGATTTGACTAATGAAGAGATTAATGCGCTTATACCATTTGCCGAACAAAAATCGACCGAAGAGCTCTTAGACATGATGGACATTATGCTTAATGCCGATATTAAATATCAAAGGGTTTCCTCGCCCTTATTAATGCTGGAACTTACTATCTTCAGACTTTTAGATATTCCGTCGAAACATAGTGTTGACGAGCTTATAAACAGGCTTGATAAATTTACCACCCATAAAAATAATCCCAAAATAACCGAGGAAACATTTACCTTACCCGATTTTAAAAATTTAAATAACGATAAAAATAAAATTATGCATAGTCCCGACATGCCTCGCGAGCAGAAGGAGTTATTTGAACATTTTTCTAAAACCGACGAAAAACTGAACGGACAAAATGACAGCGACGAGATAAATATCACGGAATCCGCTGCCATAAACAACATAAAGGAAATATTTGGAAATAGTATAGAAAGGATAGATAAAAAATAAAATTAGCTAAAAAAAATTCAGGTTATCTTGTTATTTTTTTTAAAAAAATATAAAATATATACATTAAATCAAAAAATTTGGAGGAATAACGAAATGCCGAAAAATATGGCGGGAATGTTGAAACAGGCCCAAAAACTTCAATCCGATATGCTTAAGATGCAGGAAGAATTAGGTTCTAAAATTGTCGAGTCCAGTTCCGGAGGCGGTATGGTTACGGCAAGGGTTAACGGAAAACAAGAACTTGTTGAAATAAAAATAGACAAAGCGGTAGTCGATCCGGAAGACATAGAAATGCTTCAAGACCTTATAGTCGCATCTATCAACGAGGTCCTTACTAAATCAAAGGATATGGTTTCAGGTGAAATGTCAAAATTAACCGGAGGGCTTAACCTGCCGGGCATGTTTTAACTTACCCGTTATTCATAATTATGTCTATAAACCGATCCAACCATATTAAAGATATAGTCTCGGCGTTTAAAAAACTCCCTGGAATTGGTGAAAGGTCTGCAAGAAGGCTTGCTTTCTATATATTATCGCAGGATGAATCGGTCGCGTATAATCTTGCAGAAGCCATAAAAGAGGCAAAACATAATATTAAGCTTTGCAGGGATTGCTTTAATCTAAGCGAGGAAGACCTTTGTCCGATATGTCTAAGCTCGTCCCGCAATCCCAAGTTGCTGTGTGTAGTGGAAAATCCTGAAATAATATACGTATTTGAAAAAAGCGGTAAATACAACGGTCATTACCACGTATTGCACGGCGTAATAAATCCGCTGGAGGGAACGACTCCCTCGGATATTAAGATTAAAGAACTCGTCAATAGGGTGGAAAACGGCAATTTTGAAGAAATAATTCTCGCCTTAAACCCTAATTCCAACGGGGAAGCCACATCTATCTATATACAAAAAATATTATCTCCCTATAATATTCATATCACTGCCCTAGCAAGGGGGATACCCATGGGCTCAGACCTTGAATACATCGACAAGGATACGCTTTCGGAGGCCATTAATTATAGAAAAAATTTTGGAAAGCCTTGAATTATTCTTAGATTATACGCACGCTAAAATCTATTCCTTCCCACCCGGCTGATAGTTGCCAGTAAAACGTGAATGTTATTTCGACATCCCTATCTATATCGGAAGAAGGTAAATCCGCATAATAAACCCCAAGACCGGTTTCACGGGTTTTAGTATCGTTAACACTTTGCCATCCATCAAAACTCCAATGAATAATTGCAGGAGATAAAGCTTCGATACGCAATGTCTTGCCGGATTCTAAAGAACGTATTTTATGATTAAACCGCCATTGTACTATATTCGATACCGTTTTATCCTCGAGATACCGTTTAACGGTTTGAGGAGGAGTGTCAAATACTTTTTCTTCCGTAATTGAACGGACAAGCTTTAGATATTCGGCATGCGCCCAAACCAAAGGCGTCGCCGAACCGGAAGGCCGACCGAAGAAAAGGGAACTTTCGGGAATATCGGCAACGTCCCATATCTGCTCGGGCAGTAAGCCGCCGTCATTGGCTAAATTCTCCATTGTTTTAAGCAGTTTTTCGGCACACTCAAGGTTGCCCGCGGCTATATCGTAATGCGCCCTTTCTCCCGTCAATAAAGGCCAGATTCTGCCGATACCCGTTCCGTCAAAAGGGCCGCCGTCGGAATGTTCGCCATAACCGTCTCCATTGTACCTGTGCCAGCACGAACCTAAAGGGGTTTCCGTTTTGAGTATGCCGTCAATAACCTTTAGCGTATTAAGCATCCTAATATCTTTTGCTTCTCGCAATCCAAAACGGACAAAGGATAACGCGTCAGTACATATTACGGCGGAAGCGGGCTTATGACTGCTTGAAGGAGGGCGGTTTTTTATAGGCACAAAATTATCCCCCTCCTCAAAATCGGGGGGAGTAACCCTCACGTAATAACCGTCGACTCCGATTCTGTCCGAAAATTCTCCGTTTTTAATATAAAGCCACCTGTCGATAGATGAATACCATGAGTCGGCGGTTTCCCGTAAATAAGGAGCTATGCTTCCGTCTCCGGCTAATTCAGCCAGTTCGGCACCGATAATAAGCGCCGATATCTCTGCGGCAAGCGTAAAAGGGGTATAGCCCCCGTCTTCTTCCCATCTATCCTGCTGTGTAACCGGGCCGTTCCTGACTATATATTTTAATGCCTTTTTTAGCATATGCCAGAAGCGACCGATATCTTCATCTAAAAGCGCTTCCTCCCTGCGCGCAAGGTCGAAAAGTATAACAGGCAACGCTGTTTCGTCCATTTGAATTCCGTGCCAGTAAGAGGTTCCGTCAATCCACATATTTTGGAGCCAATGTCCGTCGTTTTCCTGAGTTGCTTCAAGGTATATAAGGGATTTCCTGATTTCGCTTTTACTACCTGCGGCAAGAAGCCCTCCGGCGGCTTCAACCATATCGCGCGGCCATACTAAGTGATAGCCCCCTAAGTCGTCGTCTCCCTTAGAAAACCCCCAAGGCACCGCAAGACTTGCAAGAATCGCACCCGGAACGTCTTTAGAACTATGAACTCGTATGACCATGGCACTTGTTGCGAATAATTTTCTTTTACCGGAAGGAATTAATCTTTTCAACCATGCTTTCCATGGTTCGGAATAAGAATTCAAAAGCTGTCCAAAACCCTCGTCGAGCGAAGCCCTTGCTTGGTGTCCCGCCTCGGTAAAATTACGACTAAATCCTAAAGCCAAGACGAATTCTCCGCCTTTTTTTAGGTCTATTTCACCGATAAGCGCAACATTACCATTTTCAGCTCTCGTGTAAATAGACGAAAGACGGAGATTACGCTTTAGATCCTGCCATCCGTCGGAATATCCGACAAAACCTACGGAACTATTCTTAAAACCGATATCGCTCATAAGGCAGAGGGAGGTTTGATGCCTTGACGCAAAAAGCCCCGACGTTCCCTTATAATTATCGATCCATGCGGTATTTCCCGCCCCATGATTTCCGATATGAGACGCTAAAATCGTAAAAAGCCTATAGTTACCGGGTCTAAGAGCGACAAATTTTACCCTTAGCAATACGACCGGCCTATCCGGATCGCAAATAATATCTTTTTCAATTTTATATCGCCCATTCAAACACACACTTTTAATATGATAAGCCGGTACGCCGTCATAAATAAGATTAGATGAATGCCCTGCATGACGCTTTTCTTCCGAAAAAAACCCGTCGTCTTCGGTAATAATAAATCCAAGATCACGAATAGCGGCTTCATCCATTCCCGGATAATAAACCTCGTTCAATATACCGTGAGAAATGGTAAACCATACCGGGCTCCCATTCAGAGCCGTTCCTACACCGCTTTTATCGGCGCTTGTCCACCGCCCCGGAATGCCGGGCCATCCCGGTGCACAAATTGATTCAAGCATCTTTATATCTCCCGAATATAATATGTATGATTAGCCTCCGTGAGTAAAATTGGAATAGTCTATCATTGCACCGTCAACAAATAAAGTGCTGCCGGTTATATAAGACGCGCTGTCAGAAACTAAAAAAGTAGCAGTTTTTGCGACTTCTTCTCTTTCTCCCAATCTTCCAAGCGGTATTTTTTCGATAAGATCGGCAAACGTTTCGGGATTTTCCCAAACGTTTTTGTTAATGGGAGTTTTAATAGCTCCGGGAGCTAACGATATTATTCTTATCCCTAAAGAGCCTACCTCCTGTGCCATAGTTTTTGTCAGCATCGATAATCCTGCTTTCGCAACGGTATACGAGCTATATCCTGCCCACGGAATATTTTCGTGAACGGAAGTTACGTTCAAAATTACACCGCTTTTTTGATTGACCATATGCTTCAAGACTTCCCTTGCGCAATAAAACGGACCGAATAGGTTAATTTTAACCACCCTTTCCCACTCCGAAATGTCGGACTCCCATACGAGGGCACGAGTGCCATCTATTCCCGCATTATTGACAAGAATATCAATCCCGCCCCATTTCTTGACAAAGTCATTTACCATGACTTCAACCGATTTCCCGTCTGAAACGTCGGATTGCAAAATAATAACCTCGGAACCATTATTCCTAATATCCGATGCGATTTTTTCGGCTGCATCTTGATGCGAGTGGTAATTGAGGCCTATTTTTGCACCGCAGGCGGCAAATTCCTTAGCAATAACTTCGCCGAGTCCGGAACTCGCTCCCGTTATCAAAGCCCTTTTGCCTTTTAAATTTATATCCACGTCAAACCTCTGCTTAAATATTATATTCAAAACACATAATGCCTATACGGACATCGGCAATTGACCGAAGTACCATACCGGCGTGCATAAATAATAGGACTATTTAATTCGTTTACCGCAGGCATTTTGAATCATTGAGGATTGCTTCTTGCTTTTGGTATTCTGCATAGCTTTGGATTGCTTCCTGCTTTTGGTATTCTGCATCATTGAGGATTGTTTTTTACCGCAGGCATTTTGTATACCGGCAATATTACTATTACCGTAAGCCATTGCATAAGCATTGCCCGTCAGCGTCATTCCAAAAAGCAAAAAAACCGCTGTTATCACCAGAATAATTTTTTTCATTTTTCATCTCCATTTTTTATATTTTAAAACACTGTTTAAAGTATTATATCATAACAAACGGATGACGGAGGGGGTATTTCCTTATTACTCAAAATCACGATAAAATGATATAAGCCCGTATTTTATTTTTTCATCATTTTCATAATCTTCATCATTTTCATTCGCATAAGACGTTGCGAAACGATATTTAGCACCTCCTCATACATATAACCCTTCCAGTGGAACACGATTATGCCGCTTTTAGAGACAAAAAAGGTTTGCGGAATTTCTTTTATGCCGCCGTACTCGCTCAATACTTTGTTTGTTGCGTGAACCACCGGATAATCCATTTTATATTGATGTGTAAATGCCCTCACCCCTTCCGTTGTGACGTTTACGTTTATACCTATTATCATGAGTTTCTTTGATTTATTTTTATTATAAAAACTTACAAAATGAGGTATTTCCTCTCTGCACGGAGGACACCAGGTCGCCCAAAAATTTATAATTACGGTCTTTCCCTCTAAAGATCTCAAGTCTATGTTCTTATAACCCGAAAGATCAGGATTTAACACTTTCAAGCTAAAATTAGGAGCCTTTTTAGATTTAGCGAAAGATATCTCGGGAAATACGAATATCGAAAATATAACGATTAAGGCGATTAAAAGTATCACGGCTGATTTTAATCTTTGCATATTATCATTTTATCTCAATTTACGATTAAATTTATAAATCATCCGTTATAAGGAATGTTGTAACGAAAAGTGTTTCCGAAATATAAAGAAATCACCGCCAGATAATTAAAAAATATGAGTATTCCCGCAATGATTAAGATAATACCCCCTATAACGGAAATAATTTTTATGAACGGCCGAAGCTTTTTGGATGTAGATAGAAAAATATTCAAAGAAAAAGACGCCGCTAAAAATGGCACCGCAAGACCCATAGCATACACGAACAATAACACGCCCCCCTCGCTTGCGTTATGCATAGTCGAGGCAATAAATAATATTGAAGCAAGTATAGGACCTATACACGGCGTCCATGCGGCGGCAAATACGATACCCACTAAAACCGAGCCGATTAACCCCGCCGGTCTATTTTTTAAATTAAAATTTGCGTCGGAAGACAAAAAAGACAAAAATTTTATTTTGTTAAACGCCCCCAGTATAAAGAATCCCATAAGGATAATAAAGATACCCGATACTCTCATAAGCCATATAGAATGCAACAGGCTTCCCACCGCGCTTGAAAATACGCCGAGCAGGACAAACACGAGCGTAAAACCGAGAATAAACATCAGAGAATGCTTAATTGCAGTCAACTTTAACCGCGTCGTTTTAGATGCGGTAAGTTCATCCACCGACATACCCGATACATAAGACAGGTAAGAAGGTATTAAAGGAAAAACACATGGGGAAAGAAACGAGAAGAGCCCTGCCAAGAATGCGACTATAAGAGAAACATTGGGCGCAAAAAAAGTACCTATATCCATAATAAATAGACCTCCATTTTTTTAGGATATTATATCACAGTTATTCATTGCACCATAATAGCGCACGACCAACCCTTCTTCTCCTTCATCCCGATATATGTTCGATTCCCGTTATCATCGCCCGAAAAGGCCGCTTAAAAACATAATAGGTATTATCAATTTGATTTTAAACGGCATATGAAAGTATAGTTTCCTCCCATTGGCAGGAGGAAACTATACTAAAGTAATTGTTCTTCCACATGGATTACGGTTTTAAAAAGGAATAACCCTGCGTCTCCCTTCTTACGATCTCGACTACGCCTGCAGGCACTACCTTTACGAAAGGAAATAACGACTCAGTCGTGGCGTGAAAATGTAACATGGTATTATGACATGCCCTTAACATTAAACCGTAGACCGCTAAACTTTGTAATATAGGCTCGTTTTTTTTATCGAATTTTTTCATAAGAAGCTTTAATCCCGGACCGAATACAACAATCTCTATGCTATATTTAAACGGGTTATCTCCGAATGTCGCCATAACGTTTCTAACATTGTTTATCGTCTGTCTCCATACTTTAGGATTGGCAGAATCAACCTCTACAACCATCTTAAAGACCTTATGCTTAAAAAACACAGGCGGCGGTAATCGGTGAGTATTATAATAAGCAGGATAAGAACTGTAAGAAGATGGGCCGTACTTTAGCGCGTAAGCATTGTTGCCGTAGGACGACAAAGATGCAATGATCAAAGCAAACGCTGCGATTATCAATAAAAACAATATGTTTTTTTTCATTTTAATCCCTCCGATTTTTTTAAGTTTTTTTTATTTTTTATTCAACTTCTTTTTCTTTATGGGAACGTTAATTTTATGCCCGTTAGATATATACGCAAGATAAAGATATAAGTATTCGACATACTTTGAATGAGGACCGTATTTGAAGCCGTCTTCTCCTCTCAATATACAGTGCCTCAACTGGTCTTGTATGGAGTAGGGAATTTTTTCATTTGAATATACGTTCGCTTTTTTAAATTTTGGATAGTAAGTAGCGGGGAACGGGGGGATCGGAACTAACGAACCCATTATCCCTTTACCCGTAATATCAGCAATTGTATGGCAGGTTTCACATGATTTACCATTTGCCCCCAGCGGAGTTTCATAATATTTTTTGCCTAATTTAACACCCTGCATAAAATTTTTAGGTTGTCCGGCAAACGCATTATTGACGGCATAAAACATCGGAACGGCGGCAAAAATAAGCAATAAAGCGAAAAACCCGGCATACTGTGCGCTATTATTCTTCTGCATCTCAATCCTCCAATATTTATTTATATATTACCCTAGTTGGTTTTAATATAACTAAACCCTTCTCTTTCTTTCATGGCTATGTAGAAAACCGCTCCGGGATAAGCTATTTTTACAAAATTAAACAATTGTTTAGGTTTTATATGGAGCGTCTTCATCGTGTTATAGCATGCGATAAACTTTACTCCGTAAGCATGCAGACTCTGAATCGTCGGGTAATTTTTCTTATCATACTTTTTCATCAAAAATCGCATCCCCCCGGGGGCATATGCAACTACGTCTATCTTTAAATTTATAAAATGCGGATTTGACAATATTATCGCATTTGAAACATCGGATAACGTTAATGCCCATTCTTTAGGATTAGAACCGGTTATGACATATATCTCTTTTAGCGGATGATGTGAGAAGTACTTATAAACGTTTATAATTCTTCCCTTTGCATACGAATTAATCGGAAAACCCGTCGAAACAAGTACCGCTAATATGGCAAATATAAATAAAATTTTAATCTTCATGATAACGCCTTCCCCCGTTTTTTTATAGTTTATGATTAACGTTATATCCCGTATATTTCATATATAACCTTAACCTGCCGTCCTTGAATGCCTATATGTTACGCCTTCTGTTTTCGCGGGTTTAATATTTCCATGTTTTCTAACATAATCGGCTATAACATCATAAGCCTTATATTTTGTTAATCCCTTATTGTCAGGATTCATGTTTTGCATTTTTATACCGGTGGACACCGCCCAATACTTTTTATTTAAATCCAAGGGTTTTCCGTTGATTTTCCATGTCTTAATTCTCTTATTCAGCGACTCGTTCAGTAATAAATGAAATTTTGAATTGGAAACGCGCGTCACGTCGCCCCCCATTTGCAGATACGGGTCTTTTGCAAAAACATCGCTTAAAACGCTTAATTGAGAAAATAACAGTTGCCTTCCGGTCAATCTGGTCTTATAAACCTCCGGATAGGTCGTACCGTACCAACCGTAAATATTTTCCATAGTGATATCGGAACCCGGAACAAGCGTTTCTCCCCAACGCCAACCCGGGGCAAAAAATAACGGCATATCGAATAACTCCGTAAACGCTTGTTCGGCAAGGCTATCAACGGGACATGCAAAAGTCGCTCTTCTATAAATCAAAGATTCGGCAATCCCCAATTTTTCATTAAGCAGGTCATTATATGGGGCATGTTCCTCGTCAATTATCTTTTGCACTTTTTTATCGGGATTAATCCAGTTTGTAACAATAGGTATTAATTTATGATCGTAATCTGTTATTCTTCTATTCTTAACGTTTAAATCGATCTTTCCTATAAACTTACCGTGCGTACCCGCCTGACATATAATGGTGTTATTAATAATATCGGGAGCGGGGAGTATATCATGGGTATGCCCGCCTATTATTAAGTCTATACCGTTAATTAAAGCCGCAAACTTCCTGTCTGCCTCTAGACCGTTATGTGAAAGAACGACGACTAAATCTACCTTTTCTTTATTTTTAAGTTCATTTACCATTTTCTGCGCATGATAGGTGTCTATTCCGAAAGTCCAGTTCTCGACAAAATGGGCGGGGTGAGCTAACGGAACGTACGGAAAAGCCTGACCTATTATGCCTACCCTTAAGCCGTTTATCTCTTTTATCATGTATGGCTTGAATATAAGATTGCCCCATGTTGAATCCTTGACATTTTGGGCTATAAACGGAAACTTCAATTTTTTGATGTTAGATAAGAGCTGCTTCTTGCCGTAAGTAAACTCCCAATGTCCCGTCATGGCGTCATAACCCATGGCATTTTGAGTATTCACTACCGCCATGCCTTTGGTAAGAAGGGCTATCCCCGTACCCTGCCATGAATCTCCCGTATCAAGCTGTATGGTCTTATTGTATCTTTCGGCTTTTATCTTATTAAAAATAGATGCCATATGGGCATAGCCGCCCATATAACCATACCGTTTGTTTAAATTTACAAAATCAACGTATGAGCAAAAATACCCCATGGCGGATTTTGGGTTGATATCGTAATAAAGATTAAACGAGTCTCCGACCAAATGCCCCGGTTTGCCGTTCATGCTATGACAGCCTATGTTAACGGAAGGCTCCATATATAAAGTAGGTTTTAAATGGGCATGCGAATCGGAATTCCATGTGATAGTCAAATTGCCTACCGATTTAAATTTTAAAAGGTTCACAGGGTTTATTGCGACCCCGGCCGCAAGAACTGACGATGTTTTCAAAAAGTCTCTCCTGGATAATTCGCCGGACATAATATTTGATATCTCCTTTTATACTTTTAATGTTTATTAATAAACATCGACAATTATTCTGCTCTCTTATAACAGAATGACGTCGGCGTTTTTTATTTCACTACCTACCGCAACAGAGTCAAGTAACGTTTATGGAAACCGATTTCTTATAAATATTCCCTTTGGTATCGTACATCACGAAATCTAACGGCGCCGTTTTATTTCCGGCTTTTACGTCAAAAACTAAAAAAGGATTAGCTGATATTGCTATTCCGTAATTGCATCTGGTAATTAGCCTTTTGTCGTAGTATACATCAACCTTATTTATTATCCATTTAGGGATAATTTTACCTGTTTTTTTATTTTTTCTAAGGCCGGTATCCATTGGATGATGAGTCAACGACATTACCTTGAAAATCTTCCCCTTCTCTACGCTGCCGGGCACCCTGACTAAAATAGTACCTATTTTCATAATTATGCTCCTATTTTTGGTTATATGACTACATATGAAATTAACTTATTCGGCCTATATTCCCTAACAACCGCCGAGTGTAACTTTAATTTTTCTTTTATAGCCGTAAACATCGCCGTTGGAATATTCCGCTAAAACCTGGACGTACGATTCCTGTTGCAATTTAATCCTTGTTTTAATGAAGGCCGTGCCGTTTCCCGGGCTTAAATCAAATGAAGCGGCACGGGGAAACGGATTGTTGAGATCGTAAATATAAAAAGTTTTTAAGTATAATTTATCGGTTTGTGGGTTTTTCACTTCTATCGTTATCGGAACAAAGGCTCCGTTCTGGGCAATTAACGGAAGACGGACTCTTGGAATAAATAATTTTTCTTCTTTTGTCGGATGATCGATCCATTTTACTTTTTTGCCGTTAACGGTTTCAATGTTGCTTAAAATAATAGGAGGAAGCTTACTCGTTATTTTTTTAGCAAAAGAATCTTTTGGAATACTCATAATTGAACCTGCACCTACGGTGATAGCCGTGACAATCGCCGTTTTTTTAATAAAATCTCTCCTCGTTACCCTTAACTGTTTACTCATACTTCTTCCTCCCCATTATGAAAGTTTTATTATTTATTTTGAATGATTCTTAGTAAATGCAATGTTCATGCCGTAAATTAGATACAATTACATTGTCTCCGTATCTCTTCTGATATTAGGGCAATAACCGCGTATATAGGGCATTTTACTTTATGAATGTAAAATTATTATGCTAATGAGGGGTTCTGCCGGGCACAGATACAACGGTAAAGGACAAAAACAGACAGACGGCTGTCCGAAAACGGACAATTTTATATTTATCAAGAATAAATTCTTTCACTTGCCCGGCAGTTTCTATTGCAGGATGGATAGCTTATTCTTACGTAATTATTTGTTTAACTGTTTGCAGTATATCCATGATAAACAGATTTCAATATTTATCCGAAAAGATTATACTTCTTCATTTTCGTTATAAGCTGTTTCCTGGATATACCAAGCGCGATTGCTGATTTGGTCTGATTATAATCATTTTTTTCAAGTGCATTTTTGATTACGTATATTTCCACATCCTCAAGCCTCAAGTTGTCCGACGTTAAGTTGATTATGCCTTCGTCATCCTTGTCTCCAAGCCGCTCGGATGTTATTGTCCTAGGAAGGCTTGACGGTTCCAACACGTCATAAGGAGAAACAATGACGGCTCGCTCGATAAAATTCTCAAGCTCCCTTATGTTGCCCGGAAACGCATAATCCATTAATATCTTAATTGCCTCTTCCGAAATAGATTTTATATTCTTCTTATTGAGCTTGCCGTATTTTTTAACGAAGAAATTTGCAAGCGGAGCTATGTCCTCTTTTCTTTCCCTTAGACGCGGAATCTTAAAATGGAGTACGTTTATCCTGTAAAAAAGGTCTTCCCTGAACTTTTTCTCTATAACAGCTTTTTCAAGTTCTATGTTAGTGGCACAAATGATTCTTGCATTAAGTCTAATTTTTTCATTTGAACCGATTCTCGAAAATTCTTTATCCTGTATCACCCTTAACAATTTTGCCTGCATAAATAGAGGCATATCCCCTATCTCGTCTAAAAAAAGTGTCCCGCCTTCAGCCGTTTCAAATTTGCCTATTTGCCTTGAAATTGCACCGGTAAAAGACCCCTTCTCATGCCCAAAAAATTCGTTTTCCATAAGGTCGATGGGCACTGCGCTGCAATTTATCGGAATAAACTCTCCACTTCTCCCGGAAAGATCGTGCATTATTCTTGCGACAAGCTCTTTTCCGGTACCCGTTTCGCCGGTTATTAAGATGTTAGACTTGAATTCGGCGGCCAAATAGGCCTCATGTAAAATTTCTGCCAATGCGGGGCTTTCAAATATGAAATTTTCCTTAATTTTTGACATATAATCCGATTCTTCATTTTTCGATTCCAAGTTATCAAGTTTTTCGCCTTTATTTTTATTTAATATTACCTTTAGATTTTCGGAAAGACCTTCTATGTCTACCGGCTTAGAAATAAAATCGTTAGCCCCCATTTTTATAGCGTAAACCGCCTGCTCAATACTACCAAACGCCGTGATTATTATGAACACAACTAGTTTATCAAAATTTCTGACCTTAGAAAGTAATTCTATCCCGTTCATTCCCTCTAATTTTAAATCGCATAAAATTATATCATATCTGTTTTTCAGAAATAGATTAAATCCCTGCTCTGCACTAATAGCCGTATCTACTAAAAATCCCCGCTTAATTAGATTTAAGCTTACGACTCTTAGGATATTTTTCTCGTCATCCACCAATAAAATTTTAATCAATATGGATTACCCGTTTTTAAAGATAAGATTTACGTTAAAGTAGCCGTAATAATGGTATAACAAGCGTAAAAACCGTTCTGCTTTCGTCTCCGCAAACATTTATCGTCCCATTATGCAGTTTCATTATACGCAGGGATATCGGAAGACCAAGACCGGAACCCGTATTTTTAGTCGTAAAAAAAGGTTGAAATATTTTGTTTAAGTTTTCTTTTGGTATAGGACATCCGTTATTACTGATTTCTACATTTACAAAACCATCTCTAACCCTCGTCCGCACTTCTATCACCCCGTTTTTTGACACGCCCAATGTACAAATTGAGTCTATCGCATTTACTATCAAGTTGAGAATAACCTGTTTTAATAATTCCGGATCTCCTTTTATTAAAACGACATCGTCACTTATTAAATCTTTAATTAATTTTATGTTTAAACCGGATAATTCAAGTTCCGATACCCTCAAGGATTCGTTTATCAATTTGTTTATGTCTATCGTCGTCAGCTCCGGATCTCTTTGTCTTGTAAAACTTAAAAAATCTATAGTCATTCTATTTAGTCTTTTTACCTCTTTGCCTATAATATTAGTAAGCTCTAAGACAATTTTATTTTCCGATTCATTGGCTATATAAGTGTTTGCGGACAAGATGACATATGTCGTATTTTTTACTTCATGGGCAATATGCGCCGACATTTCTCCCATAACAGCCATACAGTTCAATTCGCCCTTTTCTTTATTTACGGAATCTATCTTTTTCGTATAATCCTCTATAGCCCGTGCCATTAAATCAATAGCGTTTATCACGTCTCCTATCTCATCGTCAGACCTATTCTTAAAGACTATTTTGTAATCGCCGTTTTTTATTTTCTCTATATTTTCTTTTATTTCGGATAACGGCTTCATCAGAAAAATAGTCATTATATAAAACATAAGAAGTCCCAGTATAATAAATACGACCGCTATCGTTAAAAATCTGATTCCAACCCAAAAAACACGACTATCGGTAATTTTCATCTCCTTTTTTATATTAAATTTAATAGCAACAAAACCTAAATTCTTACCGTTATATCGGAGATTTTTAGTCAAGATAGAATATTCTTCATAGGCTTTGTGCCCATGGGGGTAACTTCCTAATAGTGTAAACTTCGTAGCCAAATTTTTTAGATTATTGAATAATCTAAAAAAAAATCCAGATCTGTTACTATTCTTTCTTATACAAAAAATATGTTGAAAATCATTTGTTAAAAGATTTTTCCTAACGACTATTAGCTTTTTCTTATTATTATATAACCAAACGCCTTCCACCATTCCATAATTATTTATATTAGAATATAAATATTGCTTAACAAATTTAGTTTTACCCAAACGATAGAGATAACCTATTTCCGAAGCCAAAACATTAGCCCACCGTTCGTTGCTTAAATAATTCCTATAAGACAATGTTCTGTATATGGTAAAAAGAAATACCCCGTCACTTATAAATGCCGTAAAGAAAAAAATAGCGAATGCACTAAGCAATACTTTCCATTTTATACTCAAATTTTTGAAGAAGCTCCTCATCGTAACGATCTTATCATAATAGAATAAAAAATGCCCCGGAGATATTCAAATATCTCCGGGGCATTTTAATCTTTGGTACTTAAATCATTATCTAAATCAGAAGTTCCATATGAAGGCGCTTCCTAATGCTGTAATGTCTTTATGCTCGGCACCTGCGAAAGGCTTTAAGGGGTTAGTAGCCGTAGGAGATTCCGATTCTACACCACTTCCAGTCCATACGTAACCGCCCCATGCCTGCCATGCAAGCGTTTTCGTAAAGTGATGGGTAAAATTAACATCAAACTCCGTTCCGATAGCCTTACCGCCGAATTCCTGCTGTCCGTTTAAAGAATCCTGCAACCATGCAGCGTAAATCAATGATTCCTGCAACGTGTTGCCGGAAGGAAGAAATTCCTGGGCATCTACCATAATTCCATACTTATTCGCTAAATTAGAACCAAGCGGGGAACCGTATATATAATGTTCACCGGGGGCTTTAATCTGAATTGCCTGCCAGTTAGAACCTATTACGTTACCGAATAACGTTCTGGTGTGCTGTACCTGCGAGTAGTAGGTGAAGTTAGCTCCGATACCGAATTTAAATCCTACAGACACGGGAATAATAGGCGTCGATAACATTTTAGAGCCGGTTAAATACAAGTCGTAAGCATTTACCGCGTCGTATTGATCACCACTCGACGGAGACACGGGTAAAAAACGAGATAGAGGTAAACCGGTATCTATTGCCTGATTTGACGCAATAATTCTACCCTGGAAGTAATCAACCTCACCCGCCAATTTTGTTCCGGCTTTTGAATACGTTGCCGATAAT
>QIJE01000022.1 GCA_003232385.1 bacterium
TGCTATACATAGAATCGTTCCGGATTCTTTTTTCTTATTGCTCTGATCGGATGAACAGTTAAATCATTCGGCATAGACAATTTTTGAATATTTAAAAAAACATCAATTCTTTTCATATATTGCAGTATATCACAAAATAGCCAAAAAGATGGCGAGGAAGAAGTGCATTAATATGCGAGTTTAGTAAATGAGCAAGAGCAAAAAGATTTAACTAATCAATTCAGCGGATAGATTAAGATCAACGTGTCTCATTGTTCTGTCAGCATAACAATTATTCAGAACTATCATTTCTCGAACATCACTAAAAGCTTCTTGAAAAAGAAAACATCCGACTCAAAAATCAGCAGAATTATTAAAAAGGATTGTTTTAGCAAGCACGAATAAAGGTAACCTCATCCTTGATCCGTTTACAGAGAGCTCAACAACTGGTTTGGCGGCATATCTGTTCGGACGCAAATTTATCGGGATGGATAAAAAATATATAGACTTATCAATAAAACGATTTGAAGGGCTAGTCAAGGATATGAGAAGTAAATTGGCCACAAAATAATCATGAAAAATTTAAAATTCTATGGAACGGCATTAAACTGTGGCACAAAAGAACAAATTTTTGATTTTATTATCTCTACTCTAAAACCAAGTAATACGATTTGGTCCTATTTTGCAAATTGGGGGAAGGTCTTTACTAATACAAAACGGATTGAGCCTGCCTTGGGGGCGGAAAGAATACTAAAGGGTTTAATATCCTTTAAGGAGCTTACCTATGAAGATTATGACTTTTCTAAAAAAAATATATCTGTTGACGGTATAGAAAAATATTTGAGATTTGCAAGGAAAACGGGACTAAAGGCTTTACTCACGAGTAAAAAAATCACAAACCTTGTTGATTATATGATCGGGGTTGGTGGTAACGCCCGAAAAAATCGCTGTGGAGTATCGCAGTTTGTTTGACGCACTGAACAGCAAATTTAAGTTCTTTTGGATCACAGACGGTATCGGCTGGAAAAAGGTGTCAAGACCGCTGTAAGAAACCTTTAAACACAACGATTATCTTTTCAACCTAACAATGCTTGAAAAGGGTATTTTAGAATATTTATTAAAACGTAATGCATTGCTTTGATTCTAAGAGGATATGGATTGGATCAGCTTATATCTCTTCTTGCAAATAATAGCGAGGATATGACGAACAGCAAAATAGTATAGCTTAAACCGTAGATAATTCCGTAAAGTATAGCTTCAGACGAAATAGATATTTTATATGAGACTTCAGAGCTTATATTGAATATCGAAAAGTTCGGTAAAACGGAGTAGATGAGATGAACGGCTGCCGTCAGAACATAATTAGCCCGATGGACGATTATCTCCTTTCCGTTTATAATCTTTTTTGCAGGCATTACAAGGGTATTCATTCTGCTTGAAACATTACCTATAAAAAAAACCAATATGGTAAATATCGAGGCTAATGCCTTGGACGTTATTAAGGAAAAAAACAATGCTACGACCGCAATAAACACCGATTCTATTATGATAAACAATGCCTGAATCAACAAAGACTGCGGAAGCAGATAAAGCGTAAGGAAAGTCTTTGTATGCAGCGGGGCCCTGCCGACGGAACGTATCGGAAACGGTATAACGTATTTATGCATAATCAAAAGAACAAGATAAAAAATAAACATCATTATAATCGTAGAGAATATTATGGCAGCCGTCAATCCCATAAATCTGCCTATCAAGTATTCCGTTCTCTTTACGGGTCTTGTTATACTCAAAAAAATGCTTTTCTTTTCTATGTCGTCATATACTATAGAGGAGCCTATAAAAATACCGATAAAAATATTAAATATTGTTATGGCGAAAATGGAAAAATCTACCATAATCCTTCCCTGACTTATGAAACTTGTCTGCGATACAAAATAGCTCCCGAAAATAAGTACAAGCGCAAAAACCAAAAAGGAATAAAAAATCTTGGAATTCTTTATCTCATTAAAAGAATAAATCGCAGTATATAAAATATTTTTCATCGAGATACCCGTTGACTCCCTTATAGCTTTAATTTATTTAATTTCAATTTCTTTTGTTTTTAAGCATGAGATCATAAAGATAAACCTCTAACGGAGTGTTATAATCGGACATTTCTGCTCCGTTTTCAGTAACGTCCGTATCGTTCGTCTTCGTTTGCAGATAATTATAGGCATCTTCTTCCAAAACGGAAATACTTTCGTCTTTAATAAGCCTGCCGCCCACTAAAACGGCTATCTTATCACACAGCTCCTTACTGTCTGCCAATACGTGTGAAGAAAAAAATATAGTTTTTTTCTTTTCCTTCAATTTAAAGATTATGTCTTTAAATTCCTTTCTTCCTATCGGGTCAAGCCCCGACAAGGGTTCGTCGAAAATTAAAATCTCCGGATCCCCCAGAATAGATACGGCAAGAGCCAATCTCTGAGTCATTCCCTTTGAGTATTTATGCACATGAATATTTCTCGCATAAAAAATACCTGCCAATTTAAGCACTTCGTTTATAGAGTTTTTATCTATTTTTTTATTTAATAACTTGGAATAATACTTAACGATATCTATCCCCTTAATACCCCGCGGAAAACTCGGATTTTCGGGTAAATAGCCGAGATTGAGACGTGCCCTGTAATCTTGAGAATCATAACCGTTTATCTCAACACTGCCGCTTGAGGGATGAATCAACCCCACTATCATTTTGATCGTAGTGGATTTTCCGGCGCCGTTTGGACCGAAAAACCCCGTAATTTTACCTTTATCTATATTTAGGGAAAGATTTTTTACTGCATCTTTTTTGATGCCGAAAAAGCCCACTCGAAAATATTTTGTAACGTTTTTTAATTTAATCACGGTTTATTATTATTTCTCGGTAAAAAAAGTTTTAATGCATGAGGTACTTTATAATTTTTATGTTCTTTTTTAAAGAGTATCTCGTTTTTAATCGCATTTATGCGATATTTTATTATATATCTTATATAAGGATTTTTATTATTTCTATACATATCGCTAAGAAAACCAAGCGCCTTTTTAAGGTTCCCCGATTTATTAAGAATCTTCATATATAAAAATTCCAGATATTTCGGACTGCCCTTCATATTCATTGCATATTTGAGATAATAAGCGGCTTTTTTAAAATTACCGAGGCTGTAAAAATAGTTAAACGCTATTAAAAACGGTATGTTCCAATTTCCATTGAGATGATTCATTCCCATTTTCAATAATTTAATAGCCTTTTTGGGTTTGCCGGACAAACCTATAAGCGTTCCTCCGGCTTGATACATATAATTAAAATTAGGATTAAGCGAAACGGTGATAACCGATATCTCATACATATACGGATAGCGCATTTTTGCAAGCCTAAAGGACGAAGATTCCTGGACAAAGAGTATCCAAAAATAATCCGAAAAAAGCGTATTGAAGTTAAAGTCTATAAATTTTATAAATTCCGGTTTTATGGAAGAATATCTTAAAAAAGACGCAAGCTCTAATTTGACGCTATGCCTCGAGGCATCTGCCGCGCGAAAGGAAAAAGATATAATATAGACCAGAAAAATCATAAATATAAATACAATTAAACCCTTAATATATCTGCGGTATCTATGAACAAAAGTACCCATATAGGCATCTACTATTAATTAGTTAATAAATTTAAATAAACCGAAGCCGTTCTTGACGCAATTTCTTTAGCATCAAACTTCAAAACAACCTCATCATGACAGTTTAAACCTATCCTCTTAATCAATTCCCGCTTATCTATACAGAAAATAATTTTATTTGCAAGCTCGTTATAATTTCCCGCCTCGAATAAAAAGCCGGTCTCATTGTTTTTTATCAGTTCGGGTATCCCTCCTACATTCGAAGCAATAACCGCTTTTTTTAATGCACACGACTCTATGATAATGCTCCCCATTCCTTCAAGGCCCGACGGAACGATTATTAAATCGCTTGCGAAAATATATCGTTTTATATCTTTTTTAAATCCGACCATGATGAAATAGTCCCTAAGCCTCTTTATGTCTATCGAATCTGCTATACTACTATGCAGTTCTCCCTCTCCTATAATAACAAATTTTAAATCTTTTCGTGTTTTTATTATTAATTCTGCCGCTTTTATTAAAACCTCGTGCCCTTTTTCCTTTGATAATCTGCCGATAAGCGAGATAATTTTTTCATCCGGTTTAATTCCAAGCTCGCGCCTAACGCTTTCGGTTTCGGATTTATAAAACAGTATATCTCTTTCCAACTGATCCGCATCATAAACCCTCGGGCTGTAAATCGTTTCTATTTTTTCGGGATCTATCTTTAAATCGGATATTAAGCCGTTTTTAATAAAATCAGAAATGGCGATAAAATTATCGGTCAGATAACGATATATTAATGCCCCTTTAAAAAAATCCACCTTATATGCCACATGTCTTGTTAAAATTTTAACGATCTTCTTTTTGTAAACCAGAATGGACGCGATACCACCAAGGAATTGGTCTTTTGAGGAATGAAAATTTATTAAATCAATATCATACTTTTTTAGAAAGTTCCTTATTTTGAATACGGCCTTAATATCGAGAAAATTTTTCATTTCAATCGATAAGCTATAAATGCCTAAACCGTCTAATTTATTCCGCAACTTTTTATTGCCGTTATGTATTACGTAAATGTTGAACTTTTCGCCATAAAACAACTTCATAAATTTAAGCAGCATGACGATATCGTTTTGCGCACCGCCGAATTCCCTAAAACTATCAATATGAAGTATGTTAAATTTACCTCTTTTATCCATAATAAACACGATACGGGGTATTAAAAGGCTAAACGTTAAATCTGAAATGCATTATATCGCCGTCCTTAACTACGTAATCCTTACCCTCAAGCCTTAAAAGTCCCATTTTTGCGGCATTAGATTCCGAACCAACTTTAATAAAATCATCGTAAGATATAACTTCCGCCCTTATAAAACCCTTTTCAAAATCGGTATGAATGGTGCCGGCGGCTTGGGGCGCTTTCCATCCGTTTTTTATTTCCCATGCCCTCACCTCCTGCTTTCCGGCGGTAAAAAAGGAAATCAGACCTAAAAGCCCGAAGCTAACGGATGCAACGGTATCTAAAGCAGAGGATTCAATGCCGTAATCTTTTAAAAAAATATCTCTATCGTCGACATTTAAAGCGGACAACTCCGCTTCCAATTTTGCACACAACTTTATCACCGGTATATTTTTAGATTCGGCAATATCATATATATTACGTATCTCACTATCGGAAATATCTCCGGACAACATGCCTTCGTCAACATTAAGGATATATATAACAGGTTTCACCGATATAATACCTAAGGATTTCAAAAGATTTCTCTCGCTTTCGCTAAATTCTTTATTTAATATATTCCCGTCTTTGGATAATTGCTCGTTGATGTTTTTTAAAAAATCAAGGTTAACTATGGCGGTTTTATCCCCGCTTTTAGCTGTTTTTTCAAGTTTCTGCATATGTCTGGAGAGGATCTCTATATCACTCAGGGCAAGCTCCATGCTGATAATATCAATATCCCTCATAGGATCAATGTCACCCTCGACATGTACGACCGAACTCTCTTCAAAAACCCTTATTACCTGTATAATTAAATCCACGTTCCTAATATGCGAAAGAAATTTATTTCCCAATCCTTCGCCGGATGAAGCGCCCTTTACAAGCCCGGCAATATCCACGAATTCGACATAAGCAGGTGTAACTTTTTCGGGAGTAACCATCTCTTTAAGCCTGTCTATTCTTTTATCGTTAATCGGCTTTATGCCGATATTAGGATCAATCGTGCAAAAGGGATAATTGCTTGCTTCTACCCCTCCGGAGGTAATAGCATTAAATATAGTAGATTTTCCAACGTTAGGAAGGCCTACTATGCCGCATTTAAGTCCCATATTTATTTATCCTCCGTAAGATATAAATACCTTTGCCATCTGTAATTTTATTTGCGGTTAAAATTATTCATAGCCTTCATAATGCCCTCTTCTATGAAGACCGATAGGATTTCATTTATTGTATTTAATATATCAGGCATCTCTCTAATTTCATTTTTTAAAAAATTAGACAAGACATAGTCTGCTCCTACGCTAAATTCAACCCTCTCGGAAGAATTAATACCCAATTTTATGCGTATAAAGTTTTTACTCCGAAGCGAAGTTATTACGGAATTTACGCCGTTATGCGAACCGCCGCTGCCGCCGAATTTAATCTTATACGTTCCGAAACTAAGGTCAAGGTCGTCATGTATTAAGATAAGGTTTGAGTTGTCGGCGTCATAATCGGATATATTAAAAATACCTGCTCCGTTTATTACCCCCTTAACGGCTTTTCCGCTTAAATTCATAAAGGTAAGCGGCTTGACTAAGTAAACATTTTTATCTGATATTACCTTATTTGAAACTAAATAATTCTTTTTACGAATAAATTTCGGAAAATCATTTTTTTTAAAAAAGGCATCAATGGCCATAAAGCCGAAATTATGCCTGGAAAAACAGTACTCACGCCCGGGATTTCCAAGACCGATGATAAATATATCCGCAGACATTTTATATGATAAGGTTATATATAATTTCTAATAAAGAATGAAAAACAATAATGCTGCATAACTAAAGCCAAAGATTATCCGTAATCGAGACAGCTGATACTACGATTGAGTCGGAGCGTTATTGCCGCCTTCCGCCTTAGCATCTTCGGAAACAGCCTCTTCTGCAACAGGCTCGGTCACCGTAACGATAGGTGCATCGTCTTCCACCGTTATCTCTATACCGTCGCCTAAGTTTAAATCCTTGACATGTATAATTTCCCCTATTTTTAAGGATGATATGTCTATTTCAATAGTATCATTTATATCCTTAGGGTAACCCTTAATAGATAAATGCCTCATTAAAGGACTTAAGACACCGCCGAGTTTTACGCCTTCCGCCTTGCCTATCAAGTGGATGGACGCTTCTATCTCTATCTTTTCATCCATAGATATTTCATAAAAATCAATATGGATAACCTTATCGGTAACAGGGTCTTTTTGAATCTCTTTAATTAAGACAGTCTTGCCGTTAACACCCTCTTCCTCGCTAACGATATTAACAAACGACGACACGGAATGCTTAGTAAAAGTCTTCATGAATTCCTTGTAACTTAATAAGATAAGAACGGAACCCGCTTGCTTTCCGTATAATATTGCCGGTATAAGGCCTTGGTTTCTCAAGGATTTAACATTATCCTCTTTTTTCCTCGTCTCTATGTTTAAATTAACTACTTCCAATGAAAATCTCCTTTTTTCTAATGTTTTTATATGTGAATAAATTCAAATAAATAACGAGCTGACCGAATCTTCGTCCGATATCCTTTTTACCGCTTCCCCTAAAAGGTCGGCAACACTTAATATCTTTATTTTTTTAGATAATTCCGGTCTATTCTTCTGATCAATAGTGTCGGTAATTATGAGTTCTTTTATGGGGGAATTGTCTATTCTTTTCATCGCTTCACCCGATAAAACCCCATGCGTCACCATTGCTATTACCTCTTTTGCTCCGGTGTTTAAAAGTGCCTCCGCCCCTTGAGCGATAGTGCCTGCAGTATCTATCATATCATCTAATATTATAGCGGTTTTATCCCTGACGTCCCCGATAACATTCATAATTTCCGCAACATTCGCTTTAATTCTCCTTTTATCAATAATAGCAAGATTAGCGCCTAAATGTCTTGCAAAAGCCCTTGCTCTCTCAACGGCCCCCGTATCAGGAGAAACCACGACGATGTCCGAAGAATCATAGCCCTTTTCTTTTATATGCTCAACCAGAACCGGTGCCGCATACAGATGATCAACCGGGATGTTAAAAAAACCCTGAATTTGCCCGGCATGTAAGTCCATAGATAAAACCCTGTTTGCGCCGGCAGTAGTAATAATATCCGCGACCAATTTTGCGGTAATAGGTACCCTCGATGCGGTTTTTCTATCCTGCCTGGCATACCCGTAATAGGGTATAACCGCGGTTATTCTTTTTGCTGATGCCCTTTTCATGGCATCTATCATTATTAATAACTCTATGAGATTTTTATCTACCGGGTTTGACGTTGATTGTACGAGGAAAATGTCGGAACCCCTTACGTTTTCATTTATATTTATAAAGGTTTCTCCGTCACTAAAGCTATAAACCTCTGCATTTCCTAAGGGTATGCAGAGATAATCCGCCATTTTTTCTGCCAGTTCCTTATTGGAATTTCCTGTAAACAATTTTAGTCTGTCAAGCATATTTTCCTCTTATTGGATTATATAATATATACACTTAACCTCCCGACCATAGACAAGAGAGAGGTTTGATATCCCAAATTAACTTTTGGCTGGGGCGGGAGGATTCGAACCTCCGATTGCAGGAATCAAAATCCTGTGACTTGCCGCTTGTCTACGCCCCAATTAATACTCGTTTTTCCCTTAAAACAACTATTCCTGACTACTTAAAGCAGCTTCATAAGCAGCAAGAACAGCAGATTCTATCATATCTCTAGTTTCATTATTCAGGGGATGTGCCGTATCTTTAAATGTTCCGTCTTTCCTCTTTTTACTCGGCATCGCGACAAATAAACCGTCTTTTCCGTTTATTATTTTAAGATCTCTAACAACAAAACAGTTATCAAACGTGATGGTGACATAGGCTTTTAATTTTTCTTCATCAACCGGAAACACATTAACTTCTGTAACTTGCATAACAAAATCCCTCCAAAATAAATTGAGTAATAGTTTATAAAGTTGCCGATAAAGAACTTAAGGCAACCCTTTTATGAAAAGGAAATGATTTTAAATTATCAACATAAGTCCCTGCCGAATCAGATGTTTTGAACGCCCCAAATACAGTAGAACCGCTCCCCGACAAGAGAGAAGCCTCTGCTCCATACGAAATAAAAGATTCTTTAATCTCTTTAAGAATAGGATATTTTTCAAACATTACCGATTCAAAATCGTTTGCAAACTCCAAAGTTTTAAAATCCGAGCATTGAAAGTCTAAGTATTGAATATTATAATAATTCATATTATTTGTCAATAAAAAATCATCGTAAGACATGTATGCTTCTTTTGTATTTATTCCAAAATCCGGCAAAATTAAGACTATAAAATATTTCGGTAGGATGCCTTCTTTTATTTCAATGATATTATCTCCGAATCCTGAAACTACGGCATCTTTTGCCGTTAAAAAAAATGGTACGTCGGAACCGATATAAAGAGCTAACTCCATCATCTTCCGCCTATTTAATACATTGCCAAACGCTTCGTTCAATTTAGACAATAACCCGGCGGCATCGCTTGAACCGCCGCCAAGCCCCGCATTAAAAGGAATATTTTTTTCTATTAAAACATCTACCCCCTTATTCGCAATATTCGACTTGGCAAAGAACCCCTTTGCCGCTTTTATAACTATATTATTTTCGTTGGAGATAGACTCAATATCGGCATTTATACTGCTTTTTTTTATAACTTCCCCTGAAACGACCCTAATTTTATAAGGACCGTTCGTGATTTTAAAACAAATTTTATCAAAAATACCGATCTTTCTCATTAAGGATTGAATTTTGTGAAAATTGCTCCGTCCTTTTTCGCCGATTCTTAGAAAAAAATTAATCTTGGCGGGAGCATAGTAAATTATATCCTCCATAGCGAGTTTACTGAATTATTGGCAAAATTAATAAATACCTGGGGATATACCCCCATTAATATCGTAAAAATTAAACAAACGATAACCGTAAACATTAATTCACCGCTAACTTTACCGCCAATAATTCCAAAACTGCCGTTTTTGTTGCTTAATTCAATGTCAGCCGACTTTTTAGACGGCATATACATATTGGATATTATTCTTATATAATAAAATGCGGCAAAAGCACTGTTCAAAAGAGCTATAACGACTAGAAAGTTATATCCGGATTTAACGGCAGAGGAAAGCACGTAAAACTTTCCCATAAAGCCGGAAGTCATCGGAATTCCTGCAAGAGACAATAAGAAAATAGACATGGATGCGGCAACAAACGGGTACTTATATCCTATCCCCGAATATCTTTTAATATCCAAAGATATTAAATCCAAATTTTCAAAAATAATAACTATTGCGAAAGCGCCCGCCGTCATAAAAATGTACGCCAGTAGATAAAAGAGGGTTCCGGAATATCCGTAATATCCCCCGCCTATAATACCGATAAGTATATAACCCGCCTGAGCGATAGATGAGTACGCCATAAGTCTTTTTATGTTTGGAGATAAAAGTGCGGCTATATTTCCAAATGTCATCGAAAGAATGGCAATAATCCATAATATATCGTTAAAATTCATTATATTAGAGCTATAAATCAAAAAATAGACACGTAAAAAAATTGCAAATGCGGCTACTTTGACTCCGGTGGCCATAAAGCTGGTTATCGGGGTAGAAGCGCCTTCATAAGCGTCGGGCGTCCAAGCATGAAACGGAAACAGGGACATTTTAAAGGCTAATCCTACTAAAAACAAAATTAATCCTATGGCAAGATATGTTTTGATTCCGCCGTAACGTATCATGTCTCCATGTGAAATAAGGCTTAAAAAATGATGTATATTATATAAATTGAGGTGTCCTGTGGCCGCATAAATAAAAACCGCTCCAAAAACCAAAAATGCCGATGCAAACGAGCCCAGCACGAAATATTTAAGCGCCGCCTCGGTACTCCTCCTATTACCCTTGAGATAGCCCGTAAGTATGTAGGCCGTAATCGATAAAAATTCTATGGATAAAAATACCATTATTAAACTATTCGATGCGATTAAAATCATCATCGCCAATATTCCGAAAAGAATGAGGCTATAATATTCGGGCAGCGGCATTTCAAAATTTTCCATGACATCCTTAGACATCAAAACGGTAAATAAGCCGGAAAGCAGAATAACGATAAAGAAAAAAACATCAAACCTGTTAAATCCTATCTCTCCGTAAAATCCGCTGATAGTCCTCCCCGAAAGCATTAAAACATATACAATCGAAAAACCTATACCTATAATGGAAAGATAATACGGATTTTTGCTTTTAGAAAGTTTTTCGAAAAAAGTAAGAAAAAGTACTATAAAAGCAAATATTACAATGACTATTTCGGGAATAATACTCAATATACCCTTTTCCAAAAGACCCATGCTATACATTGAAGACAGGTTATACATTGGACAACCCCGTTTTTAATTTAATTATATTATAAATAGTATCATGATGACTCACCATGGAGATAAAATGGAGCACAGTCGGATCTATCCTGCTCAAAAAAGGCATCGGGTAAAATCCAATAAAGAACATCAATAATATTAGAGGCAAGACCGTAACAATCTCCCTTAGATTCATATCCTCGAAATTTTCCATCTCAGGATTGGTGATATCCTGAAACATTACTTTTTGGAACATACGCAACATATAAATGGCGGCAAAAATAATGCCGATCGTTGCAATAATAGTCAAAACAGTATAATTGTGGAAAGAACCGATTAAAATTAAAAACTCTCCTACGAATCCGTTTAAACCCGGAAGCCCTATGGATGCGAGAACGGAAATCAAAAAAAGCGTAGTAAGTATCGGTGCTTTCTTTGCTATACCGCCAAAATCAGCGATCTGTCTCGTATGTGTCCTTTCGTAAAGCATTCCGGCAAATAGGAACAATGCCCCTGTACTGATTCCATGATTTAAAAGTTGCAAGACGGAGCCGTCCACGCTTATTGCCGACATTGCAAACAGACCGAGTACTATGAACCCCATATGCGAAACACTGGAAAATGCGATTAATCTTTTCAGGTCTTTTTGAACTACCGATACGAATGCACCGTAAATAATACCGATAACACCGAGAATAATAATCGCCGGAGCCAATACATACGTTGCACTAGGCAATAGGGGGATGGCAAACCTGAAAAAACCGTATATTCCAAACTTCAATAAAACTCCGGCAAGTATAACACTCCCTGCCGTAGGGGCTTCGGTATGCGCATCCGGCAGCCATGTATGAAAAGGAAAAAGAGGTATTTTTACCGCAAATCCTAAAAATAGGGCAATAAACAAAATGATTTGAAGACCGATCGGAATATGGGTATTGTACAGTTTTACTATATTAAACGTAAAGTTACCGGTCTGTTCGTAATGAAGTATATATATATAGATGAACCCGAAAAGCATCATTAAGGAACCGGATAGAGTGTAAAGAAAAAACTTGACTGCCGCATATACTTTTTTCCCCGTTCCCCACATCCCGATAATAAAATACATAGGCACGAGCATAAACTCCCAGAACAGGTAAAACAGCAATACGTCTAAAGAAACGAACGTTCCTACCATAAATGTTTCCAAAAGAAGCATTAGAATAACAAACTCCTTAACATGCTCTCTTATGTATCTATAACTGGATATTAAAGAAATAAAGGTCAGAAGCGTCGTAAGCAATATCAAAAAAAGACTTACCCCGTCTATTCCAAGATAATATGATGCCCCAAACGATGGAATCCAGTGAAACTTCTCTACAAACTGAAATTTATAGGTATCGGGCTTGAAATAAACAAAAAGATAAATCGAAAAAATAAATTCGACGAGCGATAAAAATGTGGATAGGTACCTTAGTATTCCTTCGTTTTTTTTATTTATAAAAAGCAATAAAACAGCAGAAGCAAGAGGAAAAAATATTAGTATAGACAGTAGATATTTTATGAAAAATCCCATGTGATATTGCCCCTTTTAATTCAAATTTATCTGATAAAATAATAAAAAAGCAATGCCGCAACGCCTATTGATAGCGTTAAAATATAACTCATCAGCATTCCGTTTTGAATCTTCTTCACCTTAACCGAAAAGAAAGCAAAGCTTGAAGCTACGCCGTTGACCGCTCCGTCTATAACCGAAACGTCTACGATCTTCCATAAAAAATTAAACAAAACGAATAAGGGTTTAATTATTAAAAAATCATATATCTCATCAACATACAGCTTATTGTAAGATAACGCATATATCGGCTTAAAGGCACTTTTGAGCCATTCCGGCATAACAACCTTTCTAATATATAATAAGTATGCTGCAAATATCCCGGAAAGCCCCGCTAAAACAGATACAAGACTTAAAAGATACCACGGAGCGTTCTCTACAAACGGACTAAAATTATAAGCATTCTTAAAGTCTACATGTAAGAAATTATAAAATATGGACGTATTGAACGGCGGAACACCGAGAAACCCCACTATAACCGCAAGCGAAGCCATTATTATTAACGGAATAGTCATCATTTTAGAGGACTCATGTGCGTGTACTTTCGAGTCAAGATTAGACTTTCCGAAAAAAGCAAGGAATATCAGTCTGAAAATATAAAAAGCCGTCATGAAGGCCGCTAACTCTCCTATTACCCATGCAAAGTAAAAACCCTTGTTATAAGTATCTGCCAATATTGCATCTTTACTGAAAAATCCGGAGAAAGGCGGTATTCCGGATAAAGCGAGAGCGCCGACAATGAACGTAATAGCCGTGACTTTCATCTTAGAATATAATCCGCCCATCTTTCTTAAATCTAATTCACCTGCAAGCGCATGCATAACACTACCGGCGGTCAGAAAAAGCAATCCCTTAAAAATAGCATGCGATATAAGATGAAAAATTCCGGCGGTATAAGAACCGATACCGACGGCCATAAACATATAGCCTAATTGACTTATAGTGGAATATGCTATAATTCTCTTTATATCGAACTGCGTTAAGGCAATAAATGCCGCAAAAAAAGCGCTAAGCGTTCCTATCGTCAAAACGACTTCCGATGCAACCGGAGAATAAGAAAAAATAATATGAAACCTTGCGATCATATAGATACCGGCCGTAACCATAGTTGCGGCATGTATAAGCGCGCTGACGGGGGTAGGGCCTTCCATCGCATCCGGCAGCCAGATATGCAGAGGGAGCTGTGCCGACTTTCCGATGGCTCCGACAAATAAAAGCAACGCGATAACCGTCGTAGTAAAAACAGGGATCATCGGGATCATTTTGAAAACGGCTTCATAATTCAGGGTACCGGTCGTCGCAAATAATAGAAAAATACCTATTGCAAAACCGACATCCCCGACCCTGTTAACTATAAAGGCCTTCTTCCCTGCGTCCGAAGCAGATTTTTTCTCATACCAAAATCCTATTAAAATATAAGAACAGAATCCGACTGCTTCCCAGAATACATATAAAAGAAGTAAATTATTTGAAATTACAAGCATGATCATCGAAAATACGAAGAGATTCAAAAATGAAAAATACCTCGAAAAACCTTTATCTCCCTTCATATAACCGATGGAATATACATGGACGATAGTGCTGACACCGGTAACCATGACGAGCATAACAACGGAAAGCCTGTCTATAACTGCCGATATTCCTACCTTAAAGTTTGCGGCATGTATCCATGGATACAACGTACTCGTAAACCCGTGGGAATAAGATACGATAATAAAAAGAATTACTGATAAAATAAAGGATGCAGCTACGAAAAGGCTGGCAAAATACCCCGAGTAACCCTTAAAATATTTCCCGAATAGTCCCCATAAAAGCCAGCCGGAAAGAGGAAGTAACGGAATCAACCATGTTATTAATACTTTATAATCCACCTTAATCTACCTTTTTAGTTTTAATATTTTAATTCATTTGCTTTATCTATATCTATAGTACCCTTCTCTCTAAAAAAGGCTATAGCAATACCGAGAGCCACCGCAGCCTCTGCCGCAGCAACCACCATAACAAAAATAACGAATATATCCCCGTTTATAAGATGAAGATAATCGGAAACGGCTACAAAACCCAAATTTGCCGCATTAAACATGAGCTCTAAACTCATAAATATAATTATTAAATTCTTCCGCGTAAGAACACCGAGGGCTCCTATACAGAAAATCGCGCTTGCAACTATCAGGTAATCGTTCATAAATAATCACCTATCCATTAAAATTTCTTTTTGGCAAATAAGTATGCCCCTATTATAGCGACAAATAAAAGAATTGAAGCTATTTCAAACGGAAATATATATTTAGTAAATAAAAATTCGCCGATAATCTGGGTATTTCCTATTTTCTTAATCAATGCGTGTGTAAAAATACCGACGGGTTTTTTTTGAATACCCTTGCTGATATAGAAAAATATTTCCGCAAACATAATGACGGAAATCAATATGCCTATAAAAACTTGATGTAAATTCGACTTAAAACTTTTTATATCAGAAAGATTCAGCAACATTATGACTAATACGACGAGAACCATTATTGCCCCGGCATATACAAGTATCTGCATGACTGCAAGAAATTGCATATTTAATATTATATAAAAACCGGCTATGGCAAAAAAACATAGGATCAAATATAACGCCGATGTTAACGGGTTTCTCATCGTTACGACCATTAAGGCCGAAAAGATAGCAATAAATGAAAAGACATAAAAAAGTATTTCCAAAATTTACCTCTGTTTTCTATATAAAAATTTAATAAATAATTCTATCGAGATTTAACTAACTTTTCTATTCCGTATATTCCGTCATCCCTGCTGCAAAAAGCTACTTCATAGTCACTCCCCATGCTTATGGCTTCCTCGGGACAAATTTCTTCACAATAACCGCAACAAATACATCTTAATAAATCTATCTCGAACGTTGATGGGCGCCTCCTGCCGTCATTAAACGTGCCGGGTTTAAGTCCGTCTAAACTACGGTTGTGTTTTTGCCTGCTCGTAAGCTCATGGTCGTCTCCGCAATTCACATAATCTACTTTTATCTTAATCGCCTCCGACGGGCAGACGGTCTGACACAAAAAACATGCTACGCACCTCAAGGAATCGTCATTAAAAACATTAAGCTTGGGAAAAGCCCTAAATCTTGGAGCTACGGTAAGTTTTTCTTTCGGATATTGAAACGTTACCGGTTTGCGAAAAAAAGTCTTCATGGTGGTTTTTAACCCTACCAAAAGATTTTTAACTATTTCTATAATTGAATTTTCCTGCTTTTCGGTATTCATATGATTTTCATTTATCCGTGAATTAATATTATTATAAAACCGGTAACTATAATATTGGCTAATGCCAAGGGTAACAAAAACTTCCATCCGAAATCCATAAGCTCATCATACCTAAGCCTCGGATAAGTCCATCTAAGCCATAGATAAACAAGCACGATAAAGAACACCTTTATCAAAAACCATAAAACCGAAGGAAGAAAAGGGCCTTGCCATCCACCCAAGAATAACGTTACTATTATGGCACTGTTTACGACCATTTGTGCATACTCGCCTATAAAATAAAACGCAAATTCCATGCTCGAATATTCCGTGTGAAAACCCGCTACGATTTCTCCTTCCGCCTCTCCTAAATCGAAAGGAACCCTGTTCATTTCTGCGGTGGATGCAATAAGATATATCATAAAACCCACGGGCTGATAAACTATAAACCAGATATGCGACTGTTCCGAAACTATTCCCGCTAAACTTAGGTCGCCGGCAATCATTATTACGCCGACTATGGAAAGAACTAACGCAATTTCATAACTTATCATTTGTGCCGCCGTTCTTATGCCGCCGAGCAAAGAATATTTGCTATTGGAAGCCCATCCTCCTAAAACCACGCCGTAAATACCGAGAGAAGTCATTGCAAGGACAAACAAAATCCCTACGTTTACGTCGGTAATCTGCAGGGGCACTATGTGACCCATTATTTTTATAGGCGCGCCGAACGGAATAACGGCAAAAGTCGTCAACGCCGGAATAACTACTATTATGGGAGCCAGAAGGAACAAAAACTTATTAGCTCCGGCCGGAATAATATCCTCTTTAAAAAACAGTTTTATTCCGTCTGCTATAGGTTGAAGCCAACCATGAAATCCGGCCTCCATGGGGCCCATTCTGTTCTGAATTCTCGCGGCTATTTTACGCTCTAAGAGGGTTAAATATGCCGCAGCCAAAAGCAAGCCGGCGAAAACAATCAATATTTTTATAACTTCAACAATAAGCCAAAATACCATAGTTTTATAATGCCGAAATATATATATTATTAATAAAAGTTAAATTTAATAAAGCATATTGGATTTAGTGTCGTAATAAAACCTGCTTCGATGCTTGATCTTATTATAATGCACCACATCGCCGGTTTTTAACGAATTCGTGAAATTTAAAAGCTCGTCCTCGATATGATTAAACGGGCGTCCGAGTCTATCGGAAATTTCCGTTAAAATATCCATAATATCGTATCTGTATTGACCAAGATTAAAATCGTTATTTAAATTAATAGTTTTACCCTCGAAATTTTCATAAAACGAATCCCTACCCTCAAGAAAGTCTTTTATCGGTATGACAACATCTGCCATGGCAGACAATATGCCTGTTTTAGAAGAGAAAACAGCCAAATACTCTAAATCCGCCGCATATTTTATTAATTCTTTCGTGACATAATCATTTACCGGATCGCCTATATATATGAGATTTTTTATTTTTCCGGCATTAAATCCGGAATATATAGAATCGTAACCGGAATTACCTGAGGGATTCAGCCCGGAGTTAACGAGCCCCCTGTAATTGAACGATTTAATAAGCGGAAAAATATATGAAATTTTCTCTTTATTTCTCAAAAAATCCGATATCTCTTTAATGACAACAAAATTATCATCCATATTACATGCCGACATCGGATAATCGCCTATTAAAATGGAAACCACATCCGCCTTTAGAATACTTTTGACCATTTCGTCGCCTTTTTCAGAGTCGCAATCGCATAAATTCAGCCGCAAACCGTTTAAAAAATCATGAACGGACGATAATTCAATATCCTGTCTGACATAAGCAATATCTTCAAATCTCGTAAAGCCCGTTTTCGCGGATTTTTTAATATTTATGAGTAGAAGCTTTCCTCCGTGTTCCCTGTGGGCTTTCATTATATTGTATGAAACATACGGTATCTCGTCTTCTATGGAGCCTATATATAACATAACTTCTGAATTCAGCAATGTTTTAATATCAAAATTTTCCTCATTTTTAAAAATAGACTTGAATTTGTCAAGATTTATTCTATAAAATTCAGGCTCGGCTATATCGAAATATGCCGGTTTTAAAATATTCCTTACAAAATTAGATATTATGAAACCGTCGTTTGTCGATATTCCCGGCGATACTAAAACGGCGGTGTTTTCCATCCCGCCCTTTTTAGAGATACTTTCAATTCTCGACGCAAACTCATTTACGGCCTCTTTTTTGCTCGTTTCTTCGAACATCGATTTCTTTTTAACGAGAGGGGATTGAATATAATACCCTTCATCTTTCCCTATGCCTTCGTAAAAAAAACCGGCTTTGCATAAATATCCGCCGAATAGGGAAACGGTTCTGACTAACGATTCATCCTTATCGTATCTGTAATACTCCATCCTGCATGCGGCGGAGCATTTATCACAAACAGATGAAAAAGGGGATTCCTGCCAGTATCTTTCTTTAAATTTCGACGGTTTTGAAACAAGAGCGCCGACCGGGCAGACTTCCACACAATTTCCGCAATAATAGCAATCCAAATAATTTATATCGCTCTTAATTTCCGTAAATGAACAATTTTTCGACGGAACGGAGCCCGTTTGCAAGCTGTCGTCTCCCTTTAATCCGATATAACCGTTAAATCCTTTATCTTTAATTTGAAGAAACGGATTCCCGTACATATCGGTACATACCCTGATACATCTGGAACATAGAACACACCTTGTCGCCATATATTCGATAAGGTCACTCTGGAATATATGCGTTCTATCCGGACAAACCCTCTCATTCTCCTGAGTAGTCATGCCGAATTCAAAAGAGAGGTCCTGCAGCATGCATTCACCCGATTTATCGCAAACGGGACAATCAAGGGGGTGCTCCAATAAAAGGTGAGACATCACCATCTTCCTGACATTCCATGTTTTTTCGGTATCGGTCAGGATTTCGTACCCCTCCTTTACCTTTGCGACGCAAGACGGAAGAGGATTTTTAATGCCTTTAACCTCAACTACGCAAATTCTGCAAGAACCGATCGGTTTGAGCCTTCCGAGATAGCAGAGCACTGGTATCCTTATGCCGTTTCGTGCAGCGGCTTCAAGGATAGTAATACCCGATTTGGTCATAAATTTCTTATCATTTATTGATATTTCAATATCCACTTAATTAAACCCTAATATTTATAATAAAAATATTTTGTATTTATTTTTTTAATTCAGCTTCTTTCTTCGAACTTCACGAGCATAAGAAAATAACACCTCATGCACCTTGTAGCTTCATAAATAACATCATCGCTCGTTAAACCCTTGTCAACCTCCTTAAAATTGTCGATGCGGGTTTCAACCGGCTCTTCCACCTGCTTAGCCGCAGGGTTTCCCTCTGGAAAATCGGTATAATCTATCACTTCTTTTTTGTCATAAACGCCTATCTCTTCAAATAAGTATTCAAAGAGGCAATCATCGGTCGGCTCGAAGGTACCCGTCCTTATATATTGGTCCATCCTTCTTGCGGCATTTTTACCGTCACGATTCGAATCTACTATGCTGAGCGGACCGGTAAGAATATCTCCGCCGACGAATACCCCCGGCATATCCGTCATATGGGTAAATTTATCGGCTACTATAATTCTATCCCTATTTGCCGTTTTAATTTGCGGTAAATCCTTTAAAAAATCGAGGTCGGGGACTTGTCCCACCGCCATGATGAATGAATCGCATTCCATGTTGAAATTTGTACCCGGCATCTCAATCGGGCTTCTACGCCCGCTTTTATCAATACCTCCAAGCTTTATTTTTATGCATTCGACACCCTTGACTACTCCGTCCTCTTGAACAATACTTACGGGATTAGTTAAAAAATCAAACCTTACCCCTTCCTTGACAGCGGTGTCTATTTCGTAAAGCGCTGCGGGCATTTGCTCTTTAGACCTCCTATACACGACTATGACCTCTTTGCATCCCAATCTAATTGCCGTCCGGCAACAATCTACGGCAACATTACCGCCGCCTTCTATTATAACTTTATCTCCGATATCTATTTTATTTCCAAGCGCAACGTCTCGCAAAAACTTAACCCCGTCATAAAAACCTTTAAGATTGTCGTCTGATCCGGGTAAACCTATATTTTGCCCCCTGTGAGCGCCTACCGCAATAAAAACGGTTTTAAAATCTTGTTCAAAAAGATCCTGTACGGTAAAATCCCTTCCGAGCCTTTGATTTAATTTATAATCTATTCCGGTAGAAAGAGTATATCCAATCTCCTTGTCTAAAAACTCTTGCGGCAATCTATACTTTGGAATACCCACGGTCATCATTCCGCCCAAAACAGGTAATGCTTCAAATATTACCGGCTTGTATCCCATTAAGCGTAAATAATAAGCGCAACTCAAACCGGCCGGACCCGAACCTATAATCGCTACCTTAATTCCGTTACTTTTGATTGCAAACTTCGGTTTAATATCGGAATAAAACACGCTATCAGCGGCAAATCTTCTGATTAAGCATATTTGAATGGTACCGTCTACGTTTGCCCTGCGGCAATTATCCTGACAGGGATGAAAACATGTCCTTCCTAAAATTCCGGGTAACGGAGTGCTTCTCCTTGCGGATTCAAGGGCGTCCTCAAACCGGCCGTCCCTGACCCTTTCAATCCAATCCGGAATATCAAGCTTGGACGGGCAACCGTTAATACAAGGAGCAGTAGAATGGGCTATGTAATCCCCTCTCGGTATGAATTCTTTGCTTATTATTGCGTTTTCAAAATCTTGTTTGAAATCATCTATTAGTTCGGTAACGGCAAGCGGACCCATATTGCCTACGGTGCATTTAGAGGAGGATAAGATCCAATCACATTGGTTTCTCAATCTATCTAAATCTTTCAAGATAGCCTGCCCGTTGCATATATGTTCTAAAATATCCGAAGCAACCGAAGTTCCAATCATACACGGGGTACAAACGCCGCAGGAAAGTTTTTGAAGTTCCTGCATATAGCATCTTGCCAGGTCGACTTTATTATCCCTATCGTCAAGCAAAACCACGCCTTTCCAATTAAGTATAGAAGATATATCGGCATGACCGGATTTCTTAAAGTACGAAACGTCTAATCTTGAACCGATTTTATCTATAATTTTCATGTTGTCCCCTCATTATCTGTCCACTTCTCCTAATAATATATCGACACTGCCCATAATGGCAATCAAATCTGCCAATAAATGCCCTTTAGTCATTTCATTCAGGGCGCTTACGTTGCAAAAAGACGGCGGCCTTACTCTCATGCGGTAAGGAAACGCCGTGCCGTCGGACACCAAATAAAACCCTAATTCTCCTCTGGGATTTTCTATGGATTGATATGCCTCTCCCTTCGGCGGTTTTATTCCTTCCATGCCGTATTTAAAAAGCGATATCATACCTTCCATTGTAGTCAGCGCTCTTTTTTTAGGGGGTATAACATACTGCGGGTATTCGTCATAGCTTAGGTAATCTCCTTCCGGAATATTTTCTACAGCCTGACTTATTATCTTAAGGCTTTGCCTCATCTCTTCTACTCTAATCCAGTATCTATCGTAAACATCTCCGCTATCGCCTAAGGGAACGTCAAAATCGAAATCTTCATAGCTTGAATAGGGATTCGCCTTCCTCACGTCGTAGTCTACCCCACTGCCCCTAAGAGACGGCCCGGTTAAGGCAAAATTTATCGCATCTTCTGCAGAGATTATTCCTAAATTTTTAGTTCTTTCTAACCAGATTTTATTTTTTGTAAGCAATGTTTCATATTCATCAACCTTTTCCGGGAATATTTTAATAAAATCTCTTATCTTTTTTATATGATCCTTGTGAATATCCATTGCAAGACCGCCGACACGGTAAAATGAAGGTGTCATCCTTGCTCCGGTAATAGCTTCTATTATGTCTAATATTAATTCTCTTTCACGAAAACAGTATAAAAACTCCGTTAATGCACCTATATCCACCGCATGAGTGGCAAGCCACACAAGATGCGAACTAATTCTTGTAAACTCCGCCAGAATCACCCTGACATACTCCGCCCTTTTAGTCGCCTTTACTCCGCAAAGTTTTTCAGCCGCAAGAATATAACCGAGATTATTGGAGGCAGCGGAAACATAATCCATTCTATCCGTAATGGTCTCTGCCTGATGATAGGTTTTAAACTCTGCGCACTTTTCCATGCTTGTATGTAAATAACCTATTATGGGTTCTGCGTGGACTACGGTTTCACCGTCTAATTGGACTAAAACCCTCAAAACACCGTGAGTAGCCGGATGTGAAGGTCCTATATTCAGCGGAAATTTACCTACTTCTATTAAAAAATCTTTATATTCAATCATGTCATTTAGAAAACGTTCTGAATCAGAACATTTTAATTAGAAATTATTATATTCTTTCTAACTCGACATATCCCGGCGCATCAAACTCAATATCTCTCGGTTCCGGTCTTTTTCTCAAAGGATAATCCTTAAGAAGGGGATGTCCATCCCAGTCATCGGGATTCAATATCCTTTTTAGGTCGGGGTGTCCCTTAAATTTTAGCCCGAACATATCATAAACTTCTCTTTCAAACCAGTTTGCTGCATTATAAAACGGAGTAAGACTCGGATATTCCGCTTCGTCAATTCCGCTCCTAACTTTAATAAAAATTCTAAAATTATTTTTTACGGAATAAAAATTATAATCTACCTCTATCCTTTCGGATCTTTTTGGATAATCTACGGCAAATAAATCGCTAAGCATATCAAACGTTAATCTGGAATCGGTTTTCAGAAAGTCTGTCATTTCAAGTAAACCTTCCTTTTTGATTAATATATGAACATCACCGCACTGAACGTCAGTCGAAACAATCAGTCCCGGTTTTGATTCCTTTATAACAGTTAATGCAAGCATAATATCCATTTTAGCAATTAAAATTCTACCTAAATTATTTTTAATGTTCGGTCGTTTGTAATATAATTAATTAATTTTTTTATTTTAAGACATCGGGGGGCGCTTCTTTTTTTATCGTTCCCTTTCCAATCTTTTCTTGAAGTTTAACTATGCCGTATATTAATGACTCCGGTCTTGGGGGACAACCGGGGATATAAACATCGACCGGAATAATCTTGTCGACGCCTTGCACTATACTATATACATTAAAAAGTCCGCCTGAACAGGCACAATCACCCATAGCTATTACCCATTTAGGATTAGGCATCTGGTCGTAAATTCTTTTCACCATAGGTGCCATCTTGTATGCGACTCTTCCCGATACTATAATTAAATCCGCTTGTCGCGGACTTGACCGGAATATTAGTCCCAACCGATCGAAATCATATCTCGAAGAAGCGGTAGCCATCATTTCAATAGCGCAGCAAGCGAGACCGAATGTAGCCGGCCATATGGACCACTTTCTTCCCCATGAAACAATCTTATCCATGGATGCCGTAATAATATTATCGCCTAAATGTTCTTCTATTCCCATTTGAGTGCACCCTTAAGCCATACGTAAAGCAAACCCATAACTAATATTACAATAAACAAAAACATTTCTATAAAACCGAAAAAACCTAATTTAATGAAGATGACCGCCCATGGAAATAAAAAAACGGCTTCGATATCGAAAAGAAGAAAAAATATGGCTATAAGATAGAACTTAACGTCGAACCTTACGTGCGGCTCGCCGCTAGGTTCTACTCCACACTCATAAGGCTTTAACTTCCCCTTTTCATATGTTTTTTTGCCGATGAAATTAGATATCATAATCGTGCAAACCGCAAACAATATGACTAGTACAAGCATTATAAGTATGGGTAAAAAAGAATTCAAAAGCCTCTCCTTTATTACTTACGTTTTACATATCTACTTTGACTATAGTAACACACAAAACCCTTTTAATCAAAGAAAAAATTAAATCTTGTGCTGAATCAAATAATACAATAACGTTCTCGCCCCCACGCCGGTAGCCCCTTTGGGGTTATAAGAAAATCCGACCTTTGTAAAAGACGGACCCGCTATATCAATATGGCACCATTTGATTTTGTCCGATACGAATTCTTCCAAGAACATGCCTGCCGTTACAGCTCCGCCGTATTTACCCCCTAAATTTTTTATATCGGCTACCGAACTTAAAAGTTTTTCTCTCATGTCATCGTCAAAAGGCAGCTCCCACATTTTTTCACCGGAGATTCGGCTTGTAGATATGATGTTGCCGATAAGTTCTTTATCGTTGCCCATAACACCGGACGTATATTCTCCGAGCGCCACCACGCAAGCTCCGGTTAGCGTCGCAAGGTCAATAATTTCATCTGCCCCGATATTTGAAGCAAAGGATAATGCATCTGCTAAAGTCAGTCTGCCCTCGGCATCCGTATTCTCTATCTCTACGGTCTTCCCGTTAAGGGTCTTAACGATATCGTCCGGCCTCTGAGAGCCGCCATCCGGCATGTTTTCGCAGGCGGCTATAATGCCGTGAACTTCTAAATTTACGTCGAATTCGTTAATGTATTTCATTATGCCGAGCACGGCACATGCCCCCGATTTATCAGATTTCATCGTCGTCATAAAATCGGATGGTTTGAGCGATAAACCGCCGCTATCGAAGGTTACACCCTTACCAACTATAATAATCCTTTTAATTTTAGTATTTTTTGATTTATTTTTAGGCTTATAAATCAGGTGAATAAACCTCGGGGGATTTTTAGACCCCTGCCCTACCCCATAAAAAGCGTTCATTCCCTTCTTTATTATCTCTACTTCGTCAAAGATTTCACATTCCATATTTTTCTGTTTCGCTATTTCTTCGGCAATATTTGCCAAATATGCAGGCGTAACGACATTTCCGGGTTCATTTACCAAATCTCTCGTAAAATTAGTCGCAAGAGATGTTTTCTGTCCGAAATCTAAACCGTCTTTGGCGGAATCTATTAATTCTTCGGTTATTTTGAGGCCGCTGAAATATACCCTTACGACTTTCGGACCGGTAATTTCATTATTATTTTTTTCGCTATCTTTGGTCATATATTTTTTAAATTTATACAGACCTAATTCGACACCCTCCGCGATAGCCGCCGACAGGTAAAATAAACCGCTTTTCGTATAATATTCTCCGGATAATTCCGGAATTATCAATATTATTTCTTTGGTCCTATTGGTTTCGGAAATTTTCGAAGAGATTGAAGCAAAATATCTGATAGAATCGTAATCAAACTTACTTTTTTTACCTATCCCGCAAACAGTGGAATAAATCGGATATTCGATAATCGTACTCTTACCTTTTTTTGCCTTAAAATTAATCTGTTCCAACCTTTTGTATATAAAATCGAACTCTTTAAGATTTTTGTCTTGCAAAAAACGGTTTTCGTCTCCCTCAAAAATTCCAAATGCAAAAATGCTCTCTAATTTGCCTTCTCCCTTTTCTTTCAAAATGTTTTTCAAAGAATCTAAAATTTTAAATTCCAACTTCAAGCCCCCTTTATTATCTCGTTATGTTTGTATAGGTGCCTAAATCTTAAATCAAGCGCCTAAAATTTTAATTAGTCTTCTTCTATGGTCGAAATATCGCCCTCGTCTATGCCTATATCCCGCGCCTTTAAAACCCTTCTCATAATTTTTCCGCTCCTCGTCTTCGGCAAGGAATCGACAAATTCTATCTCATCCGGCTTAGCTATAGGACCTAGCGTCTTACCGACATTAGACCTGATATCGTCCATCAGTGTATCACTTTTCTCTATATTAGGCTTTAAAACCACAAACGCCTTTATAGAATTTCCCTTAATATCGTGAGGTTTTCCTATAACGGCAGACTCCGCAACCGCTTCATGCGTAATTATTGCGCTTTCTATCTCCGCCGTTCCCAACCTGTATCCTGAGACCTTGATGACGTCGTCTATCCTTCCCATAACATAAAAATATCCGTCTTTATCGCGTTTTGCTGCGTCTCCCGCCAGATAAACGTCGTTAAATTTAGAAAAATACGTTTTTTTATATCTATCCTCATCCTTATAGATAGTCCTCATCATTGCGGGCCAAGGTTTCTTAATGACGAGATACCCTCCCTTGCCCGCCTCTACGCTTTTACCGCTCTCATCAAAAATATCGGCATCTATACCGAAAAACGGTTTTCCGCACGAACCCGGCTTTAAGGGCAATGATGGAACCGGGGTTATCAGAAACATGCCGGATTCCGTCTGCCACCATGTATCCATTATAGGGCATCTTTCTTTACCTATATGTTTGTGATACCAACGCCAAACCTCCGGATTTATCGGCTCCCCGACACTGCCGAGAATTTTAAGGGAACTTAAGTTATGTCTATTCGGCCAGTTTTCACCAAATCTCATAATGCCCCTAATTGCCGTCGGCGATGTGTAAAAGATATTGACGCCGTGCTTCTCGACGATTTTCCACCATCTATCCGGATAAGGATAGTATGGTGAACCCTCTACCATAACGGTCGTCGCCCCGTTTATTAACGGCCCGTATATGATATAGGAATGACCCGTTATCCACCCCGGGTCTGCGGCGCACCAATATGTATCGTTATCATTTATATTAAATACATATTTTGATGTTATGTATGTCCCGACGGAATATCCGCCATGGACATGCAGTATCCCTTTGGGCTTTCCGGTAGTTCCCGACGTATATAGTATAAACAAAGGATCTTCGGAATCCATCTCTTCGGTTTTCAGATATGCATTAGCTATAGGCAGTTTCATGAGTTCATCGTAGTAAAAATCCCTTGACGTATCTATCGCGACATCCTTTCCCGTCCTCTTTACGACAATGACGGTTTGAACGATGGGGGTTCTCGTAAGGGCTTCGTCCGCTATTTTTTTAAGCTCAATAACCTTACCCCCCCTATATGCGCCATCGGCGGTAATAAGCAGTTTGCTCTGAGCATCCGATATTCTGTCTCTTAACGCAAAAGCGGAAAAACCGGCATATACTACGCTATGAATTGCCCCTATCTTTGCACATGCAAGCATACTTATGGCAATTTCCGGTATATTCGGCAAATATATAGTAACCGTATCCCCTTTTTTTACACCGAAACTTTTAAGAACATTTGCAAACTTATTCACCTCTTTGTAAAGGGAAAAATAGGTATAAACCCTCTCGCAACCGTCTTCACCCTCCCAGATTAGCGCAAGCTTGTTTTTGCGAAACGTCGTTACGTGCCTATCCAATGCATTATAAACAATATTGGTCTTACCGCCGGTAAACCACTTATAAAAGGGCGGGTCGGATGCATCTAAAACCTTGTCGTAATGTTTAAACCAATTCAGCTGTTTTGCTATTTCGTCCCAGAACTTTTCGTTTTCTTTTATGGAATATTCATAGAGCCTATCGTAATTATCCACATAGCTGTTTTTTACGGTTTCCTTAGACGGTTTATAAACTTCCTTTTCATACGTCAAACTATCAAAAGTTTCCAAGTAGCTCACCTCCTTCCGATTAATTACTTAGCGTCAGATCTTAGAGTTAATATTGAAATTTTTTTAATATGCTGATAAGCTTCTCAAGCTCCCCATAAATAGAGACTGCCTCTTTAGCCGCATTTGAAGATTTTTCGGAATTAGATACCGAAAGATTAGAAACGGACTCTATATTTTGAGATATCTCGTTTGTAGCGGCAGTCTGTTCTTCCGATGCCGCCGCTATGGAACTGATTTGATCCGTGAGGCTTATTATATTTTTTTCTATACTGCCTAAAGATTTACCGGCTTTTGAAGCATAGCCCACCGATAGATCCACTTCATGCAGGGTTGAATCCATAGACGACTTGGTATTCATAGTGCTATGCTGCATGGCCTGAACCTTAGACGCTATCTCCTTTGTAGCCCTGACCGTTCTTTCGGCTAACTTCCTCACTTCGTCGGCCACTACGGCGAACCCCCTGCCGGACTCTCCCGCTCGAGCCGCTTCTATTGCGGCGTTAAGTGCAAGCAGGTTAGTCTGGTCGGCTATATCATTTATCACCGAGATTATCTCTCCTATTTCAAAAGAACTCTTCTCCAATCCGTTTATAAGATCACCAAGTTGCTGCGTAAGAACGGCAACATTTTTAATCCCCGCAATAGACTTTTCTACAATATCAAAGCCTTCTTCCGCGCTGTCCGATGCTTCTTTAGCTATAGAGCTCACATTCTGGGCATTTTTCGCAATTTCCTTTATGGTCTGAGACATCTCTTCCGAAGCCGCTGCTACGTGCGTTGCAAGTTCGGCTTGTTCGGAAGCCTTACCGCTTATTTCGTCCACATGCCCTTCTATAGAGGTGCTAACGTCGACGATAACCATCGCCTCTTCGGTAATGGATTTCACTATTTCCCTTAACTCTATAATAAATTTATTAAATTCGTTAATAATGGACGTGATTTCATCATATATGGAATTTTTGTAGACGTCACACCTTACACATATTGTCGTACCCTTGTTTCCATACTTATCCTGCTGTTTATCCCAGCATCTTTGTTCCAATTCGCCGTCTTCGAGCATGCAATTCTTGCTTTTTTTCATCATGATGGTTGCCCTATCGTAATAGTCCATGCGAATAAGCTTGCTTAAATCGCCGTCGCCCCTCACGATATTGTTCAGCTTATTATAAACATCTTTCATGCTGTCTATAAAGATAAACTTTAATAAAAGGTATATGGCTAAAAGCGACAAAATGATAAAGATAACGGCAAGGATAATTACGTTTCTCATAAAAATACCGGAGGAATTCACGGTATTTCGGAGAGAATAGACGAGTTCGACCCCACCGAGTGTAGTCCCTGCCTTAACCGTATGGCACGTAAGACAGTCTACGCCTCTTGACGACTTTTTCGCAATAAACGGAACGCCGACCCTCAAATATTTTTGACCGTTTTCTTCATAAACCTTCATTATCTCCTTATTAGAATGAAGTATTTCTCTGTCAAATTTAGTTGTTGAAGCCTCTTGCCTTAAACCCGCTCCAAATTCTTTGTCTACCGCACTACTCCTTACGATTTTGAAATACTTAATTCCCTTTATTTTTCTGTATATGCCGAATAGTTGTTTTCTATCCGCCTTTTTCGTTATACTTCCGTTAAGCATCATTGCGTTCAAGCCGGACAGCATCGTTTTTGCGGTAATTTCGGCATCAAACGATGTTATTTTCATAGACATTTTACTCTGATAAACTACGGAATAATAAGCCAAAAAAGAAAGGGCTAAAATTAAAATAATAAAGACGGAAGACAGCAGTTTAAACTTAATGGAAACCTTCTTAAGCTTAGATAGATTCATAAACACTCCATATTTGAAGTTACGAAATATATTGTTAAAGTAACCTATTTTATCAAAACATTTGTTAACATAATTTTAAATCAAACAAAAAAAAAATATTACAATTATCTATTAAAATAATAAAAATAAATAATCAATTAAATTTATATATCTAATGATTTCTATATATAAACTGGCATCGACACATAATAAATCTACTGCAACACCCGGGTAAAATTAAACAAATTGCTTGCACATATTATTATTTATAATTATAATATACCCTATATTTATGCTTTAAATCGTTGCTTACTTAAATTTATTATTGACAAGAATATTAAAAGCTATTAAAATAACCTCTTTAAGCCACTTAAATATATCTTGAGATATTTTAAGTGCATATGCGTCTTGAGGCGTAAATTTAATTTAATTTTTATTCGGATAAAGAGGATTATCAATGGACAATTACGCTATCATAAGCGCCGGTTCTAAACAATTTACCGTTTCCGCCGGGGATACTATAAGAATAGAAAGCACAGACAAAGAAAAGGGAGAGGAGATAACATTTAAACCGTTAATGTTAAAAAATAGCGACGGTTTGCTGATCAAAAAACAGGCTTTGCAGAACATAAGCGTGACAGGTATCGTCGTCAGAAACGGAAGAGCAAAAAAAATTATAGTTTTTAAAATGAAACGCCGCAAAGACGAGAGAAAGAAAAGAGGCCACAGACAAAATTTTACCGAAGTTAGAATAACGGCCATTTCCTAATTTAAATTTTCAAAAATATCGGAGTGATATCATGGCGCACAAAAAAGCAGGCGGCAGTTCAAGAAACGGAAGAGATAGCCACGGACAGAGAAGGGGAGTGAAAAGATTTGGAGGACAGTTGGTAAAACCCGGAGAGATTATCGTCCGGCAGGTCGGTTCTTCTTTTCATCCCGGAAAACACGTTAAATCAGGGAAAGATTATACAATTTATTCCATAATAAAGGGTTTTGTTAAATTTCACACCGGAAAAAATAACAGAAAATTCATTAGCGTTATTCCGGCAGAACAATAATAAATTCGCAAAATATTAGATTTTAACCTTATCTACGCTTATTATGCAATTTCTTTCCATTTATCTTAAACTATTATAGTTCTTTAAGTCATTTTTATGAGATTCGTCGATAGTGCCGTAATCACCATGGCTTCCGGTAACGGCGGCAAGGGTGCCGTAAGCTTCAGAAGAGAAAAATTTATTCCTAAAGGGGGTCCGGATGGCGGAGACGGCGGAGACGGCGGAGATCTAATATTTGAAGCATCCCATAATATATCCAGCCTACTCGACTTTAGATATAAACCCAAATTTATCGCCGAAAACGGGGGTAACGGCCGGGAAAACAATAAGAAGGGGAGAAGAGGAGGGGATGAAGTCATAATGGTTCCCGTAGGGACGACGGTAACGGATTATGATTCAAACGATGTCATGGCCGACCTCACAAAAGACGGGGGAAGAATTATTCTACTTAGAGGGGGGATCGGGGGCAAGGGTAATGCGTTTTTTAAATCCTCGGTAAATAGAAAACCGCGCTTTTCTCAACCGGGAACCTTCGGAAAAACAAGAAAGGTTTGTCTTACATTAAAAAGCCTCGGTGATATAGGCATAATAGGACTTCCAAATGCAGGAAAATCTACCCTTATTTCTAAATTAACCGGCTCACGTCCAAAAATAGCCCCATATCCTTTTACCACAAAAATACCCCATCTCGGTGTTTCTTACGACGAAAATTCAGATAAAAGCCTCACTCTAATAGATATACCCGGGATAATAAAGGGGGCATCCGAAGGCATGGGATTAGGCTTAAGGTTTTTAAAACACATAGAAAGGTCGGATATGCTCCTTCACCTGATAGAGATAGGGAGCATAAAAGAAATTAAAAACAGGTATGAAACCGTTGTAAAAGAAATTGCCGAATATAACGAGGACATACTGAAAAAAAAGCAGATAGCAACAATAAACAAAATGGATCTAATATATGATGAGAAAGAATTAGACGAAATAAAGAATGAAATGAATAAATATTTTGCGGAAAAAAATATGGCACTGTTTTTTATCTCCGCTTATACCGGTGCAGGCATAAGCGAGCTCAAGAATACCTTGAACGCAACGGTGAAAAAGCGCGAAATATGTAATTTATCTAAAGATTAGACTACAATCAACAAGCCGTGACTTAGATAAACCAAATGACAGAAAATTTAAATATATATCTTAATACAAAGAAGAGAATAGTTATAAAAATAGGCACGCGTATACTCTTGGACAGGGAGGGCAAACCGTCTCTATCCGCATTTAAAAGAATTTGCGAATTCTCTTCATCCTTGATCCGGCAGGGAAAGAAAGTAATATTGGTTTCATCCGGAGCAATCGCCGCGGGAAGGAGTCTGTTAAATATAAATCCGAGGGCGGATACCTTCAGTATACCGGAGAAACAGGCTTTCGCCTCTTGCGGGCAAGCTATTTTAATGCGAAATTATAATGCCTGCTTTAAAAAATACGGCATTAAAACAGCCCAAATCTTATTGACAAAGGATGATATATCCGTCGGAAAGAGGTTTGCCAATGCAAGAAACACTATATATGAATTGCTGAATCACGGGGTCGTTCCGATTATAAATGAAAACGATACTGTTTCTTATGAAGAAATAAAATTTTCTGATAACGATCATTTATCGGCGCTTATTTTAAATCTGGTATGCGCGGATATGTTCGTAATTCTCTCCGACGTCAACGGGGTTTATGATAAAAATCCGGCGATATATAAAAATGCAAAATCCGTAAAGATAATCGATAACATAAGAACATACGTAAAAAATTTTAAAGAATCTTCTAAAAATTCATACGGAACCGGGGGGATGAAGTCTAAACTATACGCATCTCTTATCGCATCGATCAACGGTATAGATACGATTATTATCTCCGGAAAAAACAAAAAAAGCCTTAATTCCTTTATTAGCGGAAAATCTACCGGAACGTTTATACCGTCTTCGGTTAATAAAATTAACCCAAAAAATACCGACTTTTATCTGCTTTAGTCGTTAATAAACGAACATAACAATGAAACAAAGGGGGATATTATGAATCGGGTACAAGAAGCAGCATCCGCAATATCTATAGAAGAAATTGCCAAAAAAGTGAATGAATCAAGCAGCTTTATTGCAAATGCAGATTCTAAAACAAAGATTAACGTACTGGAGACCCTCAAAAATCTTTTAATAGAGCATAAGAGTGATATAATCACAGAAAATACGAAAGACATCGAAAATGCAAAATCATGCGGACTCGGCGAAGCGATTACCGATAGGCTTTTTATTTCGGAAAAGACATTCGGCTCCATGATAGCATCCATAGAAGACGTAATGAGAATTAAAGACCCGATAGGAGAGATAGAAAATATAGCGGCAAGACCTAACGGGCTGATGGTCGGAAAGATGCGGATACCACTAGGCGTCATTGGATTAATTTACGAATCCAGACCCAACGTTACCGTAGATGCGTCAATACTCTGTCTGCTATCCGGAAATGCCGTAATCCTGAGGGGCGGCTCCGAGGCATTTAATTCAAACAAAATATTAGCTTACATTATATCGAAAAGCTTAAAGATTAACGGTCTTCCCCCAGAAACGGTTTCAATGGTTCCCTATACCGACAGGTCGGCTGTAAAGGAATTAATTTCGCAGAAAAAATATATTGACTTAATAATACCGAGGGGTGGCGAAGGGCTTATCTCGTTCGTTACTGAAAATTCTAAAATTCCGGTAATAAAACACGACAAGGGAATATGCCATATATATGTAGACAAAGACGCCGATATCAAAAAATCTATTGAAGTAGTTATTAACGCAAAAGCACAAAGGCCTTCCGTTTGCAATGCATTGGAAACGCTCCTGATTCATTCGGAAATAGCGGATAAATTTATTCCGTATATGCTTGCGGAACTCGAAAGGGCCGGCATTGATACGAGAACAGACGGTAAAATCTTTAGTGATTACAAAAATAAATTTAACTTTATAGAAGCCGCCGACGATATGGACTGGGATACCGAATATTTAAGCCTTACTTTGTCTGTAAAATTAGTCGAAAATATGAATGAAGCAATAATGCATATTGAGCGACACGGCTCCTATCATACGGAAGCAATACTGACCGAGAATTATACGAACGCCTTGGAATTCATTAGAAGGGTAAATTCATCATGTGTTTTAATAAATGCCTCAACCAGATTTAACGACGGTTTCGAACTGGGGCTTGGGACTGAAATAGGCATATCTACTTCAAAAATCCATGCCTTCGGGCCTATGGGGGTCAGAGAGCTTACCACAACGAAATTCATCGTCTTCGGCAACTATCAGAAAAGATTATGAAAATCGGGATTTTCGGAGGGACGTTTGATCCAATTCACTATGGACACTTAAGGGCGGCGGAAGAAACGGCGGAAAGGCTTAAATTGGACAAAGTCATATTCGTTCCTACAAATATAACATCCGACAAAAAAGAGACTCTGCTTAAACCGGAAAAAAGGCTTAAAATGATAAACATCGCAATAAAAAGCCGCGAGAGATTTGAAGCCTCGGATATTGAAATAAAAAGGGGGGGCTTTTCCTATTCTTACGATACAATTGTTCAGCTTAAATATATATATCCCCAAGACGAATTATATTTTATCGTCGGTGTAGATACCTATTTGGGAATTAAAAACTGGAAAAACGGCAAGAAAATATTCGACATAATTAATTTTATTATAGTAAGCAGGGCATGTAAAGAGCCGGGCTTGAATAATTTAACAAAGCTCAAAAACTTTTTGCCCGATGAATTAAAAAACGGCATAATTTCCGATTATACTGAAAATAGGCTTATCACTTCAAAAAACAAATTTATATACTTTTTAAAAATCACCGGATTGGATATTTCATCAACGGATATAAGAAACAATTTTAAAAATAATGTTTCGAATCTCTTTTTGTTGCCAAATGAGGTTATTAATTATATAATAAATAATAAGTCGTATTTTTAAATTCGTTAAATTTTAAGGTGATATAAATAATCGAAACAGTAAAAACAAACAGAAAACCGCTTAAGAGAACCAACAAAGACATCAGGCTTATCATAGATTCTCTTTTAGAAAAAAAGGCTCACACCGTAGTGGTGCTTGATGTAAGGAGAGTTTCGGAAATGACTGATTTTATAATTATAGCGGGGGGCTCGTCAAATCGTCAGCTAAAAGCAATTGCGAGTAATCTTATCAAGTCATTAAAAAAACGCCCTATAGGACAAGAAGGCATCTCTACTCCCGGTTCAATGTGGATTGCAATAGATTACGGCAGTATCATGATACACCTGATTCATGATGATTTACGGGCATATTATGACATAGAAGGATTGTGGCCGGAAGCAAAGGAATTAATAGTTGAAGCTTGCACCGATGAAGAACCCGCCTAAAGGGCTATTATAATTTTAACATTTCGAATATACTTACATTTATGTATATAATTACGATAATCATATCCGTACTCGTGCTAATTGCTTTCTTTGAGTATCTTTATGCCTTGAACCCCATAAAGGTCCCGCTGCATTATGCCCCGGGGCATTATCATATAATAAACAATTATTTGATAATTTACATTTTTTCGGCATTTTTAATCGGCATTGCGCTTATATTAATTATAACTATATTAAATATTTTATTCCAAAAATTAAAGGCGTTGCTACACAAGAGAAGCGGATACGTAAAGACCGAATTGGACAACTCCATAAATAAGGCTTTAGATGCATATATAAAGGGACAGTATGACAAGGGTATCGATTTAATAAAAAAATATTTGTTTAAGTATCCCAATAGTATAGGCGCACATCTTTTACTGGCAAAAATTTACAAGCATAAGGGAAGGATAAAAGAATGTGAATCTGCGCTAAATGAGGTTTTAAATATAGAAAAAGACAATGTCTCCGCTCTTAACGAGGCTGGAAATCTTTATAAGATAAACAATAACTACGATAAAGCCGTTTTTTATTTCAATAAAGCGCTGGAAGCGTCTCCGGATAATCTTTATGCCATAACGCAGCTGAAAGATATATATATAAAAAAGGAAAAATGGAAAAACGCTTACCGTTTATCTAAACTATTTCTCTCTGAATCTAAAGATAAAGAAATAAAGAAAAGAGAAGAACAGGTTATGTTGGGGCTTAAATACGAATTCGGTAAATATCTCTTAGAATCGGAAAATGATACCGAGAGATCGGCAAAGAGATTTAATCAGGTGCTGAGTCAGGATAAAAATTTCGTGCCCGCCTACATATCGCTCGGGGATGTTTTTATTAAAAAAAATAAGCCGCATGAGGCGTTTGAATTATGGGAAAAAGCATTCTTAAAAACAGGCAACCTCGCATTGATTATAAAAATAGAAGATGTTTCCATAAAAACAAATCATCCGGAAAATATAATTAAATTTTATCAGGAACTTGTTTATAACAACCCTGAAAGGTGGGAATACAGGCTGTTTTTGGGAAAGCTATATATAAGGTTGGAGATGATAGACGAAGCCCTTTCTAATCTTACCGCAATACCGACATCTATATTCAAAGACGTCTCCTTAAATATGCTGCTTGCGGAATGTTATTATAAAAGAGGAAAATATAACGATGCTTCCATTAATTTCAGAAAAGCACTTGAAAGCCGGTTCCCCGTTAAACTCCCCTTTGTGTGTTCTAACTGCGGATTTGCTTCTTTAAATTATTCCTCCATATGCCCTTCGTGCAATTTCTGGAATACTTTCAACATTAAAACATCGGGAACGCTTTACGAAATAGGAACAAAGAACGGATTAAAAAATAACGTACCGTCTTTCGTTTCCGAATAAAAATCCGGCAAGACTTAAAATATTAAGTAAACATTTATGAAAAAATTTGAGAGCGCTATTTTAATTATTTTAGACGGATTCGGGATATCCCGTAAAACGGACGGCAATGCTATAATAAATGCCAAACCGGAATTCATAAACCATCTATTTGAAAATTATCCCTTTACAACCTTGACCGCTCACGGCACGGATGTAGGCTTACCGGAAAATACTATGGGAAATTCCGAAGTAGGACACTCTAATATAGGTGCGGGGCGGGTAATAATGCAGGATTTAACAAAAATAAATCCGCTTATAAGAAACGATAGCCTGAAAAACAATAAGGTCTTGCGTAAATTTCTTGAAAGAATAAAAAGCAACGGTTCAAGGGTTCACCTAATCGGTTTATTGTCGGAAAGCGGGGTTCATTCGGAATTATCTCACTTATTATATCTAATTGATTTCTTTTCCAATAACGGAGTTGAAGAGATTTACGTTCATCCGTTTTTAGACGGCAGAGACTCTCCCCCGCAAAGTGCCGTAACTTTTTTAAAAAAATTAATCGGACATATCGAATCTTTAAGCGGTGGTATTTATTTATCCACGATATGCGGCAGGTTTTATGCTATGGACAGGGATACGAGGTGGGATAGAACGGAGACGGCATTTAATCTTCTGACTAAGTTAAAAGGTGAAATATTCGATGACCCTGTAGAAGCCGTTAAGAAATTTTATTCTAACGATATAACCGATGAATTTATGCCCCCTATAGTAATAAATAAAGACGGAAAAAACGAGGGCAATATGCGGGAAGACGACGGGGTTATGTTTTTTAATTTTAGAGCGGACAGGGCAAAACAGCTGACGATGGCTCTTACCTTTAAGGATTTCAAAGACTTTTCTAGGGGTAATTTTAGACCGGTTAAAAATTTTATATCAATGTTATATCAATGACTAAATACGACGATTCGTTTAAAAATGAATATATAATAAATCCGGAAAATTATGATAATATTTTCGGAGAAGTCATTTCTAACCTCGGCTTTAATCAGTTTAGAATTGCCGAAACGGAAAAGTATGCGCACGTAACGTATTTTTTTAACTGCGGAAATGAAGAACCCTTCAAAAACGAAGACAGGCTGTTAATACCGTCACCGAGAGAATATAAGACCTATGACATGATACCGGAAATGAGTGCCTTTAAGATTAAAGACGCCCTTATGAAAAACATAAAATCCGGCAATTACAAACTGATAGTTTGTAATTTTGCAAACTGCGATATGGTCGGGCATACGGGAAACTATGAGGCCGCTATAAGTGCGGTTAAAACTTTGGACTTGATTCTTGCCGAAATAATACCGGCCATTTTAAATTTGAATTACGTTTGTATAGTGACCGCCGACCATGGAAACGCGGAAACAATGATAGACGAAAACGGCATGCCGATGACCAATCATACCCTCAATCCCGTGCCATTCGTTATAGTATCTGACGGCAAAGAAGAAATTCCGGCATTAAAACCGGGCAGGCTTGCGGATATAGCACCCACAGTACTTAAACTGCTCGGGCTGGATTTACCGGAAGAGATGACCGGACGAATTTTATGGGAATAATTTCATTCGTATACACTCAAGACAATATCAGATTAGATTTATTCTTAAAAACACGATTGCAGGACAATACAAGGTCCTACATTAAAAAGCTCATATTAAATGGAAATATAAAAGTCAACGGGCAGATTATAACAAAACCCGCTTTCAAGCTGAAAGAGGACTGCACGTTGGCGGTAAAAGAACTGGAAATAATCAAAACCGGATTAAAAACTTTAGACGCAGATATTGAAATAATCTATGAAGACGAATATATTGCGGCAATAAATAAACCCGCGGGCATTTCTACGCATCCCGGAAAAGGAAATTACGACAACACCTTGGTAAATATTTTAATAGGAAAAATATCCAATCTTTCCGGCATAGGCGGCGTAGAAAGACCCGGAATAGTTCACAGGCTCGACAAGGATACGTCGGGCATTATGCTCATTGCAAAAAACGATTTTTCTCACAATGCCCTTATGTCTTATTTTAAAAATAAAGAAATCAAAAAGACCTATCTTGCCGTATGTTACGGCCATATCTTGCAAAAAACAGGGCGCATCGAGGGATTCATTAAAAGGGATCCAAGGAATAGGCTAAAAATGGAAATAACCAAAGAAACCGGAAAATATTGTATTACAGATTTCGAGATTTTAAAAGATATACGCGGCGGGGTTGCCGAGCTGCTCAAGGTAATGCCGCAGACGGGACGTACTCACCAGATAAGAGTATCTCTTTTTGAAGCAGGTAATCCTATAGTAGGAGACAAAACTTATAAAAGAAAAGATATGCTGAACAGATATAGAAGCTTAAATTTCGTTAAAAGACAGATGCTTCACGCTTATATGCTCGAGTTTATTCATCCTAAAACAAAGGAAAAAATGATCTTTAAGGCAAAAATTCCGGAAGATATGGTTTGGGCAACGGGTGAGGAAGTAGAACTATGATTTACCGCATCAATGATTTAAATGTGGAGGACAATTCCGTAGCATACGGCTTTGCCGACGACTCGTTGAATTTTAACCCGGAAAACTTAAGCGACAGAAAAAAGCTTTTAGGGCTTATCCCCTTCACTGAAATAGGTGCGCGTATATATGAAGTAAGGCAGGTACATGGCAATGACATTGCGATTTTAAATGAAAATTCAGATAATTTATCGAGTTTGACCGCTGCCGACGGAATTTTTACTCAAAAATCCGGTGCAGTATTATGCATACGAACAGCGGATTGCGTTCCCGTGCTTTTTACGAGCCTTGAGGATAGGACAATCGGCGCCGTCCATTGCGGTTGGAAAGGAACTTACGACAATATAATAAAAAATGTAAAAGACACTTTGATAAATAAATTCGATTCTGATTTAGACAAAATAACCGTAATGATAGGCCCGTCCGTATGCAAAAAATGCTATGAAGTAAAAGAGGATTTTTTAAATTTATTCACGGCAAAAAACCCTGCAAGCATGGATTTTTTTACGAAGAATGCCGATAAGAACGAAATAACTTTTGATTTAAAAGGATTCATAAGAAATGAACTATATTTAAACGGATTCGACGACAAAAATATTTACGATATAAATAAATGCAGTTTGGAAGATAATAATTTTTACAGTTATAGGCGGAATAAAACGAATAAAAGACAGGTGTCTTTTATCGTAAATTTATAGAAAACGTAAAATTATTGTAAAAATGATAAAAATAGGCTTAACCGGCTCAATAGGGTCGGGAAAATCTACGGTTCTCAATTTATTTAAAAATTATGGATTTTTAATCTTAGATCTTGACCTCGAGGCAAAAAAAATAATTAAAAAAAATACGGAGGAATATAAAAAAATTGTTGATTTTTTCGGTAAAAACATTTTAAATAAGGAGTATGCTATAGACGGCAAAATTCTTGCCGATATCGTTTTTTCCGATTTATTAAAAAAAAAAGCTCTTGAAAATATAATCTATCCGACTTTAAGGACTAATATAGACCGTATACTTAAAATAAGCAAGGAACCGGCTGCAATAATCGAAGGTGCCGTTATTATCGAATCCGGATATTATCTGAAATTAGATAAGACTATTCTCGTTACCTGCGACTTACCCGGAAGGATTAAAAGAACGCATAAAAAATTCTATTTTGACGATTTTATAAAAAGGGATAAAAGCCAATTAAGTCAGGCGGAAAAGATTATAAAATCCGATTTCATAATAAACAATAATTACGGATTAAAATTTTTAACGCCTCAAGTCGAATTATTCGTGAGCTTTTTAAAAAATACTCTAATATGATTTGCTAATTAAAGAAATACGGGGGGGTATATTTATGGAAGAATATCAAAAATGCGAAGACTTGGGTTACGGGTTCATAAAAGAGCTTACGGAATTCGTCTCGCAAAAAACATCGACCGAGCAGATGCTGCATTTCGTCAATATAGCATTCGAATATACATTCGGAGTAACGGCGATAATGTTCATATATAAAAAATATGGTTTGGAAGAGAAAGTGGAGATTTCAAGGGGTTTCTCTCATGCATATGTTAAAAAAATTAATGAGAATCCCCCCCTATCTTTACTAAAAAACATAGCATCCATAAAGAAAGGATTATATATAAATTTCGAAGAAGATAAAGAAAAATATGCGGAATATGCCTATTTGTTCGAGCATGACAACGTCTCGGAGTTCTATGCCTGCGAACCGAAAACCGCCTATACGGATTCATATTACGTTACAATGTATTCCGTGCACGGATTTAAAAATTGCGGAAGTAACAAAATAGAAATATTCGATACTATTTTCTCGGTAATAGCATACATACTGAACTCAAATAAATGCGTTCAAATTATGAGGGATTGCTCCCAGATAGATTACGTATCCGGGCTTAACAATTTTAAATATTTTCATGAGAAACTTTTTCAGGAGATGCAAAAAGTAAATAACACAAAGGGACTGCTATCGGTTGCGCTAATTTCAATAAATCAATTAAACAAGCTGAATTCCGTATTCGGTCACGGCGCCGGAGACAAAAGTATCGGAATGATAGCTAATATTATTAAAAAAAATATAAGGGCATTCGACATAGCCTCGAGATACGGCAATAAATTCATAATATTATTTCCTAACATGGACGGCGCGACCGCCAAGGATATTTTGAAAACCGTTTTTTTAGAGGTAGAATCCTGTTTTGGAAAAGAAAAGCAGGATATATTATCGTTAAATGCAGGCGTATCGATGTTTCCCTCTGACGGCGGAAATGAACGAACCGTTTTAGATATGGCGGAGGGCAGGCGTATCGAGGCGAGAAGACAAGGCAAGTGGACAATATTATAATAGCCGATAGGCGGCATAAAGATTTAACCAAAATAAAATTTTAATGGAGTGTTTATGAATATTAAAGAATTATCGGTAAAAAAGATTTCCGAATTATTAAAGATAGCAAAAGATTACAGCATAGACGGTGCTTCCGGAATGCGCAAACAGGACTTAATGTACGCCCTGCTTCAAGCAGAAACGGAAAAAAATCAGCAGTCGGAAAAGAACGGCTTAATTTCGGGAGAAGGTGTTCTTGAAATTTTGCCGGACCAATATGGATTTTTGAGGTCGCTGGAGGCTAACTATCTCCACGGACCGGATGACATTTACGTATCGCCGTCGCAGATAAGAAAATTCGGACTGAGAACGGGGGATACTATTCGCGGAGTCATAAGGCCACCTAAAGACAGCGAAAGATTTTATGCCCTGCTTAAGGTGGAGGGTATAAATTTCGAAGACCCCGAATCTGCAAAAGAAAAGATTCTATTCGACAATTTAACCCCGCTATACCCCGAGGACGCTATAAAACTTGAGTTCGATTCTAAAAATCTATCTACGAGACTTATGGACCTGCTTATCCCTATCGGAAAGGGACAGAGGGGTTTGATAGTAGCCCCGCCCAGAACCGGAAAGACCATGCTTCTGAAAGACATTGCGCATGCTATAAATACGAACCATAAAGAAATTTTTCTCATGGTCCTCTTGATAGACGAAAGACCGGAGGAAGTTACCGATATGCAAAGATCCGTTAACGGAGAAGTTATCAGCTCCACATTCGACGAACCCCCTCAAAGACACATACAAATCGCCGAAATAGTTATAGAAAAAGCAAAAAGATTAGTGGAAACAGGCAAGGACGTCGTTATTTTATTAGATTCAATCACAAGGCTTGCAAGGGCGTATAACGTCACTATACCGTCTTCTGGAAAGGTTTTATCCGGGGGGGTAGATTCAAATGCATTGCATAAGCCGAAAAGATTTTTCGGTGCGGCAAGAAATATAGAAGAGGGTGGAAGTCTTACCATAATAGCAACCGCATTGATAGATACCGGTTCCAGAATGGACGAGGTGATTTTCGAAGAATTTAAGGGAACGGGAAATTTAGAGGTAAACTTGGATAGAAAACTCTCCGAGAAGAGGATATTTCCGGCCATAGACATTAATAAATCCGGTACGAGAAAGGAAGAGCTTCTCGTAGATAAAGATCATTTAAAAAAGATATGGATATTAAGAAAGGTATTGTCCAGCATGGATACTACCGGAGCAATGGAATTTTTAATAGATAAAATTAAAAACACGAAATCTAATACGGACTTTTTAAATATGATGAATCAGTAACGGCCGGTTTATTTAATATAATTCATTATATAATTCAAATTTTTTAAAGACGAACCTCTATTTTGAGATATAAGATCTAATCCCCTTTTATTTGCTTCTTTTACGGCATTTTCGTCATATAAATATTCGATAAGTGCATTATAGAGGTCTTTAGGGGTTTTTGCTATTTTGCCGGCCTTAATTTCGAGAATTTCCCCGGCAATTTCCAAGAAATTCTCTACGTGCTTGCCGAAAACTACCGGTTTGCCGAAAAACAAAGGTTCTAATATATTATGTCCGCCGGCATCGACCATACTGCCCCCTACAAAGGCGACGTCGCATATGCCGTAAATCGCTAATAGTTCGCCCAACATATCCACAAGAACGACTATTGTCCCCGGCTTATTATCCGTGTTATAACCGGATGAATATATAGACGAAAGCCTGCAATAATTCATATCGTGATCTTTTGCATAATTCTTTATAAGGCTGTAAACTTCGCCAAATCTTTCCGGATGCCGGGGGGCGATAAAAAGGAATATGTTCTCATCTTTCCTACTTTTATTCAACTCTGAAACAGAATTAAGAATCAGGCTTTCTTCCCCTTTATGTGTGCTGCCTGCCACTATTATTTTTCCTTTATTAAATATCCTTTTCAGGCTTTGGCCTTTATCGTCCATATCCACCGCCATATCGACAATATTAAGGTCGAATTTCATATTTCCGGTTTTATGGATATTTTCTTTTTTTATTCCCAGGTTTAAAAATTTAAGGCGATACTGTTCGGATATACAAAGGGCTAAATCAATTTTCTCGAAGACGTATTTGAAGAAAAAGCGAAAATATAAGTAATTTCTATATGAGCTGTCGGATATTCTTGCATTTAGAATTATAACGGGAATGTTCCTTTTACCCAATATATTAAAGAGATTCGGCCATATTTCAGTTTCTATGGAAATAAATAAAGACGGCTTTATGATTCTTAAAATACGACCGATAGAAAAATGAAAATCGTAGGGAAAATAGAACACGTAAATATTTTTATCGTTTTTATAAAAACTGTCGGCAAAATCAAACCCTGTCTTGGTCGTAACCGAAACATATATCGGCTTATTTACCCTATTTCGTAATAACTTAATAAAATTAACGGATGCCCTGAGTTCCCCTAAGGAGACCGCATGAATCCATATCCCTCCGGTCTCCTTGCCGCTCCGGTGCAAGCGCTTAAAAGTAAAAGGAAAAATCTTATCAAGGAATCCGACGCTCCTCTTATCCTTAATTAAAACAAGCAACGTTGATAATATAATAAAAAACGGAAAAATTAGAAATAAAATAATATTGTAAAATACAAATAGAATTATTCTCATAAATAGCCGGCCTATACAGCCTGTTTGGCAAGGAGGGTTTTATAAGTTCCGCCGCGGCTTATAAGATCTTCGTGGCTTCCGCTCTCTATCACCTTACCCTTCTCTATGACGTATATCCTATCGGCTTTTTTTATCGTAGAAAGCCTGTGGGCTATAATTATTACTATCTTATCTTTACATAAACCGTGTTGATTTTCATTTGTTCCGAATAAGGCGTTTTGAATCTCTTTTTCGGATTCTCCGTCTAAAGACGACGTAGCCTCGTCAAGTACTAAAATCTCCGAATTTTTTAAAAAAGCGCGTGCGATTAAAATCCTTTGCTTTTCTCCGCCGGAAAGCCTGAGTCCCGCTTCATCTACTATAGTATCGTAACCGTTATGGAGACTCATTATGAAATTATGGGCAAAAGCCGACTTTGCGGCATTTATCACATCATTCAAGCTTTTATTATGACTTCCATACTCTATATTGAACCTTATCGATTCATTAAATAGGATAACGTCCTGGAATACATACGAAACAGAATCTCTCAAATCCTTCAGGTTAAAATCTTTTATATTTATGCCGTTAAATTTTATTTCTCCGCTATCCGGTTCGTAAAAACGCGGCAACAACGCGGCAACAGTGGTTTTACCAGCCCCGGAATAGCCGACTATGGCAACAATCTCACACTTATTAATCTTCATGTTTATATTTTCTAAATCATAATTGCCGTCTTTAGCATAGCTGAAAAAAAGATTCTTGATTTCGAGGCTATATATTACCTTCGGTATTTTAGCCGTGCCTGCAATATTTTCGGATTTCTCATCTAATATACTGAAAATTCTGGTTCCGGCTGCAATACCCTCTTGTATGCTGTTATTTAGACGGGATAAGCTTTTGACCGGTTCGTAAAGTAAGAGAATTGCCGTTAAAAAAGAGAAAAAATCGCCGGGAGTATAGCCGAATTTTATTACCTGCAATCCCCCTACGAATATAATAGCGGCAACCGATGTGCCGCCTATTAATTCAACTAACGGTACGGTCAAGCCCCTTATTTTGGTCATTCTCATAAAAAACTTGTAAAGATTATTTGATATTTTTTTAAACTTGCCTATTTCCGATTCCTCCATATTATAGGCCTTAACCGTCCTTACGTTAGAAATGGTTTCGTCTAAAAATTTAGTGATGCTGCCCATTTCCGTTTGAGTATCCGCGCTGGTTTCCCTTGCCTTCTTGCCGAGTTTGGAGACCGGAATTATAACTATCGGAAGCAGTACGAAAACCGTAATTGCAAGATAAAAATCCATATATAAAATTACGGCTACAAGGACTAATATTGTAAGGACATCCTTCATAACCGCACTTACCGAATCGGACACGGTTTTCTGAATAATATTAATATCATATGTGATTCTTGCAATTAAAACGCCCGTCGGAAGTTTATTTAACCTTGAAATCGGAAATTTCATTATAGCCGAATAAACTTCGTCCCTCAACGTCCTGATTATATTCTGTCCGACCGAGCCTATATAGTAAAATTCGGCATAATAAAAAATACTTTTTACTAAAAAAATGAATACGATGAGGATAGGGATTAAGACAAGGTCCGCATAACTTTTTGTAATAAAAATATCGTTTATTAGCGGCTTTACAATATAGGCTAACGTCCCCGTCAAAATCGAAACTATCGACATACTTATAAGCGCCAGTATCAGCCTTCTTTTATGAGGAAGTATATACGGGAACAGCCTTTTTAATACGGCTATATTTTTCTTTTTATCTTTCTTAGGCATAAATGATAACTTTAATTATTTTTTAATATTATTCTATCATATATAAGTTTGGCAGATGATTCAAGGGGTAAGGCGTCCGTTTTAAGTGTGGAAACGGTATCGAAGATTTTATCTACAATCGATTTTTTATAAATATCGTCTTTTAAAAATCTATCGACCTCTTTAAAAACATTGCCGGGGGTAAATTTTGATTCTATAAGTTCCGGAACGACGCAGTCGTTTGCCATTATGTTTACAAGCCCTACATATTTAATATTAACTAAAATTTTAGCCATTAAATAGGTTAAATAATTTAAATAATATATTATTATTACCGGTTTGCCGTAAAAACATGCCTCTAAAGAAGCCGTTCCGCTGGCCACGACTATCACGTCACAGGAATATAGCGCATCGCTTACCGAATCGGTAATAACATACCACTTTTCCGGAATATTTTTCTTCTTCAAAACAGATACGAAGCGAGACGAATCAATTCCTTTCTTGAACGGGAAGATAAAAAAAGAATCCTTGTAAGCCTTTTTTATAAGCAACATTGATTCAATTATTCTGCCGCTATGATATTTAATCTCCGCTTTTCTTGAACCGGGTAAAAATGAAATCACGGGATATTTATCTTTTGAACCTATTTTTTTAACGCCGCCGGACTTCACCTCTTCATCATATGAACTATACGAAGGATTGCCAAAATAATATACCTCTATGCCGGCTTTCTTATAAATATCGTATTCAAACGGAAATATTACGATCACAAACTTTATGTATTTTTTTATGAATTTTATCCTTGCATATCTCGAAGCCCATATTTTAGGAGGAATAAAATAAATTACCGGAATTTTTAAACCATAGGATAATTTCGCTATTCTAAAATTAAAGGAGGGAAAATCTATCAGTATCACTGCATCCGGTTTGTTTTCCCTTATCCAGCCGTAAACTTTATTTAAGATTTTTTTAATGGTTTTTAGTTTGCACAGAACCTCCGTAAACCCCATGACGGATAATTTATCTATATCCGCAATTAATTCCGCACCGGCAGATTCCGTTTGTTCCCCCCCTACAGCATAACAATCTATATTTTTACTACATTTTTTAATGGATTTAATCAAACCGGAAGCAAAGAAATCTCCGGAAGGTTCTCCCGAAATTATTAATATTTTTGCCACTTTTAAAAAATTAAAATTTTTAATTAAAAAACATACAGGGAGACGGATGCATCATTCGCCGCTTTAATAAATTCTTCCTTATGCAGGACTATAGTATTGGATTCGAACGCCAAGCACATAGCATTTACCGAAACGATCGCCCTTATAGTATCTATCCCTACCGCAGGAACGTCAAACCTTAAATCCTGAGTCGGTTTATTTACTTTTACGACAACGGCTCCCCCGCATGCCAATTTCCCCCCCCTTATTATGGCATCATCCGTTCCCTCTATAGCCTCTAACGCCATAACCGATTTATCCTTTACAACTGCGGTTTGACCGATATCGGCACCTGCAATCAGCCTTGCGGCACCCATGCCGAATTCTATATCGGCCATTTCTTTTTTAGTGGGAATTCTTTTTGAGACAATGCCCTTAGATAAAAATACCGATGAAATATATTTAGTCTGCGAAACTACCGCTATACCTTCCTTCTCGAGGAAATCGCATATAGCATTTAAAATAGTATCGTCTTTTTTATCTTTAAGAGATAAAAAAAGGGTTATTGCTTTCAAATCCGGCTTAACCTTTTTAAACATGAGGGTCTTACGAACTTTACCCACCATGATTACCTCTGTCACCCCTTCCGATTTAAAAAATTTTACTAACTTGCCTAGCTGGCCTACGCCTATATAGAGAATAGAATCCGCATGACGGACGAGGGCTTTGGCCGCCTCTTCCTCTATAGCGCAAACCTTAACCGAATAACCGCAGGTTTTTAATTCTTCGATATATATTAACGGAAAGTCTCCGTAGCCGGCAATTATGCCTATATTATTATTTTCCATAAATTTAATTCTTATTTTTTGATTTTATCTTGTAATGCCCCTTTTAGAGTTAAGCACGAAATCAACAAATTTTTTTACTTTATCCTGCCCGCCCATTTCCTGTGCTATCTTCTCCGCAGCTATTTTTACCGTAACCTTCGATCTATATAAGATCTTAAAGGCATTTTTTATCGTTTCTATTTCTTCTTTGGTAAAACCTCTCCTTTTGAGACCTATCCGATTTATCCCGTAAATCCTTGCCCTATCACCGGAGGCGATAGTATACGGCGGAATATCCTGAACCACCATAGACCCGCCGGCAATCAGCGCCGATTCCCCTATCCTCACAAACTGATGTATTGCGCATAGACCGCCTAATATGGCATAATCCTGAATCTCTATGTGCCCGGCCAGTGTCGCATTGTTTGCAAGAACCGCATGGCTTCCTATCGTGCAGTCGTGAGCTATATGGACATGCATCATAAATAGATTGTGATTCCCAACGACGGTAATACCGTTTCCGGTAACCGTTCCCGGATTCATAGTGACGTATTCTCTTATAATATTATTATTGCCTATTACTAACTTTGTGTTCTCCCCTTTATATTTAAGGTCCTGCGGTGCGGAACCGATAGAGGCAAACTGAAATATAGTATTATTATCCCCTATTTCCGTATTTCCCTCTATAACAACGTGAGAGGCGATTTTATTATTCTTGCCTATCCTCCCCCCGCTTTTAACGACGGTGTACGGTCCTATATCGGTAGAAACATCTACCGATGCCCCGGGATAAATTATTGCCGTTTTATCAATCATGAATCTTTTCTCTATATAACATATATTATGACTCTTATATCAGCCCTTGTCTGTCTGCTTGGGTAAAAAGGATGCCATGAGGTCGGCCTCTGCACACAACTTTCCGTCTACCTCCGCCCTGCCGTGGAATATCCATACGGACTGCTTTCTTTTAATAAGCTCTACGTTCAGAATTATGACGCTACCAGGCAGAATGGGCTTTCTGAATCTTGCCTTATCTATACCCATAAAATATGTTAACTTATTTTTTAAATCGTCTTCCTCTTCGGTTTTATACGCCAAAATACCTCCCGCCTGAGCAAGCGCCTCTAAGATAAGAACCCCCGGCATAACGGGATAAGAAGGGAAATGCCCCTGAAAATACGGTTCGTTAATTGTAGTATTTTTAACTGCGGTAATCGATTTTCCCTTCTCCATGGCTATGACCTTGTCCACTAAGAGAAACGGATACCTGTGAGGTAATAAACTTAATATCTCCTGAATATCAATTACGCAGTCATTTACTGATTTTTCTTCTTTATTCATTTTTTAAGTCCTTTTTTTTGCAATTTCTTTCATCTTTTTGAAAAGTTCCGGAAGTTTTTTAAAAAGTACCGTAGAATTACGCCAGTCCTTTATAGGAAAAGCCGGCAAACCTGAGACTATTTCATTGTCTCCTATGTTATTCACAACCCCCGATTGAGCTGCTATTATAACATTATTTCCTATGAAAATATGCCCCGTTATACCTACCTGCCCCCCTATGGTTACATTGTCTCCGATGACCGAACTGCCTGCTATGCCGGTCTGTGCCGCTATTGCGCAATTTCTTCCTATTATTACGTTGTGTGCAATCTGGACCAAATTATCTATCTTCGTACCCGCGCCTATTACGGTAAAATCTACCGCTCCCCTGTCTATGGTCGCATTCGCACCTATCTCTACGTCATCTTCAAGTATCGCATAACCTGAATGAATAATTTTAACATAACGCGCTTTATCCCTTGCGTATCCGAAGCCGTCGCTTCCTATGACCGAACCTGCATGAACAATACAATTATTTCCTATTTTAGAATTATCGTAAACGGTAACATTAGGATAAATCATAACATTATTCCCTATCGTCACGTTTTTTCCGATAACCGCATTGTTCATTATCTTGCAACCGTCGCCTATTACGGTATCGGAACCTACGAAAACACCCTTGAATAAAACGGTATCTGCGCCCTTAACCGAGGTTTTATCTATAAAACCTTCAGTTTTGAGTTCACGTATGTTTTGCCCCTCATAAAAAAAATGGGTTGCCTTTGCAAAGGCTAAATAGGGATCCTTTGAATCCAATATGATGAATTTAACATTCGGAAGCAACCTGTCTTTTAAGGATTCATAGTCCATTATCACGGCACAGGCTTTAGTTTCTGCAAGATATTTAACGTATTTGCGGCCCGCTATGAAAGAAATCTGTCCACTATTAGCCGCCTGCAATGAACCCATACCGGAAACAGATAAATTATCCGGAACCTCACCTATCGTATTTAACGATAATTTTGAAACTATATCTCGCAATAACATTATTTCAAATTCATCCGCCTTAAAACCTCATCGGTAATATTAATCGAATTGACCATGTAAACAACGCTCACTCTGTTTATGACTAACGTATAACCGTTTTCTTTCGCAATTACGGCTATGATAGAATCTGCTTTCTTTACTATACCCTTTAAAAGCTCAAATCTTTTTTGAGATACGATACCCTGAATATGCTTTTCCTCCGACGAAAACTTGGATATATCCGTTTCGAATTCCTTTGTTTTTTTTGCCTTTTCACTCGCCGACATTATAGAGCCGTTATTTTTCAAGTTAGCCTGAATGGAAGCTATCTCTTTTTTCATTGTCAGCAGTTTCGCTCTATATTGACCGATTAACGCCTTTAACTCCACACCGGCTTTTTTCCCTTGATGCGACGTAGATATTATCTTTTGCATATTAACAACCGCAATATTCGAACCGGAGGCCCATGCAGCTCCGGGACCGGATAGAATAACGGCAGTTAGGATAAAAACCGCTAAAAAGCTTAAATTTAAAAATAAACTCTTCATAATAATTCTCCCTGATTTTTATATATTTATTATATTTAGAGCCCCGGCAGCCCTGTGCCGAGACTGAATTGAATCCTAGTAGGACTATTCCCGTTTATTGCAGTTCCGAGTATCTTGCCGTAAGTGATAGTTATGGGGCCGAACGGCGAATGCCAGTTGAAACCTATTCCCACCGCCTGAACGAGGTCAAGCGGAAATACCGATCTGTTCTGTTCCCACGTATTGCCTGCATTCCACCATAGAAATCCGTAAAATTTCATTTTTTTCATTATGGGTATAAAATATTTTGCCTGAACGGTAAGCATTTTAGTCCCGCCGATAAGAAGGCCGTTTTTTGTCGGGCCCACGGAATCATACATGAACCCTAAGAGCGGATACGTATTCATTATACCGCCTACAAAAAATCTCCTATATATCGGCAATGGTTCGGAAGAATTGGTTCCGATTATATATCCTGCCTGTATTCCCTGCATAAAAGACGTTCCCCACCATAACGGGATATAGTGATCGGCCTGTACAACATATTTTACGAAATCGTCGTTACCGCCAAGCGGGGGACCGGCAAAGCTCATTCTAACACTATCCATATCACCAGATGTCGGGACGACAGGGTTATTTAACGTATCGTAGACCGTAGTCAAAGAAATTTCGCTGGTCATCAGTTTGCCCTGCGGCAAAACATTCGCAAGACCCGGAACTACAACGGACGTATCCTGTTCAAAGAGATATCTCAGGTACTCCGTGAGCACGTTTCCGTAAATAGGATATCCCAAGGTAACAGAGCCGCCTACCGAACGGTATGCAAATTCGGAGTAAAGAGAATTAAACGTATCATACATAGACAGATTAAAGGATAGTGGCCTATCGAAAACATAGGTAAGATACGGTTGTGAAACATTAAAGCTGTAAGATTGATACGGACCGCCGATCTGAACGTTAAGGGATGCCGATATCCCGGTTCCGAAAAGGTTAGACTCGGAGATGGAAGATATTATCATAAAAGACGTAGCGGAACTATAACCGCCGCCGACGGTGAATTTACCGGTATTTTGCTCCTTAACATGCACTGTAACGTTTAATATGCTTTTACCCGGCACTTTCTCCGTAGTTATGGCAACATGCTGAAAATACATTAAATTTTTTAGATTCTGCCTCGATATTTTTATAAGCTCCGGATTATATTTTTCTCCGGGATGAAAAACGAGCGCCCTTAATATAACATAACTGTATGTAATATTATTTCCGGTTACCGTAATTTTTCCAAACCTTGCAATTTTCTCTCTGTGCACGATAAGTTTCACGATGACCGAGCTTGTTTTTCTCTTGATTTTAATTGACGGGTCGACGTTTACAAAGGCATAACCCTTATTAGTGAAGTATTTGGTTATGGCTATAATCTCTTTCTCTACGCTCTTTCTGTTAAAAATATCTCCCGCTTTAGTCGTAACAAGTTTGGCTACCGCCTTATACCCTTTAGAATTCTTTTTTAATCCCTTTACGATAAGTCTTACATTGGATATTTTGTACTGAGAGCCCTGAATGATTCTTATTACTATCGTTACATATTTTTTATTTTTTGAAAATATGAATTTCGGTTTTTTGACGCTGACGTCTATATAGCCGTAGTTATAATAAAAACTTAATAATTTTATAATTTGAGAGTTCAGTTGTACTTTCTTAAATTTGCCTTCGGCGGTTATCCATGTCAATAGGTTTACCGTTTTAATGCCCATAACCGACTTAAGTTTTCCTGCGGAAAAAGAGCTGTTTCCCTTAAATTCAACACGACTCACCATTATCGGGGAATTCTCGCTTATTAAAAAATGTATGCCGACATAGTTTCCTGAAAGGAAAACTTTTTTTACTTTTATCTCTGCGTTATAATAACCTTCCGCCGAATATATAAATTTTAAAATTTTGACTGCTTTATATAGAGCATAAGAGCTTAACGGTTCGTCTGTTTTAATGTTGATAACGCTTCTTATTTTTTTGACCGATACCGACCCGTTCCCGAAATACTTAATAAACTTTACGTAAGGTCTTTCGGAAACCGTAAAGGTTACGACCGGCCTGTTATTATCGGCGGACAATACATTAACCGATATATTTTTAAAATATCCGGTACTGTAAAGCTCTTTGACGCTTTCGTCAATTTTTTTTATGGAATATGCGCCGTCCTTTCTTATTTTAATATGATTCATTATGAATCCGGCTCCGACTCTTATATTACCTTTTACTCTAACGGCATATATCCTCTTTGCAGAATTATGCTCAGCCTCTTTTTTTAAAAGACCGCTGAGAATTAACCTCGATACCCTTCCTGATAATATTTTTATATCCCTTTTCAAAGAGTTTTTGCCGGCGTCGGGATAATTAAATGTTTTTGAATTATAAACATCGTTAATGTCCACGAACATCGCATGAACGCCGACATTGGAACCTAATCTTAAAATGCTCCCGGTTATTATATAGTCGGAATGATACTTGGCGCCGAGTTCTCGCATCCTTACAAGATTTATTTTCTTATCAAAATTAAAATAGGGTTGTTTTTTAAGCGAGGTGTACGCAAAAACAAAGTATGGTTTTTTGGAACTCAAATATTTTTCAAAAACACCGACAAAAGAAACTTTTAAATTTTTAATCGTCGGGTTGCCGTTTTGATGAAAAAATCCGGTAAAAACGTTTTTATTGTTTAAAGCGGCGTAAGCATTAACTTCGCCTAAAATTAAAACGGCAAAAACAATAATGGCAAACGTAAAGAAAGTATATCGCAAAAATTTCATTTTAATAAGCTAACAAATATTAAATTTTATGTCAATTTATATATTCAATTATACCTGACGTAATTCTGATTTTATGATCCATCATATCGGAGAATCCCTTGTCGTGAGTGACAATAACCAAAGTCTTGCCGTATTTCTTGTTTAAATTTATAATTATATCGTGCAATCTTTCGGCATGACCGGTATCTAAATTCCCGGTAGGCTCATCCATTAAGATAACCTTAGGCGAGCATACCAATGCCCTTGCCACGGCAGTCCTTTGCTGCTCTCCTCCCGACAACATGTACGGTTTAAAATAGAGCCTATTCTCAAGTCCCATTTCGCATAAATAATCTTTTGCCGTCTTCAATGCCTTACTTTTAGGCTCGTTTCTTATGTACAGCGGCATAGCAACATTTTCTATGCAGCTGAACTCGTTCAAAAGATAATGAAACTGAAAAACGAAACCGATATTATAATTTCTAAATTCGGATAATTTTGCATCGGAAAGGTCGTATATGTTTGGGTTTTCAAAATACCCGACTTCTCCGGAATCAGGTTTTAAAAGCGTTCCTATTATATGAAGAAGGGTGCTCTTGCCTGTTCCCGATTCCCCCGTTATGGCAAATGTTTCTCCCTCTTTTATTTCCAAATTGGCTTTATTGAGAATATTTACTTTTTCATCGCCCGCTTTAAAAGTCTTACTTATCTTTTTTAAGGATACCGCAGTACCAAAACCATTACTCATGCCTTACACCCTCCGCGGGATCTATTTTGCCGGCTTTATAAGCCGGATATAACGTGGCTACGAAACTCAAAAAAAGTGCACTTATTCCGATAACTAAAAATTCGTCGACGGTCATTCTTACCGGTAAAGAGGTTATGTAATAAACGGACGACGGAAGACTTATTATGTGATACGTTTTTTCCACATAACCGATTAAAAACCCGGCTAACAGCCCAAGCGAAGTACCAATTGCACCTATTATAACACCCTGCGCGATAAAAATAACCATTATATCTTTGGAGCTTGCGCCTATGGATTTTAATACGGCTATATCCTTTCTTTTTTCCATAACGACCATTATTAACGTCGATATGATATTAAACGCCGCCACAAGTACAATCAAGGATAGGATTACGAACATCGTAAGTTTTTCTAATTTTATTGCAGAAAACAAATTCTTATTAAGCTCCTCCCAACTTAATGCATAAAAGGAAGGCGAAGCGTTGCGATAATTCAGTTTGTTCTCTATTTTTTTAGCAAAAACGTTGGCGGAGGTTAAATTTAATTTGTATAATTTAACCTCTAATCCCGTGACTACATTAGTCGGCAAATCAAGAAACGCCTGTGCATTCCTGACCGAAATAAAGGAAAACGTCGAGTCGTAACTATACATGCCGCTGTCAATAATTCCGCAAACGATAAATCTTTCGGTTTTAGGCATAACTCCGAATGGAGTGATCCGTCCTTTTGGGGAGATTATCGTTACCCTGTCTCCAACGGTAACACCAAGATTTTGCGCTAAAATCTTGCCTAAAACTATCTCTTTTCTCTTTCTATTGTCAAGCCCGGATAAATCTCCCTTTATAAGATATTTTTTGAGGTTTGTCACCTCTTCTTCCGTCTTAATATCGATACCCCTTAAGACACTACCGTTAGAAGTAGATTCGGAGGATATCATTATATCGGTATATATAAACGGAGAAACATTTTTTACGCCGCTTATAGAAGATACGTTTTTAGCCGTTTTTCTATAGTTATTTATCAGTCCGTTATAGTTCAAAACGATAATCTGCGATTCTATCCCTATAACCCTTTTTTCTAACGTGTGACTAAACCCGCTCATAACGGATATCACGACAATTAAAGCCATTACGCCTATCGCTATACCCGAGATAGAAATAAAACTCAATAAAGATACAAACGAATTATTCTTGGGTCTTAAATAATGGAGGGCTATCTTCGTATGAAAACTCATATCGTTTTATTCAACTTATCTTAAAGGTTTAAGCAACGGAAATAATATTACGTCCCTAATGGAATGTGAATTTGTAAGGAGCATGACTATTCTGTCTATGCCTATGCCGCAGCCTGCGGTGGGAGGTAGTCCTTGTTTAAGCGCCTCAATATAATCGTTATCCATCTCTGCCGGCAACCCCTCTTTGATTTTTGCCTCAACCTGCGATTTGAACCTTTCTTCTTGGTCTAAAGGGTCGTTAAGTTCCGAAAACGCATTACCTATTTCCCTGCCGCCGATAAATAATTCGAATCTGTCTACGATTTCTTTATCGGCATCGTTCCTCCTTGCCAGCGGGGAACTTTCGACCGGATAATCAATTACAAAGGTCGGGTTTATAAGCTTCGATTCGACCGTTTCGTCGAATAAAATAGTCAATAGTTCGCCCAGGCTGTCTTTTTCGCTTATGCCGTTGACGTTTTTACGTCTTAAAATCTCATACACCTTTGGGGCTGAATCTATTTCCTCCGATCTAAATCCGGCGATTTCATACAGACTATCCTTTAACTTTATTTTTTTAAAGGGTGGTTTAAAATTTAACTTTTCGGAAGCATAATCAATTTCGAAAGAACCGCAAATATGCTTTACCAATTTGGAGAGCATCTCTTCAAGGAAACCCATAGTGTCGTCATACGCCGCATATGCCATATAAAACTCAAGCATCGTAAACTCCGGGTTATGTTTTGTAGAAATCCCTTCGTTCCTGAAGTTTCTTCCTATCTCGTAAACTCTGTCGAATCCGCCAACGACCAATCTTTTTAAGTATAATTCGGGTGCAATCCTCATATAAAGTTCTAAATTCAGAGCATTATGATGGGTTTTAAACGGTCTTGCCGTCGCACCTCCGGGGTTGGTTTGCATAACGGGGGTTTCTACCTCTAAAAAATCGTAAGAATTTAAAAAGGAACGAATAAAGCTAATCGTATCGGCCCTTTTTTTAAAAATATCCCTGACCTCGCCATTCGAAATTAAGTCTATATATCTTTTTCTGAAACGGACCTCTACATCTTTTAAGCCGTGCCATTTTTCCGGCAAGGGAAGAAGCGATTTAGTTAAAATTTCCATATGCTCGACCTTTACGGTCAATTCATCTGTTCCTGTCCTGAAAAGATGACCCTTGACCATGCATATATCTCCGGCATCAATACATTCGTGAAAAAGTTTAAAATCATCTTCGGTAACCTTACCTTTTTGAATATAGCATTGAATTTCTCCAAACCCGTCCCTGAGTCTAAAAAACGATGCTTTACCGAAGTTTCTTATAATAATAATCCTACCCGCCGTTTCGACGCCGATTGCGTTATTTTCAAAAAATTCCTTATCATCAGAATTATATTTTTTTATTATTTCTCCGATATTCTCCTTCTTTTTGAAATTGCCCGCAAAGGGATTAATCCCCTTTTCTTTTAATTTCTTTAACTTATCAAAACGATTTTTTTCTATAATATTCAACTCTTGTTCCAAAACAGCCTCCCTCTTGATTCCGACATACCTTCTTACCCCTTTGTCGTAACTCCAAGTAAATATGCCCCTATAAACTCATCTATATCTCCGTCAAAAACCGACTTGTCATCGTATATCGTCACGCCGGTCCTATGGTCTTTAATAACGCGGTTAGGATTTAGGGTGTAAGACCTTATCTGCGAACCCCACGATATCTCTTTTTTTGTTTTATTTATCTTCGCCTCTTCTTCTTCCTTTTTCTTTTTGTAAAAATTATAAAGCCTTGCCCTTAAAAGTTTATAGGCAATATCCCTATTCTTATGCTGCGACCTTTCGTTTTGACAAGCAACGACTATACCGGTCGGAATATGCGTTATTCTTACCGCCGAATCGGTGGTATTAACATGCTGACCGCCGGCTCCGCTGGAACGATACGTGTCTATTTTTAAATCCTTTTCATCTATTATTATTTCTATGGTATCGTCTACTTCCGGGTAGACAAAAACCGAAGCAAAAGACGTGTGCCGTCTTTTATTGGCATCGAAGGGAGAAATCCTGACAAGCCGATGAACCCCGCTTTCGGCTTTAAGATAACCGTAAGCGAATTTTCCGCGAACGACAAAGGTAACACTCTTGACACCGGCTTCCTCACCGGCGTTGTACTCCATAACGGCCGTTTTTGATCCCTTTCTCTCCGCCCACCTCAAATACATTCTCAAAAGCATATTTGCAAAATCCATCGACTCGGTTCCGCCGGAACCGGCGTGAATTTCAACTATAGCATTAAGCTTATCGTCTTTTCCTGAAAGAGTCAGGAACATTTCAAGATTCAAAACCTTTTTTTCTAACAATTTAACGCCGTCGGCAATATCGGCGAGCATTTTTTCGTCGTTATCCTCTACGGAGATATCGTATAAATCCCTTATATTTTTAAATTCCTCGTAAAAATTATAAAAGGGCTTTAACTTGTTCTCTACGGAAGATTTTTCCTTTAATATAGAAGATGAAAGAGGAATATCTTTATAAAAATCTTCTTTTGCGATAATTTCGTCTATTTCTTTAAGTCGGACTTCCAATTTAGAAACTTCAAAGCCTCCTCCGAATTTTTTCTAATTTATCATCTAAACCCTTAATACTTCTATCTAAAAGACTTAAATTTAAAACCAAATCATTCTTTGAATCAGACATTAAAACAGACCTCCTTATTTTGTTTTATCGGTTTTTTCTTGAAAAAATCGATAAAAGAGCAGATATATTAGGGACAATAGAAAAATTATGCTGACTGCATAAGTAAATATATTACCATATAAAGTAAAAAATGTCTTTTTATTAATCAATTTTACGTATCCTATAATGAATGTCCTTTTGAAGATATTAGTCTCTTCCAAGATTTTCCCTACAGGCGATATTACCCCGCTGATACCTGAATTTCCTGCTCTTGCTACGAACCGGTCGTTTTCTACGGCAGAAAAAACCGTCATAGACATATCCTGATAAGGCGCCGATGTCTTTCCGTACCATGCATCATCCGTAATGCTGATCAGAAGGTTGGCACCGTCTTTGGGAAAATGCCTTACCAACGAATCAAAATACGCCTCATAGCAAATCATAGAGCCTATTTTTAATTTTCCGCTTTTTAAAATTCTAAATTTACTTCCGGGAGTAAAATTTCCGATTCCTGAACTCTTTAAAATATGTGCCAAAAACGGTAACTGATTTCTAAGCGGAATATATTCGCCGAAAGGGACGAGGTGATGCTTGTCGTAATAATAATATTTGCCGGAAGTATCAAACATATAATCCCTGTTGTAATAATGATAACTCCCATTAAAAAATCTTAAACCTATGGCTCCGAAAATTAAATCTATCCCGTTTTTTTCCGCAAAGTGCATAACCTTGTTCCAGTAGTGAGGATGAATAGATATAATATAGGGAAGGGCCGTTTCCGGCCATATTGCTATAAAGGGCTTATATTTTAACGATTTTTTAGTCAAATTCAAATAAATGCGGGTAGTTCTTTTTTTTGTAATCTTCCATTTCCGGAACATCCCTATATTACCCTGAATCAATGCGACCCTTAACGGAGTTTTTTCTTTTAACGATTTATTTACGCTATAAATATTATAATATCCGTAGGACACTGCCGAAACAAAAACAAACAAAACAAAAAACAGTTCTATTAAAGCCTGCCGCTTTGAAATTTTATTTTTTAAAAAAATGAAACGAAATATGGAATAATTTATAAGAACTATGATAAAAGATAACCCGAATACCCCCGTAATATTGGAAATTTGAATAAAAGGGAGATTTAAATACTGGGAAAAACCTAAATTTTCCCAAGGGAATCCGGTTAAAAGACGTGATTTTAAAAACTCAAAAAAAACCCAGCATGACGGAATTAAAATTATGCCTAATCTTTTATAATTGTTAAGTATAATTTTTGTAAAACCGGCAAATAAAGCAATATAAACGGATAGGTAAGAAGAAAGAAGCAGGAGAGCAAAAACGGCAATATAATATGGAAGGTTGCCGAATACATGGACGGTATAAACTATCCAGTATAGAATAACCGCGTACGATACTATACCGGCTATAAAGCCGTAGAGTAAAGATTCTTTAAAACTTTTTGATTTATTTATTGCGTATAAAAGGGGTATTAAGGAAAACCATGCAAGAAATTCAAAATTGAAACTGGGAAATAAGAAAGCAATAGATAAACCGGACAAACAAGCTAATGCCGCATTAAGCAGTTCGGTTCTTGGAATTTTTGTCATTATAGCGCCTTTTTTGATTCCTCCCACAAACCGTCGAGACTTTTGGCGTCAAGTTCGGAAATAGACGATGACGCGTTTTTTTCCATGTAACCGAATCTTTTTATGAATTTATCAGACGATTCGTTTAACGCTCCGCAAGGATGTATATCTAAAAATCTTCCCGCGTTTACTATGGAAAATAAGATATCTCCATATTCTTCCTTGATCTTATTCCTGTTTAATTCTTCATCGCTCCTTAAACCGCCCTCTTGCGTATATAATTCTTTTTTAAGTTCCGAAATCTCTTCGTAAACCTTGCTTATTGCACCGCTCACGTTCTCAAAATCAAAACCTAATCTCTCGGCTTTTTCCTGCACCATATATGCCCTATGGAGGGCAGGCATGCTCTCGGATATATGAACCGACGGTTTTATGTCGGAATCATGCGTGTTTTTCCGCTTCTCTTCCTTTTCCTCTCCCTTGATTCTTTCCCAATTTTTAAGAATGACGTCCTCAAGGCATTCTCCCTCTTTTAGCGAAAAATCTTTATCGAAAACATGAGGATGCCTTCTTACTAATTTTTTATTTACTGTGTTTATAACGTCACCTATGGAAAACTCCTTTTTTTCTTCGAACACGACGGATAAAAAAATGACTTGAAGGAGTAAATCTCCAAGCTCTTCCTTAATTTCTGCCGTATCACCCGAACTTATCGCATCTACGACCTCATAAGCTTCTTCTATTATGTAAGGTTTCAAGGTCTCTTCCGTCTGTTTCTTATCCCACGGACAACCGTTTTCGGAACGTAATTTTTTTACTATTTCGATTAATCCCTTAAAATCGAAACATTTCTCGTATTCAATACCGTTCTTCTTGTCTTCCATATGTTTTATATAATTTTTATGCGGCCGCTATTTATTTCGGATAGAGCAATAAACAAAATATGAATTAAAGCAAAGAACGAAGCAACCGAATTTAAGTTTAATGTAGTATATCACATAATAAAAATATAAAGAACGGCTAATTCAAATACCATAAAAAATAGTAAAAGCAAAACGAATACTCATGTTTTTTTGCATCTTTATCTCCGGCATCATTTCCTTACCTAATTTTCAAGGACACGTTTCATCCCAATAACCCGGCCAAATCCCTATAGATAAGTTTTTGCATATCTTTCATCTCTTTATTATAATCTTCATCGTCTAAATCCAACTCATGTTCTTCATCGTGGACATATCCGAATAGGTGTAAAATGCCATGAATTATCAACAATGCGATCTCTTTTTCAAACCCTCTTTTATCATCTTTCTCGATATTTGGCGAACCTTCGCTTCTCTCTCTCAAAATCCAGTCGGCTTTTTCCCAAAAATGCCTGTATCGCAAAAAATTATTTTCGGCAACTACAGGGGCAATATAAATTTCGCCTATATAAAAAATATCGTTGTCGTATTCCTTTATCTCGAAAGATAAAATATCCGTGATATTATTCCTGTTCCGATAATCCTTATTTAATTTTTTAATATGAGAAGGGGAGCAAAAAATTATATCTATACCATAAGAACCGCAAAAAAGATGCCTCAGAGAGCTTTTAACGATACAGTAGACTAACTTTTGGCTTATTTCCGACCTTCTTTGAATATTCGTTATATTTATTAGGAGCGTCTCCTGCTTTTCCATCATCATCGTCTTCCTCTATAGATTTACCTGCATACGGAATTCTCTGATGAAAGATGGAATTTAATACCTTTACAAAGGCATCCCCTATGGAATGCAGGTCTTTTAGCGTAAGTTCGCATTCATCAAGCTGTCCGTCGTTATATATTCTGTTTATGGTCTTCCTAACCAACGATTCTAACCTGGATGGGGAAATGTTAGTTACTGTCCTGGACGTTGCTTCGACGGAATCCGCCAGCATGATTATACCTGCTTCCTTGGTTTGAGGCTTCCTACCGTCATACCTGAACACGCCCCTGGAAAGGCTTGCTCCCCCGTTTTCTTTAAAGGCTTTTTCGTAAAACGCCCCTATCATCGATGTTCCGTGATGCTCGTTAATTATATTTTCAATTTTATCGCCTAATTTATATTTTTTTGCAAGTTCCAGGCCATCTTTTACGTGAGAGGCTATGATCAAACTACTCATGGTCGGGGCAAGCTTGTTATGCGGATTGTCGAAATTTACCGTATTCTCAATAAAATAATTAGGCTTTAATATTTTGCCTATATCGTGATAAAGGCTTGCAACTCTTGTCAACAGAGGGTTGGCTCCTACCGACAAGGCGGCTGATTCCGCCAATGTGGCTACCATTATAGAGTGCTGATACGTCCCGGGGGCTACAACGGAAAATTGCCTTAAAAGCGGATGATTCGAACCGGAAAGTTCAAGGAGTTTAAAGTCGGTCGTAAACCCGAATATTCTCTCGAATACAGGTATGAGGCCGATTACCATTATTGAAGAGACGACCCCCGATAAGAATGCCAATATCACGCTATAAATATTTTGGACATTTATAAAATTAAGCCCTATCAGCGCGAATGTTAAAACCATAAAGCTATTCAAAAATCCAGTGATAACTCCGGCCTTAACCATGCGGCTCCAAGAAGAAAAATCAAAAACCTCATAAGAGGCTATTAAGCTGCCTCCGAAAGCATATATCATAAAAAAAATAGAGTTTTTAAAAATCATCGAGGTTAAGATAGAAAACAGTGCTATATAGACAACCGAAACCTCTGAATTCAATATAATCCTGACAAGCATAGGGCCGAACGCAAAAGGGATCAGATAATATATATCGTTCTCATTGATAAAAGGAAAATATAAAGATAGCGCTCCCGAAAAAATAATCCCGGCTTTAATTATAATAACGGAGGCTATTAAAACGGATACAACGAAAACAATATTCTTAAAATTTAAGGAAGTTCTAAATTTTCTTATATATTTATAGGGAAAAAGGTAAGAAAGCAACAACAGCATGACTATGAGCAAAAATAAGCCTATGAGCAGGGGAATGTTGTTTTTTAAGCTGAATTTGGCATTATAGGCATTTAATTCAATCGCTTTTGCTTTAGAGATAAGCTCTCCGGAATTAACTAAAAGAATCCCCCTTTTTATATGGATATAAATGGGCATATTTTCTTTTTTAATATCTTCTATCTTTTTCAGGGTAAGAAACTTGGAATATACTATGTCAGGTTCAATGAGGTTGTAGACTAATCTGTATATATCGTTCCGCATATAAAGCGGCAAAAAACCCAGGTTATTTTTGACATAGTAATATACGAAACCGCTTTTCTTTTTTAGCGTAAAAAATATCTGAGGATCGCCTACAAACCTCAGCCTATTAGTCATAACATTTTTAATCTCTATGCTTTTACCGTTAGAGGGCGTCTTGGATAATACCCCTCTTTTATAAATATCGGCCATTATTTGCAAGACATACGACTCAATATTTTTATTATAATTCAAATAATAAAACTCGTTAAGAGTGGCGCCGTCTAATTTAATACCTAACTTATCGGAGAATATGCTTTTAGATATACTCGCGTTTTCCTTGCCGGACGGGTGGCTCTTCTTATACAACTTTGCAAGAACGAAAGCGCTTTTGACCTTCCTGTAGAGTGCTATTTTTTCTTCCGGATAATACAAGTAAACTTCAGGACTATTTCTAATTTTTCTTTTCAGCACGGCGTCGGTTGCTTTCAAATCAACATATCTAAAACTTTTTTTAGCTATTATAGTCTTTGTCGCTATTTCACCCGCCTTATATTTATTTTTGACAAATTCCGACCCGTTGTAGAGCAAAAATGTTAAAAATACGGCGGATATTAAAAGCAATGCTAAAAGAGGGTAATGTCTATTTTTAATCTCTAAAGTATTATTTTTTAGAAATTCGAGAAATTTTGTTCGTTTCATAAGCTTTTATTATATTTTGAACAAGTTTATGTCTTAATACGTCCGTCCTATCAAAATTTACAACCTTTATGCCGCTTATATCCGCCAAAATCTCACTTGCCGTAACAAGCCCCAATTCCTTATCCGAAGGCAAGTCGGTCTGGGTTATATCCCCGTTTACGATAATTTTAGAACCGGAACCTATTCTCGTGAGCATCATTTTCATCTGCTCGTTCGTCGCGTTCTGCGCTTCATCTAATATTACGAAAGAGTTATTTAGCGTTCTGCCCCTCATAAACGCAATGGGGGCAACCTCTATAACGTCGGTCTCTATAAGTTTCATAGCTTTTTCGAACTCTATCATCTCATAAAGAGCATCGTATAGGGGTCTTAAATACGGGTTAATCTTCTGCGAAATATCCCCCGGAAGAAAGCCCAATTTTTCACCGGCTTCAACCGCCGGACGGGTCAAAATTATTCTATCGAACAATTGTTTTTGAAATAAAGATATGGCGCATGCCATAGATAGATAGGTCTTACCGGTTCCGGCAGGTCCTATGCCTATAACTATATCGTCTTTATAAATAGCATCGACATATCTTTTTTGATTTACCGTCCTGGGGGCTACGATTTTTCTTCTCGGAGTTATGAGGATGGGGTCATAAATATAAGAATTAATTTCAACTTTCGGATCTTTTACCTTAGCCTTTGCTAACCGCACCAATTCGTTATCGGAAATATCGGCTTTTGCCTCATACAATTTTATGAGATCGGTTATAAATCCGGCACAATTACCCACACCTTCTTTTCTGCCTTTAATCAGCAGAACATTCCCCCTTACTGAAATATTTACGTCAAACTGAGTCTCTATAATATTAAGCATATCAGATGACGTACCGGAAAATCTGTTGAAGAGATCAAGGTCTTCCAACTCAATCTTTTCGATGAGGGAGTAAGTATTCTCGGGCCTATTTTTCGCTTTACGCTCCTTACCGCTGATAGTTATCAAATTGTTATTCGATTCATTTATCGTATGTATTATATGAGACTTATATAAATAATTATAGCATTATAAATAAAAATGTCAAAATTCGATATATAAAGTATGCAGCGATTATTTTCTCAAAATGTATCTTAAAAGATTATTTTTGACGATAAACGAAGCAAAAAGATACGAAGTAATACCAACAATAAGTGAAACGACTACTATACTTAATGAATCATAGTTTGATCTCTTAAACGCGATTATTATAATCTCGATGGCTATCCCCATAAATGCGCTTGCGGCCATAGTTTTTGCAAAAGACTTAAAAAAACCGCTCCCGAGACCTATCCGCTTTTTTGAATGAAGCCTCCTCAGGAGAAACATGTAATTAAAAATTAGCGAAATACTGGCTGCAAGCGCCAAACCGTCCACGCCGATAAACCGCATAAGGATAACTGCAAGAATAATATTAAGTATTAAGGAATATATAGCGGCATTAACGGGGGTTTTTGTGTCTTTCATGGAATAAAAAACCGGGATAACCGTCTTTAACAACGAAGATGCCCATAACCCTATCGTAAAAAACAAAAGAACCGAAGCCGTTTTTTGAACGTCGGTCGAATTAAAAATACCGTGCATATAAATCAACCTTACAAGGCTGCTCCTTAAAAGAATCAGCCCGATACTCGAGGGAATTATTATAAAGAACATAAGCGATGCCGAAAAATTAAATGCATTATCTATTTCTCTGATGTTTCCTTTCGCAAACGACGCTGATAATGTAGGAAAGATAGCCGTCTGCAAGGCTATGGCAAAAACACCGAGCGGAAACTGATAGAGCCTGTCCCCATAGTAAAGAAAGGAGATGCTTCCCGGCGACAAAAACGATGCAAGAAGCGTATCGAACAATAGGTTAAGTTGTATAACCGCCATCCCCAAAAGCGAAGGGGTAAGAAGTTTGAAAACGGTTTTTACGGCGCTGTTTCTAAAGTTAAATTTAAAACCAAGCTTGATTTTTTTTCGTTTGATATAATAAATCTGAGATAAAAGTTGTAAAATACCCCCTATCATCACGCCTATCGCCAGTGCATAAATTCCCGGATGAAAAAAAGGCCTTAAAAAAACAGCCGAAACTATAAATAAAATATTTAAAATAATAGGATACATCGCCCCGGGGGCATAAGAGCCGTGAACATTCAAAACCCCCGCGAAAAAGGCTGTAAGCCCTATTAAAAAAATATAGGGAAACATAATTTTGGTAAGAAATACGGTAAGTTGAAACTGTGCCGGTATATGTAGAAAACCGGGAGCGGTTATGGTCACGAACAGGAATGAAAATAAAAAACCTACGAGCGAAAGAAACAAGAGGATAAAAAATAAAGCGGTAAAGACCGTTTTAAAAAGGTCTGAAGCCTCTCTTTCATTTTCTTTAGACAGACTTTCCGAATAAACCGGTATAAAAGATGCGGAAATTCCGCCTTCTCCAAAAAGTCTTCTAAAGAGATTGGGTATCCTGAATGCAACGAAAAAGGCATCGGTAACGGCGCCGGCGCCAAAAAAATATGCGATAAAAATATCCCTTAATAAACCTAAGACTCTGCTTATTAAAGTAAAAAACGAGACAACCGACAGATTCCTGACTATCTCATGATTTTTAGATTGAGAACGCATTTATAAAAACTTTCGAATAAGTATTTCCGCTATCTGCACTGCATTTAACGCCGATCCCTTCCTGATATTATCGGCGGCAATCCAGAGGTTTAAACCGTTTGTTACGGAAAAATCCCTCCTTATTCTGCCCACAAAGATCTCATCCTTACCCGAAGCCATAGTCTGATATGGATATCTTTCATCCGGCTTACCGCTAAGTATGTTATCCGTAACCTTAATCCCTTTAGCTTTGGATAACATTGTCCTGATATTTTTAATATCGAAACTTTTTTCGGTCTCAATATTAACCGATTCGCCGTGAGAAAAAAATACCGGTACCCGCACCGTGGTAGCAGATATGCCGATGCCGCTATCGTGCATTATTTTCTGCGTTTCGCTTATCATTTTGATTTCTTCTTTGGTGTATCCGTCATTGCCAAAAACATCTATCTGCGGAATACAATTAAAAGCAATCTGAATGGGAAACTTTTTCGGGCATATATCCCCCCTTACGTTTACGATATCGGTCGTCTGATAAAACAGCTCGTCCATGGCCTCTTTACCTGCGCCTGATACCGATTGATACGTAGAAACAACTACTCTTTTTATGTTGTATTTATCATGAATGGGCTTGAGCGGAACAACCATCTGGATAGTGGAGCAATTCGGATTTGCTATTATATTTTTTTTACCGTAATATTTTATATCATCTTGATTAACCTCCGGCACTACCAACGGAACATCTTCGTCCATCCTAAAACAAGAGGTGTTATCTATAACTACGGCGCCCTCCATAGCGGCAAGCGGTGAAAACTTCAAGCTCACGGATGCCCCCGGGCTGGATAAGACTATATCTATCTTTTTCCCCCTAAAAGAATCTTCTTTAAGGGCGTCTACCATATAATCTTCACCCTTAAACTTTATGACATCGCCTAAAGAATTCAATGAGGCAAAAAGGTAAAGCTCACCGACGGGAAATTTTCTCTGCTCAAGTATATCTATGAATTCCCTGCCTACTAATCCCGTTGCTCCGACAATTGCTATATTATATCTTTCTTTTTTCATAAGTTAACTCTTTAATTTTAATTCAGCTATTACGGCGGCACCCATCTCCTTCGTGCCGATAAGCTTAGTCTCGCCTGTGCCTAAATCCGAATATATATCGGGAGTTCGATAGCCTTTTCCAATAACCGCCGTTACCGCATTTTCAATTCTTTCTGCAAGACTATCCATATCAAAACTATAGCGAAGCATCATCGCCGCAGATAGAATTGCGGCAATAGGATTAGCCTTATTCTGTCCTGCAATATCCGGCGCACTACCATGTATCGGCTCGTACATTCCCTTTTTACCGTTAAGGCTTGCCGACGGCAGCATTCCAATGGAACCCGCAACCATAGACGCCTCATCACTCAATATGTCCCCGAACATATTGGGAGCAAGAATAACATCAAAGGATTTAGGCTGCCTTATAAGCTGCATCGAACAGTTATCCACATACATATTTAAAAGCTCAACATCGGGGTAATTTTTTGCCGTGTCTGCGACTACCTCCCTCCATAATTCCGTAGATTCCAAAACATTCGCCTTATCTACCGATAAAACCTTTTTTTTCCTTTTTTCTGCTATTTCGAATGCTATTTTGGCAATTCTCGTTATTTCTTTCGTCGTATATGTTAAGGTATTAACACCCTTTCTTTGTCCGTCTCCGAGGTCAGAAATACCCCTGGGTTGTCCAAAATATATTCCGCCGGTAAGTTCTCTTATAATTATCATATCGGTTCCGTCTACAATGTCTTTTTTTAAAGGAGACGCATCTATAAGTTCACTATAAACCTTTGCGGGTCTCAAATTTGCATAAAGCCCGAGATCATATCTTAACGTAAGGAGTGCCTTTTCCGGCCTAAGTTCAATCGGCAAAGATTCCCACTTGTATCCTCCTACCGCTCCAAAAACAACGGCATCCGCATCCTTAGCGAGTTTAAGGGCTTTTTCGGTTATAGGTTTCTTATATTCGTCGTAAGAAGCCCCGCCGACTAGATCTTCTTCTATTTCATATCGAATGGAATTTAAATTAAATAAAAACTTTAAAACGTTAACGGCTTCGGCCGCCACCTCCGTACCAATACCGTCACCCGCGAAAAGCGCAAGTTTTATCATGCTTTGCCCCCCTTAATCTTTTTTTTGGCATACGCAATTAAGCCGCCTGCATTGACAAGCTCGGACATAAACTTGGGAATGGGCTTCGATTTTATTATACTGTTTTCGGTCTTATTTTTGATTTCTCCGGTATCCGTATTTATTTCGATAACATCCCCGTCATTTATGCCATCCGTATCTGCCTCCAAAATAAACAAGCCTATATTAAAAGAATTCCTATAAAAAATCCTCGCAAAACTTTTGGCAATAACTACGGAAACGCCGCAAGCCTTAATCGCCCTCGGGGCATGTTCCCTTGAAGAACCGCATCCGAAATTATTACCCGCAACGATACAATCACCCTCCGATACCCTTGAAGAAAACATCCCGTCCGCATCCTCCATACAATGTATCCTGAGATTCTCGTCGTTTGAATCGTTTAAGTATCTTGCCGGTATTATTGCATCCGTATCTATATTATCTCCAAACTTAAAAACTTTTCCGCTAAATACCATAAAATAACCGCCTCTTTAAAAAATTGTAAATTTATATTTAATTATATTACGTCGTCCGGACCGGCAATCTTGCCAAGTATCGCCGATGCAGCGCAAACAGCAGGGTTAGCAAGGTATACCTCGCTGGTTACGTCTCCCATCCTTCCCTTGAAATTTCTGTTCGTAGAAGAAATAGCCCTTTCACCGTCGGCCAATATTCCCATATAGCCTCCGAGACAAGGTCCGCAGGTCGGCGTACTGAATACGGCACCCGCATCCATAAATATGTCTATCAAACCCTCTTTTTCCGCCATTTTATATATTGCCGGAGTTGCCGGAAGCACGATAAGCCTTGTGTATTTAGCTATCTTTTTCCCTTTTAAAATCTGAGCGGCTATCCTCAAATCTTCTATCCTTCCGTTAGTGCAAGAACCTATAACAGACTGGTCTATTGTGATATTTTTAGCAGAAGCCTCACTAATATCCATACTATTCTCCGGAAGATGCGGAAAAGCAACCTGCGGGTTTATTTCACCGGAATCAAAATTTAAAACCCTTGAGTATTCGGCCCCGTCATCACTTTTATAAAAGGTATAATTTCGTCCGGCCCTATCTTTGACATAGGCTTCCGTAATTTCGTCCGGCTCAAATATTCCGCTTTTCGCCCCCGCTTCTATCGCCATATTGGATATAGTGAACCTATCGGACATTCCCAGATGTTTAAAGGTACTGCCTGAAAACTCCAACGCCATATAGTTCGCCCCTTCTACGCCTATCTTTCCTATTAAATACAGCACTAAATCTTTGCCTGAAACCCATTTCTTAGGTTTTCCTTCAAAAACCACTTTAATAGACTCCGGAACCTTAAGCCACAATTCTCCGAAAGCAAGAGTGTATGCTAAATCGGTAGAGCCTACCCCTGTAGCAAACCCGCCCAACGCTCCATATGTGCACGTATGAGAATCCGCCCCTATGACAAGGTCTCCGGGCAAAACGATTCCTTTTTCGGGCAAAAGCGCGTGTTCGATCCCTGCCTCTCCACATTCGAAATAATATTTAATATCATACTTTTTTGCAAATTCTCTAAGTATTTTAGCCTGTTTAGCACTCAAAATGTCCTTATTGGGAACAAAATGGTCCGGAACGAGTGCTATTTTTTCTCTATCAAAAACTTTGTTTATTCCTATAGACTCAAACTCTTTTATGGCAATAGGAGCGGTAATATCATTGCCGAGTGCAATATCTACTCTCGCATTTACTATATCACCGGGAGAAATTGCTCTGTTATTTACATGGTCAAGAATTATTTTTTCGGTTATAGTCAAGGGTCTTCCCATTTTCGTTGTCCTCAATCTTAATTATTTTCTTATTTTAAGTTTAGTTTCCGATAATTATATTATGAACGAATTTCCAAACTGCAGACCTGCTTTTTAACATTATTATAAACATAAAGCTTATTTAAAGCGTTAACGTATGCCCTCGCGCTGGCAACCACGATATCCGTATGGGCGCTTCTTCCCGTTATATGAACTCCGTTTTGTTCTACGGTAACGGAAACATCACCCTGCGCCTCGGTGGTCCCTCTTATGGATTTAACCTCGTAGGCTATGACCTTTGCTTTAGAATTAACTATTATCTCCACCGCGTTTATAGTGGCGTCGACGGGACCGTTTCCGCACGAAGAACTGTGCTTTAATTCATCGCCTATCATTACTTTAACCATAGAAAGCGGGGCAACCGTGTCGCCACAAACTACATTTACGTATTTAAGTTCATATTTTTCCAAAGGATGAGATTTGGCAACAAGCGAATCTATGTCTTCGTCGTAAATATCCTTTTTCTTATCCGCCAGCAATTTAAATTTGACAAAGGCACCCTCTATCTCGTCGTCGCTCAACAAATAACCTAAAGACACGATTTTTTCCTTAAAGGCGTGCTTCCCCGAATGTTTTCCCAGAACTAATTCATTCGATTGCCTCCCAACGTGTTCCGGGGTCATAATCTCATATGTAGTCTTTTCCTTTAAGATACCGTCCTGATGAATACCCGCTTCATGAGCAAAGGCGTTTTTGCCTACTATTGCCTTATTGGGCTGAACGGATATGCCCGTTATATGCGTCAAAAGCTGAGAAGACCTGTATATTTCCATCGCATTGATACCCGTAACTGCATGATATATATCTTTTCTCACATTCAAAGCCATTACTATCTCTTCCAGTGCCGCATTGCCGGCCCTTTCCCCTATGCCGTTAACGGTACACTCGACCTGTGCCGCCCCTGCTAAAATCGCCGACAAAGAATTTGCTACGGCAAGCCCTAAATCGTTGTGGCAGTGAACGCTCAAAGTAATATCTTTAATGCCTGCTACGCCTTCCTTTAATTTATTTATAAAATTAAAAAATTCAAAAGGAGTGGTATATCCGACCGTATCCGGAATATTCACGGTGGTCGCCCCCGCTTCTATTACTCCGTCTATTACCTTGCATAAAAAATCCAAATTGCTCCTTGAGGCGTCTTCGGCGGAAAATTCTACGCTTTCGGTAAACGACCTGGCATACCTAACCATACTAACGGCTCTTTCGTACAATTCATCCCGAGTCATATTGAGTTTATATTTAAGGTGCAAATCCGATGTTGCGATGAATGTATGAATTGCCGGCCTTTCGGCATATTTTACGGCAGAATACGCCCTATATATATCTTTTTCGTTTGCCCTGGCAAGTCCGACGATCTCCACGCCTTTAATCTCTTGGGCTATCGCCTTTACCGCCTCGAAATCGCCCTCGGATGCCATAGGGAAACCGGCTTCTATAGCATCAACGCCAAGCCTCGCCAACTGACGCGCAAGATTTAACTTTTCGTTTATGTTCATGCTGGCTCCGGGAGACTGCTCTCCGTCCCTAAGAGTCGTATCGAATATTTTAATCTTCTTAAATTGCCCAACGTCCATAAGGTCTCCGAAATTTTGCTTATTGAATTTTCCGCCGTTTTTATTTTAATACTAAAAAAATATGAGCCTCTTTATTAATTTTTAGATTTATCAACCATTTTATTTTTAGTAATCCAAGGCATTAATGATCTCAGCCTCTTACCGACCCTTTCCAACCTGTGTTCTTCCCCGTTTTTAGTCAAGGCGTTGAATGTGGGCTTATCGGCATTGTTTTCAAGCATCCACTCGGTGGCAAACCTTCCCGACCTTATTTCCTCCAAAACTTTTTTCATCTCAAGCTTAACTCTCTCATCAATAATTCTCGGACCCCTCGTTAAATCGCCGTATTGTGCCGTATTACTTATAGAGTATCTCATATTGGTTATTCCGCCTTCATATATAAGGTCTATTATAAGCTTCATTTCATGAATGCATTCAAAGTAAGCGCTTTCCTCCTGATAACCTGCTTCTACGAGGGTTTCAAAACCGGCGGTTAAAAGAGCTGAAAGTCCGCCGCAAAGGATTGCCTGCTCGCCGAAAAGATCCGTTTCGGTCTCTTCTTTAAACGTAGATTCCAAAATACCGGCTTTACCGCCGCCTATTGCGGAAGCATAAGACAATGCCACGTTCCTCGTGTTTCCGGAGTAATCATTATGGACTGCAATCAAATCAGGCACTCCGCCTCCCCTTTCAAACTCATGCCTCACGAGATGCCCGGGGCCCTTGGGGGCTACCATAAAAACGTTCACGTCTTTCGGGGGCATTATCTGTCCGAAATGAATACTGAAGCCGTGAGCAAAGACGAGATATTTGCCTGCCTTTAAGCTGTGTTCGATATCTTGTTTATAAATCTTACCATGAATTTCGTCCGGAAGTAATATCATAATGATATCGGCCTTATCTGCTGCCTCGGCAACCGGATACACTTCAAAACCGGCATTCTTGGCCTTTGCAAAAGAATTCCCGGTAGGTCTTAAACCTATAATAACATGCACTCCGGAGTCTTTTAAGTTTAAAGCATGGGCATGCCCCTGAGATCCATATCCTATAATCGCCACTGTTTTAGATTGAATTAACCTTAAATCGGCATCCTTTTCATAAAAAATATTCATAGAAATCCTCCTTATAAAATTATTTATTAGTTTGATTTTTTTGCTCGCTGTATTGCAATTATTCCTGTCTTAACTATATCCTTTATGCCTAACGGCCTTAAAACGTCGATAAGCGATTCTATTTTCCCTTCGGAACCGATAGCCTCAAGCGTGTATGAATTTCTTGACATATCTATAATGCGGCCGCCGAATATATCTTTTATTCTAAATATATCGCCTTTAGTAGTTTCATCCGCATTAATTTTAATTAAAACGGTTTCTCTCGTTACGGAATCTTCTCCGGTTAATTCTTGAACTTTTATAACATTTACAAGCCTATTAAGTTGCTTCGTTATCTGCTCTAAAATTTGGGCGTCTCCGGATGTAGCGATTATCATTTTAGATTCATTTTTTTCAAGCGTTTTTGCTACGCAAATGCTGTCTATATTGAACCCCCTTGCCGAAAAAAGCCCCGCAACCCTTGTTAACACCCCCGATTCATTCTCGACAAGAACTGAAAGAATATGTGTCTTTTCCATAATAAGATGATTAAATACCTTTTTGTTTACACTAACAACATTCCCGTAATTGGAGCACCGGGAACAACCATGGGATAAACCCCCTCTTCCCTATCTACAACGAAATCCATTATAACAGGTCTATTTATAGACAATGCTTCTTCGATGACCGGCACCACCTCGTCGGGATTTTTCGCCCTTAAACCGACTGCGCCGTAAGCCTCAGCAAGCTTGACAAAATCGGGGTTGACGTTCATCTCGGAAGACGAATATCTTTTATGATAGAACAACTCCTGCCACTGCCTTATCATACCCAAAAAATTATTATTAATTATTGCTATCTTGACGGGCAGATTGTACTGCACCGCCGTTGCCAATTCCTGAATGTTCATCTGGATACTGCCGTCTCCGGCAATATCAAAAACTACCTTATCCGGACATGCGATCTGTGCGCCTATTGCAGCCGGGAACCCGTAACCCATCGTACCGAGCCCGCCTGAGGTCAACAACGTTCTGGGGTATTTGAATTTATAAAACTGGGCGGTCCACATCTGGTTTTGACCGACTTCAGTGGCTATTACGGCATCTCCGCCGGTAAGCTCGTATATCTTCTCTATAACATATTGCGGTTTAATCGTATCGCTCATCTTATACAAAAGAGGGTGCTCATATTTCCATTCGTTTATTTTTTCAAGCCATCCCAGCCTATCGTAACGACCGGATGAAATTTTTTCCGTTTTGCCACTTAAAGCCTCAAGCAGACTGCTTAAAACAGACTTAACATCGCCTACAACCGGAATATCTATTTTTACGTTTTTGCCTATAGAAGAAGGGTCAATATCTATATGGGCAAATTTCGCGTTTTTACCGAATTCTTCTACTTTACCGGTAACCCTATCATCAAATCTGGCACCTATGGCTACTATAAAATCAGCATCGGATATCGCCATATTTGCGGCATAAGTACCGTGCATGCCGAGCATGCCGAAAAATAAGGCATGATTCGAGGGAAAGCCGCCAAGCCCCATAAGCGTAGATGTAATCGGTAAATCAAGCAATTCCGCAAATTCTTTAAGTTCATCAGCGGCATTGGAGCTGATAACGCCTCCGCCTATATAAAGCAAGGGCTTCTTCGCTTTCAAAATTTCTTCCACGAGCTTTAGAATCTGAATATGATGGCCGAAGTAAGTAGGGCTATATCCCTTTAGTTCAACCGTTTCGGGATAATCAAACTCATAAACGTTAGACGTAATGTCTTTCGGAATGTCTATCAATACCGGTCCCGGCCTGCCCGTAGATGCGATATAAAACGCCTCTTTAATTGTTTTGGCAATATCCTTTATATCCCTCAACAGGTAGTTATGTTTGGTGCAAGGCCTTGTTATGCCCACGGTATCTGCTTCCTGAAACGCATCATTGCCTATTAAATTAGTCGGTACCTGCCCTGTAATTATAATCATGGGCACCGAATCCATATTGGCGGTAGCAATACCCGTTATTGTATTGGTAGCACCCGGACCGGATGTTACAAGGACAACCCCCGGCTTGCCGGACGCCCTCGCATAACCGTCGGCGGCATGAGCAGCCCCCTGTTCATGCCTGACAAGAATATGCTTCAACTTATCCTCATAATTCAAAAGCTCGTCATATATATTTAGAACTGCACCGCCGGGATAACCGAATATAGTATCCACGCCCTCCCTTATGAGGCTTTCTATGATTATTCTTGAGCCGGTCATCAACTCTTTTTTTGTACTATGATTCATTTTTTAATCCTTCTGTTGACGATTGCCCCCTCATCTGCAGAGGAAACAACATCGGCATACCTGGAAAGATAGCCATAATCTATTTTTTTGGGTTTTTCCGATATTTCTGCCCTTCGCCCATTGAGTTCTTCGTCCGAGACGAGTAAATTCAGCTTTCTATTAATTACGTCTATTTCTATTTTGTCGCCGTTTTCAATAAGGGCAATCGGTCCGCCTTCCTGAGCCTCCGGCGACACGTGCCCGATACACGGCCCGCGCGTTCCGCCGGAAAAACGCCCGTCGGTTATAAGCGCAACTTTATCTCCCAAACCCATCCCCACTATCATAGAGGTAGGCGCAAGCATTTCTCTCATTCCGGGACCCCCCTTAGGGCCTTCATATCTTATTACGACAACGTCCCCCGCCTTTATATTGCCCATAGATATATTTTCCATCGCAGATTCTTCACTATCGAACACTACCGCCGTTCCGGTAAACTTCATCATGGACAGACTGACGCCACTTGCCTTAATGATTGCGCCGTTGGGGGCTAAATTGCCGAAAAGAACGGCAATTCCTCCTTCCTTTCTATATGGATTGTCTATCTTGCGGATGACTTCATTATTCACGTAATCAACGCCGGATATTATTTCTCCGGCAGATTTACCCGATACGGTCACAGATTCAAGATTAATAAGGGTTCTTAGCTCGTAGAACAGAGACGGTATCCCGCCGGCAAAATCTAAATCTTCAAGAAAATGCTCTCCCACCGGCCTCAAACTTGTAAGCTGAGGTGTTTTTTTAGAAATATCGTCAAAAAGCTTTAGGCTCAATTTTATCCCTGCTTCGTTCGCAATAGCCAATAGATGTAAAACCGAATTTGACGAACCGCCGAGAGCCATGTCTGCCGCTATAGCGTTTTTCAAGGTATCAAGCGTTATTATATCCCTGGGGCATATATTTTCTTTAATAAGATCAACGATCTTGGCTCCGCTTTCGAAGGCGATACGCTTCTTTGCCGCCGAACCGGCGATGGCGGTGCCGGCACCCGGCAGAGACATTCCCATAGCCTCGGTTAAACATGCCATGGTATTTGCAGTATATAAACCCTGACATGACCCCTGACCGGGACATGCGCACATTTCCAAGTCGTTTAATTCCTTTTCCGTTATATCGTTTATCTTAAATTTTGCAACGGCTTCAAACGTATCCCTCACGAAAGAAAGCTTTGAGTCGTGATAACGACCGGAAAGCATCGGCCCTGCCGTAACTACTATAGAAGGTATATTGAGACGCAATGAAGCCATAAGCATACCGGGGGTAATTTTATCGCAATTAGTCAAAAAAATTATACCGTCGAGACAATGCGCTTCGGCTATGGTTTCTATAATATCCGCTATGAGTTCCCGAGACGGAAGAGAATAGTGCATTCCGACATGTCCCATGGCTATTCCGTCACAAATTCCCGGAATACCAAAAACGAAAGGATGCCCTCCGTTGCTATATACACCGTTTTCCGCAGCCCTTTCCAAGTCTCTAATGCCGACATGTCCCGGTATTAAATCCGTAAAACTGGACGCTATGCCTATAAAGGGTTTTTTCATCTCGCCTTTTGCTATGCCCGTGGCGTAGAGTAGCGACCTGTGGGGTGTCCTATCTACTCCTTGTTTTATATTATCACTTTTCATAAAATCATCCCCGTAATTTAGTCATTTTATATTTTATTCTTTCAGCTCTCTATCTTTTCTTTTATGATTCTTTTCATAATATCATTCCCGTTAAGTTTTTTTAATTTAAGCTCTTTTATAACTTTTTGCTCCTCCGGAGTTAAAAAGGGCTTAGTAGTATACTTGCTTAACCGTTTTTCTATCTCTATGTGTTCATAATACACCTTTTTAAAATCTTCATTTGCGACAATAAGGGATTCCGCCGCCTTTTTTTCCGCCTCATCTAAGAATTGCATAAACAAAACCTCCTAATACGATAAAAATCGGGTCGTTATAATTATATTTAGAACGGTCCATCGCCGTATATATAATATGGAGAAATCTCTTCGGTATATTTAGACCCGTTTTTTATACCGCTCTCCATGGCATACATAGACGCAAAACCGGTTGTTTTTTTTAAATCAAAAGGGGTGATTGTTCCCCCTCTCTCAAGTCGTGACGTAAACCTTTCATAATCATCTTTCCTATTATAACCATATACGATTGTCGGCGAATTATCTATGCCGTCGATAAACGACTTAAGCTCGGATAAATCAAACAGGCTTGCTTTAAGACTCGGGATAATACATCCCTTTTCCAAAACATAAGACGATACATAGTAATCATTTCGCATTGCATCTTTTACGGTAACGATATCCTTTAAATCCAATCCGCTTTTCAATAGCGAGTACGCACAAATAAATAAACCGCTTACGCCCACTATATTTATCCCCAAGCAGTAAGACAGCGTTTTGGCAATAGTAAGAGAAACCCTGATTCCCGTATAAGAACCGGGACCTAATATTACTGTTATTTCGGTTAAATCATTTAATTTAATGCCTGCCTTTTTCGTCATTTCATCTATTTGCTTGAAGATTAACACGGAATGTTTTTCGTGAAAACCCGAAATAGATTCACAAGTCTTATCAAGGTCATCGTCGGTTATTAAGATATTCGAGTATCCGTTAGAACTATCTATGGACAATATAGCCATATATTATGTTTTCATTACCCTAATTATATCATTATAAGAAACGAATAATAAAAGCAAAATCAAGAGTGCAAAACCGACCTTAGCGGCCGTTTCCTGAAATTTAACACTCAGCGGACTTTTCTTAATCATTTCGATAGTAGAGAACAGCAGGTGTCCTCCGTCTAAGGCAGGAATCGGAAATAGATTTACGAGTCCTATGCTTACGCTAATGAATGCTATAAAATAAAAGAAATCTGAGACCCCGAGACCTGCCGCTCTTCCGGAAAGTTGTGCTATCATTATCGGTCCTCCCAGATCGCTTGCCGGAAGTTTGCCTATTATAAGGTAAAAAAGGCTTACTACGGTTATATAAATAATAAACCAAATCTCTTTAACGGAGGAATAGAAAGATTTTAATATTCCGTCATACTTGTAAAAAACCGCTTTACTCGAAGGGCGTATTCCTATAATATATCTCTTCGTTTTCTGTCCGTAAACATTTAAACCATATATGGATTTAGGTTTTAGCCTTATTTCGCTATTTATATTATTTTCTTTAATTCCCAACGTTAAGGTATGTTCACCGAATTTTTCGATATATTTCGACAACGAACCCCATGTTTTTACCTTTATTCCGTTAACGCTAGTGACAATATCGCCCTTTTTAAGACCCGCTTTTATCGACGGATAACCCTTCATAACACCGCCTATAACGGGCTTTAACACCGGCCTTCCGGACATAAATATTATCGTGAATATTATTGCTGCCAGAAGAAAATTAAAAAACGGTCCGGCAAAAATGATTAAAAATTTTCTATACGGGGATAGTTTGCTGTAAGAACGTTTTGCATCCTCCGGCGACAGCTCTTCGGACGGGTCTTCGCCCATAAGCTTCACATACCCGCCTAACGGAAGAGAAGAAATTATATATTCCGTTTCTCCGACCTTTTTGCTGAAAATTTTTGGACCGAAGCCGAGAGAAAATTTCTCGACCTTAACCCCTAATTTTTTTGCAACGATGAAATGTCCAAACTCGTGTATAAGAACAATAACGCTTATAACAATAATAAAAGCTGCTATATCGTAGAAAATTCCATTAATTACCATATATTTTTATATATATTTAAATTTTTTATATATTAACGTATGCTTCATTATATTTTTTTTTTCTTAAAAGTGCAATTATTTTTTAATCCCTTAACGTGACTCCAAACCGAACGTTAAGCTCTCTTATTAAATTATCCCTCAACAGATTTACCTCCTCCATTGTCAACGTCCTATTCGGACTCATTGCATCATACCTTATAAGAAACGATATTTTGCCTTCTTTGATTTGTTTGCCCCTATACACGTCTGCCAATTTTACGTTTTTAATTAAACCGGAAAACCCTTTTATATACTTCTCTATGCTTGCATATTCAATACCTGAATCAACAATAATCGAAATATCCTGTTCTATTTCGGGGTACCTGCCGGGCCGAACAAACGACCTTTTAAGAGATATAAAATCTTTTATGTAATCCATATCCAAATTAAATACAAAAACCCTGTAATCTAATTTAAATTCTTCAAGAAAACCCTTTTTTATTTCTCCGAAAATACCTGCCCTGTTTTTACCTATCGAAACTTCTAAGGATACGTCCTCGTCAAAGATAAAATCGTCGCTTACTTTGGAATATGTAATTTTCTTAATCCCCGATTCTTTAAACAAAAACTCTATTATGCCCTTTCCGTAATAAAATTCCGTATCCTGTTTGCCGTATTTAATGCCGCTGCAAATTGCACCACACAAAACATCCCTCTCTAAAACCGGATAATCATTATCATGCCGTTCGTCTAAATAAATCTTTCCGATTTCAAATATCTTAATGTTTTTATGTTTTTTAGAATTTTGAGACAATATATTTATAATGTCCGGAATCAAACTTATTCTGAAAAACGAACGGTCTACAGAAACAGGATTTTTAAGCGTAAGAACCCCCTTTCCGGTACCGGAAAGTGCAATATCCCGCTTCCCTACCAATGATGGCGTAACTATTTCCGTGAATCCTACACATCTCAGCAAATTCCTAAAATGCTTAGAGGTTTCGTAACCGATGTTTTTTTGCGGAGGGGCCAAGATACCGACCGGCATAGAACATTTTATGTTATCGTATCCGTAAACTCTAAAAACATCCTCGTAAATATTAACATTCTCCGATATATCGCTCCTAAAATAAGGCGGGATAACCTTAATAGATTGCCGGTTTTCACTTTCGACGTTTTCAGGCTTATCATCCCGAGTCTCTTCAAAAAGCCGCATGCCTTACTCGCTACTGCCGTATCGCCGAGAAAATCACACAAATCTTTTAAATCTATCTCGTATACATCGGGTTTTCCGGCATCTGCAATATCGTACGCATAGCAGGACACAGTCGGAACTCCGACATATTTGCTTAAAAGATAAAGAAACCTCTTTATCCCAAGTAAACTTAAATACGGGCTAATCCCTTTCTCGAATCTGGTCGAAGCATCCGTTCTAATAGAAAGCATCCTTGACGTTCGCCTTATATTCGACATATTAAAATTAGCCGACTCTACGATGAGCGTCGTCGTATTCGTATCTATCTCGCTATCAACGGCTCCCATAACTCCGGCGAGTGCGACTATCTTATTTCCATCGGCTATTACTATATCGTCTTTCGTCAACTTTCTTTCCTTGCCGTCCAAGGTAATGACGGATTCATCGTCGGCTGCGCTCCTTGCGTTTATTGTATTGCCGTCTATCTTTCCTGCATCGAATGCGTGAAGAGGCTGCGAGGTCTCTATCATAACGATATTGGTCAAATCTACTATATTGTTAACGGGCCTTATTCCGCTCTTTATAAGCCTATTTTTAATATCCATACCTGATTCTTTGATCTCTATACCTGAAATTTTAACGGCTATATAGGAAGGATTAAGCCCTTATTTTCTATATTTACGGTTAATTCATTTTCTTTTGAGGAATAGTTCTTACCCGGGATGAATTCTATTTCGTTATATAATTCCGGTAAAATAATATCTTTGTCCAATATAGCGGATAATTCATATGCAAACCCCATTATGCCGAATAGATCCGGCCTATTAGGCTCTAAATCAAATTCTAAAACCGTATCGTTTAATTCAAAAATATCGTAAGCCGTCGCACCTAACTTTTCTAATGGAAATTTTACTATGGACGATATGTTCAAAGGCAAACCTAAGTCCTTTTCGGAACAAAAGGCAGCTTCCGAAACTATACCGAAAATTGCTTTGTCCCTGATTTTTAAACCGTTTTCAAATATGGCTCCCTTTGTCGCTATCATCGGTTTTTCGCCAATCTTTATATCCAATCCCGCTTTTGTAAAGACTATTTTTTTGATTCCGACGGTTTCACCGCAATAAACCTCTGCGATGCCGAACTTATCACTTGAGGGATGGACGCTTATATCTTTAATTTCCCCGACGATGATATTTTTAAACGACTTTTTTTGTAAATAATACGGCAATATCTTTTTGACTTCCATCGTTTTACCATTCAAAATATTTGCTACCTTCTTCTCTTCCATCCTAAAATTGACAAACTCCCTGAGCCAATTTAAGCTAACCTTCAATTTTATAATCCTCCTTTTGCTTTTTAAAAACGGTCAATTTAAATCGAATAATTCCGGCTGCACCAATAAGGAATTCCCTATTTCTAATTTTTCTTCATAAATATCATCATAAACTATTCTCAGCTCATCCATAACGTCTTTCAAATCTAAAGAAAAATCTTTATTAAATTTTAGCATAGAAACTCCCACGTTGCCGATAATAGATTTTAATCCGAGGTTTTCCTTGGAGTTCATGATCTCTTTATCGTATTCCGGAATAAAAACCGGTCTTTTTTGTTTTAAAGAAAAACTGCAGGTTTTCATGGTTCCGCCTCCTTCCGGTGAAGACAATGCAAATATTCCAAGGCTCGAACCGCTTTGCAACCTGTCTCTTGCGACTAAATTCTTAGGGCTGATTTTCTCATGCAGAGGCAATTCGGAAACTATTGCACCGTTATGCAGTATAATTTCATTGTAGAGGTCGATATTTTCAGGGGGGTATATAGGCTCAAGCAAGCCGGAACCTATATAAGCCATCGTGTAACCGTTTTTTTTCAATGCAGCCCTATGTGCAACGGCATCAATGCCGGTTGCAAGACCGCTTATTATAGAAAATCCCGATAGACACAACTGCTCCGTAAGATTCCGCGCAATGTTTTCGGCATAATCGGGGGGTTTTCTCTGCCCTACGACTGCCACGGCAAATTTTATATTTTCTTTTAGTACGCCTTTATAATATAAAACTAACGGTTTATTCTTTATAAAATTTAAATTGGGGGGATATGAAGCGGAGTTATATGTCGTAATTTTAATTCCGTTTTTAGAAGCCTCTTCTATTTCCTCTATCGCATCGAAAAATGCCATTCTGACAATTCTCGTATCCGTTAAAATTTTTATATATTCATTTTTTAGACCGGCTTTAAGAAAATCGGATCTCTTGGCCTTAAAAATTTCACAAGAGTTTTTAAATATTTTTAATAAAAAAAATATATGGTGATTCTGGAGTCCCTTTATCTTTTTTAACGCGAGGGTACATATCAAATCATCCATCAAAAATCCTCTTGTTGGAATAGAAAATCACAACGCGTCCTTCCAAGAAATAACCCGATAACCGAATTTGCCTCTCTCTTTAACAACAATTCCCTTATATAATTAAATGTTGTTCCTGTAGTAATTATATCGTCGAAGACAATTATGTTTTTAGATTTAAAATCATACTTATCTTTCACGCAAAGATACTTCGAACCCCTTTTCTTTGCCGTGACACCTGCGATATGTCCGGGCTTGTGCCCTCTGTCGCAAACTACTGCACTCCTTAAAGTATTTATGGTTCCGAATGCCGATAGATATAAACAGACGATATTATTGGGATAACAATCTAAATAAGAGCTGCTGGAGGGGACGGGTAAAATTAAATCGTAAAAATAAAAATAATTATATATAATATTATTTAGCAGCCGCGTGAAAAACGTTATTGCCGTGTTATCCGCTTTTTTATATCGTAATATTAATCTCGAATATTTAACGGCATCCGGGGCGGCAGAATACTTCAATGATATTTTGCCCGCGGGTATATAATCGTTAACGTAGAAATATTCTCCGTTCTTCCCTATATTTATATTATCTATATTATATTTTAAGGTCATTTTTAGCTATCAAATTTATAAGAAAATAAATAGCACGTGTTACTATGATAAATCTTTATTTAAAAAATTTCAATTTTAATCTATCCAATTCTATAGGCATATTACTTTTATCGGAAAATGAAAAAGAAAACTTAACAAACAGACTTAAAAAATTAAAAGCAAATTTTAAAATATGCTCGTTTTTAAATCTTAAGTCGTATTTTAAATTAGACGGCATGATATCCGCTCCACTCGGTTTTCCGTTTAAAGATATCGAAAGATTTTTATCGTCTAAAATTATCCTTTTGGAAGATACTTCCATAACGAGCATGGAGGATGCGGCTCTCTTTAACGCCTTGTGCAGCCTTGTTTTAAGCGGCAAAATTGTTTTATGCATTAAAAAAGATATTTTTCATTTATATGATGATTTTAACGGTAACTTTCCGGAATGTTTAATAATCGATATTTATAAAACAAGATTTAGGTTTTTAGTCGCCGCTAAAATGATTAACGATATAAACGACAACGGCTATACCCCTTCCTTATCAAATTTAATAAAAAAGATAGCGTCTTTAGGCTTCAATATAGAGACAAATCACGCCATGCTGAACAATAAGGGGATCATTAAATTTTACGATGAGAAAAATTTTGAAATAGCCCTCAAAATTACCCATAGCATAAGCGTGACAAACCCGGGAAAGGAATTTATATATAATAACGGGGTACTGATAGACATAACCGTAGGCGATATTTACTTTTCACCGGGTGTTATAATCGAAAGAATTAAAATATTTCGCGCAATTGCCGGCAGTACCGGTAATATAAACGTCGGCAGGCATAATAAACCTCTAATTAAAAAATTGGACCACACGGCTTTTAGTAAAACGCAGGAATTAGCGCTAAAAGAATTAAATTCGGCTCATCTCGCTATTGCCGGGGCGGGTTCCGGAAAAACAAGGCTCATCGTTCATAAATTCCTGCACCTCTTAAACTTTATCCCTTTTAATTCCATATTAGTTTTAACATTCACGAATAATGCCGTAATAGAAATAAAAAATAGAATTCTTTCCGCACTAAAAGACGACGGAATAGATAAAGGCTTGATTTCAGAAAAGATTTTAAATGTTTACACGTATCACAGTTTTTTTTACTCTATTATAAGAGAATTTTATAGAGAATCCGGGTTTAGTTCCATGCCTATAATAAAGGAGAATAATTTTGATTATAATAATACCGACGACAACAATATTTATATATCTTATGACGATATAATCGCTTGCGTCGTAAAACTTTTTGAAAACGATACCATAACTTATTCCATGGCAAAAAGATTTAAATATATTCTTGTGGATGAATATCAGGACCTTGATTTTTTAAGCGATTATATCATAAAAAAAATAGATTACGGCAGAGATAATATAATGTACGCGGGAGATGACGACCAGTCCATATATAGATTTAACGGCGGAGACCATTTTAATATCCTTTTTTTCGACCTCTTTTTCCCGGACGGAAAAATCTTTGTACTTCAAAATAATTATAGGTCTAATTATAAAATTATAAATTTTTGCAATTTTATATTAAACAATATTGCTTTTAGATTTCCGAAAAAATTAATTCCGCCAAAAAATACCGTTAAAGATGATTATATAAATGCCGTTAAAATTCTAAGATTTAAGAATAAAAATTCGGAAGTACGATTTATATTAAATGAGTTCGGCAAATTTTTTGATCTGGGAAAATCGGTTTCTATCTTGGTCAGGACTCAAAAAGAGGTAGATCATTTTAAATTCGTTTTTAAAGAGCTCTACCCCAATGCTTTTCTAAGTTATAAAGAATACGACAATAGGAGGTTTATAGGCACCATACACGGGAGCAAGGGGTTGGAATTCGATATAGTATTCGTAGCAAACGTGATACAAGGCAATATACCTCATTTTAAAAGCATTATGCCGAAAATGCATGAACCCGAAGCGTTAAAGCATCCGTTCCTTAAATTTTTAAATAAAAATATTAAAATCAATACCCCTTATGACGATGAAGTTAAACTGTTTTATGTTGCGGTTTCAAGGGCCAAAGAAATAGTTTTTATTTCTTATTCGGGGGAAATATCCGAATTTTTAAGGGGAAACTTTTAGACAACCGGGTCAAAACTGGTTCAAAACATCTAAATTACCCTGATAGAGCAGCCTGAGGTCGTTAATGTTATATTTTAGCATTACAATTCTGTCAAATCCCATTCCAAAGGCGAACCCTCTATACTCCGACGGGTCTATTCCTGCATACTTAAAGACATTAGGATGAACCATGCCGCAAGGAATAACCTCTATCCAGCCGGTATCTTTGCAAATACTGCACCCTTTGCCTCCGCAAAAAATACATTTTATGTCTAAATCTAAGCCCGGTTCAACAAACGGATAAAATGCAGGCCTAAATCTGATTTTTTTTGCTCCTAGGAGATACCGCACCGCTTCTTCAAGTATCCCCTTTAAATCCGTCAATCTTACGTTCTTATCTACGAAGAGCCCCTCCATCTGGTTAAACATATACAAATGCGTCGCATCTACCGCCTCATATCTATAACATCTGCCGGGCGCAATAACCCTAAACGGGGGAGATTTTTCTTCCATTATTCTTGCCTGGACGCTTGAAGTGTGAGTTCTCGGAATAAGTCCGTTTGACAGATAAAACGTATCCCACATGTCTCTTGCAGGGTGGTCCGCCGGAATATTCAGCGCATCGAAGTTGTAATGTGCGGTTTCTATTTCCGGACCGGAGACAACTTCGAAACCCATATATGAAAAAAAATCTACGACATCTTCGAGAACTGCGGTAATAGGATGTTTATGCGGTTTTTCAATATAATTGCCGGGAATGGTTAAATCAACCCTGTATGTATTGATATCTTTTTTTTGTTTTATATCCGCAAGCTCATTCCTTCTATTTTTATATATTTCTTCAATTTTTTTCTTGATCTCGTTTGATTTTGAACCTATAATTTTTTTCTCTTCTTCCACATAAGAATGAATGTTGCGTAAAATTTCGGTAAGTTTCCCTTTTTTACCGGCAAAAACCTTAAACCGAATGTCTAATTCATTTAAATCCTTAGACTTATTCAATAAATCGTCAGCATCTTCTAAAATTTTGCCGATTTTATTTAAAACATCAATATATTGTTTATTTTCCATCATATTCTATATATTATTAATCTTTTTAAACAAAATTTCAAGGATATTATTCCTTCTTCTTACCGCCGACCCTCAAAACCTAAGACATCTAAAATCGGACATATTGAATCATCCCTTTTCTCTTCGCATAACGATATAAGGCTTAAAATCTCTTTGCGCATCAGATCTAATGAAGCAATTTTTTTGTTTATATCATAGACCTTTTCTTCCGCTAATTTCTTCACGTTTGAACAAGTATTGTATTCATTGTTATTCAATGAAAAAAGTTCGGAAATCTGCTTTAGAGAAAAACCCATATCCTTTGCATGCCTTATAAAACGCAAAACATCTACGGCTCTTTCCGAATACATTCTATAGCCCGATTCACTGATATCAGGTCTGTCAATCAGTCCTATGCGTTCGTAATACCTGACGGTCTGGATATTAACATTAACCGTTTTAGCTAATTGCCCAATGGTCATTTCTCGCCACCGCTTTATAATGCCGTTACGAATTTTATAGTTGAGTATAATATCGGGTTAGCAAAATTATACCAAATTTTATCTCGAATATCTATTCTATTTCGACTCTAATTTTATCTGAATTCTATCTTTGGAATTTAATGTCAATGGCTTAAATGCTTCTTCGTTGTGGTACAGAGGGGCGGAATCGAACCGGCACGGAACTAAGTTCCGAGGAATTTTAAGTCTATTGCTGTTTGTTTCCATATAATTGCTATGACTAAAAAATTTACTGATTGCTCGTAATTTTTTAAAGAAAAGAGGTGGCCAAGCAAATGACCGGAAAGTATGCCCGTTCACAGGAACAAAGTCATATTTCATTCCCTTCGTCATACCTTTACAAGCCGGCTTGCCGTAAACGTTGTGCCGATCTATACGATCAAAGAACTAAACCAAAGTACAACGAACAAGGTACATGGCTTAAAATAAGGCAAATGCACTTGGACGGCAGTTTTTCAATATCGGGCAATTTATAAA
>QIJE01000037.1 GCA_003232385.1 bacterium
AAGCCGTCGGCATCCGTGTTAACCGCTATGCCGAGACCGAATTTGACGGGCATACGGCCTACCATAATAGCGCCTATCGGCGTTATAACCCTAAGATAAGCCAGTCTTAAGCCGAATGTATTAAAATCATGATTAAAACCGAGAGGTGCAGGCGTTCCGCCAAGGGCATACCAGCCGTTACTCCCTAAACCGTTAGTAATTCCGTTATAGGCATTGGTTAAATCAAATTGAACGGCAAGCATGGCAAGCGGCATACCGTGGGAAAGCTTGTCATAACTGATCTTTGAGTTTATTCTTACCCTCTGAAGAAGGGTCTGAAAGGTATTGCGACTCGCGCTCTTCGGACTGTTAGAAAATACCTGAGCCTGATTCTGCGCCCAAAGAAGTTTGCCGACATATTGCCCGCTAAGTGAAAAGCTGACCCCCGCCTTATTTGCCTGCGAGGCGGCAAAAGACGGCGAAGTCGCCGCTAATGCTAAAAAACCGGCAATTGCAAATACAAACAATGCCAGCGCTAAAAAATTTTTTCTCATCTTTACCTCCATATTAAATTAAATTTTTCCAAAAGTTAAAAACTTTGACTCAGATAATTGATATCCCTCTCTCTAAATCACGCACTTTAAGTTAAAAATTATCATATATTAAACGCTATTGTCAAGAAAAATTATTCATTTTTTATAAAAATTTTATTTTAATACATATTAAACTATTCAAATATTCTAATATAGCGATATTCCCCTATGTCTTTGTATAATAATTCCTTAACAATACTTAATGTTTGCAAAAAACATGCCGCTAAAAAACAAAATTGTAACGGACCGGATCCTCTTCGTAATAAATTCATTGAATTTTATAGTAAAATAAAGCTATTAACGTTTTTATAAGACCCCAAAAGACTTAACGATAATTTCTATTTCATCGGTTTAGGGTAACATTTATCAGACTCTTTGTTCACAGCGGTTGCAAACAAAAATTCACATATTTATATTTACAAAAACAAAAAAGTTTGATTTAATACACTTAATGAGTTAAATATTATTTTATCATATCAGATTAAAGCAAAATTTCGAACATCTAAATTTTGGTATATTGATTATGGCTGATAACGACGGCATAAGAAACAGAATAATAAAAAAAAGTTATCTCCTTATATTGAATAAAGGATATAAAGGTACTACGATAGACGATATTTTAAATGAAGCAGGCGTATCTAAGGGCTCATTCTACTACTATTTTGCATCAAAAAGGGATATTGCAAAGGCGATTATCGATGAGATAATAAAAGAGGAGTTTCTCACGGTTTGGCGCAATGTTCATAAAGGCGAGGATCCGGTTAAAAATATAATAAAAAAAATCAATATGTCTTACGATAAAAAAGGTAATCATTATTCATCCACCGGATGCCCTTTGGGTAACCTTATAGTAGAATTTTCTTCAGTAGATGTCGAATTTTCCAAAAAGACCGATTCCATCCTTAAAATGTGGTCGTCTTATATTAGGAAAGCCTTAGATAAATCATTAAGGCTCGGGATTTTAAATGCTAATTTCAATCCGGAGAAGGTAGCCGATTTTTTGGTCGCCTCAATGGAGGGATGCATTCTTGCGGCAAAATCATCTCATGATAAAAAAAAATTAAGGAATTGTTTCGATTCTATGATAAACTATTTAAAATCAATTTCCGACAACTGATTTTTTTATCTTATTTATGTATAAAGGAAAAAAATTATATCTGCCGATAGCTTTAGCTCTGGCTCTGCTTGTTTCCTTTTTTGTTTTGACCGCCTGCGCAAAAACAAAAACCGAATCTAAGGGGGTTAATAAAAAATATTCATATTTAAAAAATCTTTCCGAAAATAAAAACACACATAAATTTCTAGACGCATACTGGAAGACCCCTGTCAATGAAGGGAAAACACCGCTTAACCGGCCGAAGATCCAAGAATCTCTTTCATCTTCTTCCTGTATGGCGTGCCATTATAAGCAATATACGGAATGGAAAAAATCAAGAATGGCGCATTCAATGGACGCCGGTGTAATAGGGCAGCTTTTATTGAAAAAGATGACCTCAAAACACTGGAGACCGTGGGTACTTAGCTGCCTGAGCTGCCATTCGCCGCTTGCCGGATATTACGTGCTGCATCCTGCCGAATATAAAGGACCGAGTGCAAAAGAAAAGAAAATCCTGCAAAGCGGCCAATGGTTATAGCGTTGAATGCCTTAAAAATACCGATGGAAAACGGCGACTCAAGTGTTAGCTGCTCTTCCTGTCACGTCAGATACTTCCGCAGATTCGGTCCTCCGGTAGCAAAATACATTAAAGAAGGAAAGATTGCCCACAGGGGATTTGTTTCCTCTAAGGCCTTTTTAAGTTCTTACTTTTGCATAAAATGCCATCAACTTCCTCGGGATAATAGAAGGCTTAAAGGAAAATTATTCGAAAATACCTACTACGAATGGAAAAAGAGTATCTATGCAAAAAAGGGTATTTCATGCGAGACTTGTCATACTCCGCACGGTTCAATGGCTTTTAAAAGTATTTATAACAAGGATTTCATATTAAAAGCTATAACTATACGTCTTAAAAGGGTTAAAATTTATTCGGGCAGGGTAAATACGATTTTGAGCGTAACAAATTCCGGGGTAGGACATGATTTTCCCACATATACTACGCCTAAGGTTATTTTAAATATAGCGCAGGAGAAAGTAAACGGAAACATCATAGGTAAATCGGCCAAACATTACGTAATAGGCTGGAGCGTAAGTTTAAATCTAAAAAAACAATATTTCGACACACGGTTAAAACCTTTTCAAACCGGTATACTGATATATGATTATCCATTGCTTAACGGCTCTAGATATTTAAAGGCATGGATTACCGTTAAACCGGAATCTCACTATACACGGTTCTTCAAGGCATATTTAAAGATGAAACGGCTGCCTGAAATCATAAGGATCATGTTCTTGAAAGCCTTAAAGGGGGATAAGAGCAGTAAATATCTACTCTGGAGAAAACGGGTAAGAATACCTCTTCGATAAAAGAGGGGGTCGGTTAATCCCCCCCCTCTTTACCTTTATTTTTTAATGAATCATTTTCCGCATTTTTGCCGCCTTGATTTTTGCAAGCTTTAAATACGTTATTCTTTGAGATGTGTCAAGCAACCTATATGCTTTAATATGGGAGGGTATCATTATGTATCCGAGATATGTTTCCGCCTCCCCTACTGCTTTGGTACGGCCTATTAATTTTTTTATACTTGGATTTTTACGCATAGCCGCGGTTCTATACGCAAGTATCGCCTTTTTAAGTGTCTTGATGCCTTGTTTTGTATCGTTCATCATCTCCTTTGCAATCATCTTCTCCTGTAAAACTTGCACCGGCGTTAACTTCAAAACCTTGGCATTTTTGTAAACCCAGAAAGGACCCGGATGAAATATGTAGAAATTAAATCTAAAGTTTAACGAATGCATCCTAAAAAATCTCTTCATATTCCGCGTTTTTTTTGTTTTGCTCATAGCACACGCATTAATAGGCATATTTGCACTTGCTCCGCTAATATTGAAACCTAAAAATACGGCCAAAAACAAAAATGCGGCCAAAAAAATCTTTTTCATACGGTTTTGCTCTCCTATTTATTTTTTATAATTATGTATGTGTAAATCCACTATGGGAGCGTTGGGGAGCCTGGAATATTGCGTCCATGAACCGTTATAGTCGGCTACATCATTTTTCCCGATCAAAAATTTAGTCACAAACCAGTCGAGGCTTGCCCAGTATCCCGTATTACAATATGTAATTACCGGCTTTCTAAAACTTACTCCCGCTTTTATCATTACAGCCCTTGCTTCCGCAGGGGTTACAAACTCATAATAGCCTGCACTATTCATTCTTTCAAACTTTTCAAACGGAACATTGATTGCCCCGGGTATGTGTCCGTGCTTCACGAACCTCTTATCATGGTCTATCCCCTCATACCATGCCGAGGGGCGGGCATCTATCAAAACGGCATCGCGGGTCTCTAAATATTTCCATATGCGTTGATACGGAGCACGCGAATACAAATTAATATCGGCGATTTTAAAGTTACTTTCCGTAGGATGCGAAGGTTTAACGGTAATAGGCAGCTTGTCGTGCATCCACCTTGCTAATCCGCCGTTTAATATCGCCGTGTTTCTTAATCCGTAAAACCACGCCGTCCATAGCGCCCTGGTTTCACTGCTGTAACCGAGCGGAAATTCGGATAAGCCGCCCCCGGTGAAAACGATTATACTGCGGTCGGTTATACCGGCATGCCTATAAATATCGGCCATTCTTTGCGGACTTGCAATGTTTCCGAGAACCTTAATGCCGACATAATCCTGCATTATAGAAGGAAACGGTATGTCTACCGCCCCGGGGATATGTCCTGATGCATAGGCTTTTGGAGCCCTTATATCTACTATAACCATATTCTTATTATTTATATGGTTATAAACCCAGTGCGGCGAAACCAAATGATTCTTCGGAACATTAAGGGCGTAAATGCTACCCACCCATAAAAACATCACCGCAAAGGCAATTATTAAAATTTTTAACTTTTTCATGGCACTTTTCTCCTAAATTAAAAATTAAGTTTAATTACTTACGTTAACGCTCTCATAAACCCTTAACGACGATAGGAACGTCGCTCCATAAAATCTCATCTAAAATCATACTTTCGTCATTATTTTTCATAATCTCTTTAACTTTCAAGCCTCTTTTTTTCAAATTTTCGGCTACCTTATGCATGATATTATCCCTCTCAATCTCCGAGCTATCAACGTATAGAAACAAAAATTTTTTATTCATAATATATACACCACATCCGCATTTTGTACTTCATCGGTTAAATTATTCAAATCAGAATCACTATCGGGATTTACGTACTGCAGCGGGATTTCACAGAACTCAATAGTCTCAAGTTGAATATTTATATTTTCGTTTTTTTCCAAATCACCGACAACAACGACCCTTACTTTGTCGTCCAATAACATTAAACCGTTCGCCATTCTCAACCCTTCATACTTTTTAAATTGCGATATTACCAATATATGTTTCGGCTCTTTATTTTCCATAATTTATCCTTGTTTTATCGTATAATTATATGAATTTAGAATACGATTATCTTATCGGAGCGGTTAACCAATTCGGCATCCTGATATTGTCCGCCTATAACCGTCTTATCTTTAAATTTTTCAATATTTTTAGTTTCCCCCAACCTATCAATAGAGTATTCGCAAACTGAGACCTTGCAACCGATCTGATCCGTTAAATCGGTAAAATTCGCAGAGTTCAGCAACAGAATACCCCTATCCGTCAAAAAACATTCAGTCTCAAAACCCTTTAAAGATGCTGTTCTTAATAAGTTTATCGCGTTATTCATATATCTATCGTCGGTTATTACTATGCCGATGTGCATATGAAACCCCCCTCTCTATATTATGATGCAAAATTCGTGATATCTTCATTTCACGATCTCAATAATATAAATACCCTTCTCCAATATTTCATTCGCAACGGAATGGTCTTCGTTTTTGCACATCTGCAGTATGCTCTCGTGAGAGGAGGGATTGCTTATTTTAATATTTACATGATCGCCCTTATTTATCTTTTCTAAAACCTTTTTAGCATACATTTGAGGAACGGGACAAACATAACCCGTAACATCCAACACATAGTTGTTATCGTCTATTTTTTCGAATTTTACCGCCATGATGTTTTATAGCCCCCTTTTTTAATTTAGTTTTATTCCTTGAGAATCTCGTATGTATACACTCCTTTCTCGTCGGTAACGCCTATTAATTCACATTTTTTTTCGACTTCGCACAATCCCGTAATGCCGAAACACTCGCCGCACGACGAGCCTTTTACCATTACCTTTAAATGAAATCCGCCCTTGAGTTTACCTATCGCATTTTTAACATATACCTGCGTTCTTTTTTCGCTCATCTTTCTGCAATCAAGCACGTAAATATATTCGGATTGTTTTCGTAAGACCTCGCTCATAATTTTTATCTCACCGTTGCATAATTACATAAAACCTTATATATTATCTAATCCCTTCAGCTCTTTGGCACTCTTATAATTAATCCATTTACCGATTGTTTTAACCGCAAAATAACTTCCTATTATCATGCCGACAAAATAAAGCCAGCCGCTTGGGTCTCCATTGACAACGGGAACAAAGAATGCTCCGATATTGCATCCTAATCCGATTCTCACGCCGATGCCCATAAACCAACCGCCGAATGTTGCAAAAGCTATTGTTTCGAGATTTGGAATTTTCCAGCTAAATTCTTTAAAGGAAATCGCCATAATGGCCGCACCAATAATCGTTCCGAAAGACATTAACAGGGGCGGGTTAAGCAAGGGGTTAGGGATTCCGTTTACAAAACCGAAGGTCATGTTATTCATTAAATTCCATCCCAATTTTTGAAATATCCATGCCAATCCTTGAGCCTCCTGAGTTGCAATATACCAGTAACCCGGGTCAAACACGCCTTGAAGTGCTATTCCATGGGTATAGCCTAATCTCTCAAGTACCTGTCCGAAATTTACAAAATGATATACTTTGCGAAGATCGCTCAGTACAAACATATTGAGTCCCGCAAAAACCCCGAGACCGATACCACCGTACACGGTCTTTTTAGCCTGTACGAGCATTGACCACATTCCTTTCAACTCATTCTTAAATCCTATTTTTTTTGACGTAAATTTATTCTCGTGTATATAATGTTTTCTATGATACAAATAATATATTACGATAAGAACGATTACACACGGGATAAAAACGTTAATAAAAGTATTGCTGATAAAAACGTTTGCCCATATATTGTGAAAATTGAGCAGATCCGCTATCGTATAGCCTTTATGCGTAAAAACATAACCGGCCATAAAATAATCGTACCACGTGTGTAAATATTCCTTAGGTATTCCCTGATGAATAGCGGCTACCTTCCATGCTTTAGGAATAAAATAATTCAAAAAACCGAAACTGGTTGCCGCAAACACGATCTGCGACAATGCCAAATTGAAAAGGACTATCCACGAAGCCATGTTCCCTTCTCCCGACTTGTACAGCGTACCGGATGAACAACCCCCGGCAAAAACAATACCGAACCCGAATATCGCCCCACCGATTAATTCGCTGACGGCGAATGGATTAGGCGAAAAAGTAAGGAAATTAAATCCCGTAACTATTGCCGAAATGATACCGTAAACTATTATGGCGATCATCAGCCCCGCAGCAACTCTCACGACCTTAACGGCGAATATGTCTCGAACGGCGGACGCCATGCAAAAATGGCCGTATTGAAGAAATAATCCGAATATTAACCCAAACCAGTAATAAGCGAGAAGATATATAAACACATGATGAACGTCATACATTATTACCGAACCGATTATGCTTAAAACCAATAATGTTATTAAGCCCACCGGAAACTTTTTAATTTTAGGAGACTGCATGGCCCCAACACTGCAAGAACTATTATTTGACACGACAAAACCCTCCCTTAGATTTTAATCATCAATATCTTTAACGTACATTGCAATATTTATCAAAAAACATCTAATCAACCCTTAAGTTTCGGGGCATTTGGATGCGCCGCGTAAAACGCCTTTTCTTCAGATTCAGCTTTTTTAACTATTTGCGAAAGATCGGAGGCATGACATGCTTCGCACGAGAACTTAGGTGTCTTAAGGGGATCGGTTATTAAATTAGTATGCGCCATACCTTTCGCGATTGCAAAATGATTCCCTTTATGACAGGTAATACAACTTATATTGCGCACCGGACGATGAACATGGTGTATCGGCCCGAGATCCTTTTCCGCTATGCCCCCGCTATGGCATTCAACGCAGCTTGAGGGTGCAAGTCCGCAAGCGTTGGCAACGGGAGACTTAAAACCCTTTAGAACTTTGCCGGAAATAAGACCCAACGAAAGACTTTTAGACCGGGCTTTACGGCTGACCGCGACGTGTGATTTGACGGAGTTGCTCATCCATAACCTGCTGAAAATAACCGCGCCGAAAATAAAAGGCACTACCAACGCAAATAAAAAAACTTTTTTCCATTTAATTTTTTTCATCTATCCGCCCCTTATTTAAATGTGATTACAAAATTTTTATCTGCACCTAAAATGTAAACCGTTTAGTCTAATTTAATTAAAATTTAACATATTACGATTATGTATGTCAATATAAAAATTTATTATTAAAAAATTATAAAAATAAAACATATATTTATTATAAAAACCTTTATTTTACCTGAATATTAGTATACAAGTATATTCATATGATAGAATATTCTTTAATCCTCATATATCTGCATAACGCAAAAGAATATATCAAATTAAGGCCCTGCAAGAATAGGAAATTTTTATACTGACTTGACAAACAACAGCGACGTATGGCAAGATTATTCTCAATAAAAGATTCACTATATCACGTTAATATATAAACTTTAAAGAAGATTTGATTGAGCGCAAACACGTTTTTGTATAATTTCTATGGATTCATTAAAAACATTAAAGGTTTTGGGAGTTACGGGAAGCATATTAATCTTTCTGGGGGTAATACCCTATTTTAGCGATATATTTAATTCGATAGGCGGTATATTATTTTTTATAGCTATATATAAAACCGGAAAGATTTTAAAAGATAAATCTATATTCCATAAATTTTTCACGGGGTTTGTTATAGAAATTTCAGGAATTTTTTTTGGGGTAGCGATCGTCCTTATCTTTTTTCCTAAGTTTTTTGAATTCAAATCATATATATCCGCAATAATCGGCTTCCTAATAATTTATCCCTTTATAATAATCGGCTCTAATTTTTATAAAAAAAGTTTTGCTTTAATTGCACTTCATACAAATAATAAATTTTTCAAATTGGCAGGGGATTTTATGCTCTGGGGTGCAGTGGGAATCATATTCTTCGGCCTGGGTTTGATTTTAATTTATGCGGGGTGGTTTATCCTTATCAGGGCCTTTTTATCTTTACCGAATACGACCCGAAAAGAAGAATCGGGGCGTGCCGATGCCAATACAGCTGTTAATACTTGATTCTACCGGTAACTTCAGGGGTATTCTGCGGGCTTGACATATTTTCCGAAAAATAATAAAATAGCAGTTTTAATATCCTTGACGTTGTTTGTATTTAAACTTATATAAAATATCAAAATGTTTGATGGATTAAGTTCAAAGCTCGAAAGAGTATTTAAAAATCTTAGGGGTTACGGAAAGCTATCCGAGAAAAATATTGAAGGTAGTCTTAAAGAAATAAAACTATCTTTATTGGAAGCCGATGTAAACTACCTTACCGTAAAAGAATTTATTGAGAACGTAAAAAATAAGGCCTTAGGCGAAAAAGTTGCTGACAGCTTGAACCCCGCCCAGCAGATAATAAAAATAATAAGAGACGAGATGGTCGTTCTATTGGGCGGCAACGAACCCCTCAATATTAAAGCTAAACCGCCTGTAATTATCATGCTTATAGGGCTTCAGGGCTCCGGTAAGACTACTACCGCGGGCAAGCTTGCATTATATCTGCACAGAATGAAACGTAAGGTTTATTTGGTTCCGGCGGATGTTTACAGACCTGCCGCAATACTGCAGTTAAAAAAAATAGGTGCAAGTATTAATATACCCGTTTACGAACCGTCCGAAGAAAACGGAGAAGTTACACAAAATCCGGAAAATATTCTGCAAAATGCATTAAATATTGCCGAAAAACAGGCTTACGATACGGTGATAGTCGATACGGCAGGAAGACTTGAAATCGACGAACCGCTTATGAACGAGCTTAAATTGCTTAACAATAAATTTAATCCGCAAGAAATTTTATTCGTTGCGGATTCCATGCTGGGTCAAAGTGCCGTCACGGTAGCAAAGGCTTTTAACGATGCACTGAATATTTCAGGTATTATCTTGACTAAGGTTGACGGGGATTCAAGGGGCGGAGCGGCACTGTCTATTAAAAAAACAGTGAATAAACCGATAAAATTTATCGGAACAGGTGAAAAATTAAGCGATTTTGAGGTTTTTTACGGTGATAGAATTGCCGATAGGATACTCGGCATGGGAGATATTATTGGCTTGATAGAAAAGGCGCAGGAATCTATAGACGAGAAATCCGCGCAATCTATCGAGAATTCTCTCAATAAAAAAAACTTTACCGTAAAAGATTTTGCGGAACAGCTTAAAATGATGTCTAAAATAGGTGGCATTACTAAAATAGCAGGAATGATTCCGGGCTTTTCCAAAATAAAAGATAAATTTAATCCCGAATTAGCAGAAAAAGAAATATCTAAAATTAAAGCGATAATAAACTCTATGACCGAGAAAGAACGTATAAACCCGGGCATTCTTAACGGTGGCAGAAGGAAAAGAATTGCAGCGGGAAGCGGAACGGCGGTAAGCGACGTCAATATATTTATAAATAAGTTCGAAGAAGTTAAGAAAATGATGAAAGCATTTAAAAAGAATAAATCGGGTTCTTTAAGAAACGTAAATAATATTAAAAACATATTTAACAAGGGAGATTTCAAGTGACGGTAGCAATTAGGCTTACGAGAGTAGGTTCTCACAAAAAACCTGTTTACAGAATTGTAGCGGCTTCAAAAGAAAAAGCGGTTCAAAAAAAGTTTATTGAGATATTGGGCGTGTATAATCCGTGCTCAAGCACTAATCAATTTACTATTAATAAAGATAAATTCGACAAGTGGATAAGTCTGGGGGCAAAACCTAGCGATACCGTTATGTCTTTGGTCAAAAAACAAGGAAAATGAACGACAACCGTGAAAACGGCGATAATTGTACAGGCGGCTATATAAGTATTGGGGAGTTTGCAAAACCACACGGAATTTATGGCGAGCTTCTGTTTATCCCCTATAATCCCGCAACGGATGCAATGGGGTTGAATGTTTCTTTATTTATAAAAAAAACCGCCTGTTACTCACTCATAGACATCGAAAAAATAAGACCGGTAAACAAGGGATATCTTATTAAAATTTGCGGCGTTAATTCTATAGAGGAAGCTGAAAAGTTTAAAAAAGTTCCGATATTTATAAAAAAAACAGATATTATCATCGATAAAGACGAATATTTAATTTCCGATTTAATCGGATTAAACTGTTATAACGAGACCGGTAAAAATATCGGAACCGTTTCGGAAATTTACCCCGGCGAAACCGATGTTGTAGGAGTTAAGTCGGATAGAGGCATATACTTGATCCCCATGACTGAAAATAATATAGAATCCATAGATATAAAAAGTTCAGAGATAAACGTAAAAAATGAAGAAGACTACAAAATATGAACGATAAGAGTAAGGCGATCCAAAATATAAAAGTTATTGATATAATTTCGATTATGCCCGAATATTTTGATTCTTTTATGAAGGTCGGGCTTATCGGAAGGGCTGTTAAAAACGGCCTTATCCGAATAAATATTATTAATCCGAGAAATTTTTCGGAAGACAGGCACGGAAGGGTAGACGACAAGATTTACGGAGGGGGTGCGGGGCAGCTTTTAATGGCAGAACCGATTATCAAGGCATACGAGTATTCTATAAACGAATACAATAGACACTATTTAAATGATTGTGAACTTAAAGATGATAAAATCATTACCGTAATAATGTCGGCTTCGGGGAGGCTGCTAAATTCAAAGATAGCACGTGATTTTTCCGACTGCAACCATATTATAATAATTTGCGGAAGATATGAAGGGATAGATGCAAGGGTGCCGGAGATTGTAAACGGAATGGAAATATCTATAGGTGACTATATTTTATCCGGAGGAGAAATAGCCTCTATTATTTTAGTGGAGACGATAAGCCGTTACTTTAAGGGATTTCTCGGAAATTCAGAATCGTTAAAAGAGGAAAGCCTTTCCGGAGATATTGAAAAAATGTTAGAATACCCTCAATATACAAAACCGCCGGTCGTAAAAGACTATGCCGTTCCGGATGTTCTTCTCAGCGGAAACCATAAATTGATTAACGGTTGGAGAATGAATGAGGCTTTAAAGAAAACGGCAGAAAACAGGTTGGATTTGCTTGACAAAAAAACGGAACAGGTTTAGTTTTCGCTATAAATATAAAATAAATACGAAAGGAGACTTAAATGAATATCATTGAAAAAATTGAAAGTTTATCTCTAAAAACAGATATTCCGACATTTAAACCGGGAGATACCGTAAAGGTGCACCAGAAAATAAAAGAAGGAGACAAGGAAAGGATTCAGGTTTTTGAAGGCGTAGTTATAGCAAAAAAAGCCGGCGGCCTGCGCTCCTCTTTTACCGTGAGAAAAAACTCTTACGGCGTAGGTGTAGAAAAAATCTTCTTAATTCATTCGCCCTTAATCGATAAAATAGAATTACTTTATCGCGGAAAAATAAGGAGAGCAAAACTGTATTATTTAAGAAAGAAAAAGGGTAAGGAAGCCAAAATAAAGAGATTGGATTTAAATACATACGCCAAATAAAAATATTAACTTATACCGATAGACAATGGCTGTAAAATCATATAAGGCTGTAATAAAAGGTATCGTCCAAGGGGTTAATTTCAGAAATTTTACCAAACTTGAGGCAGATAGAATAGGTATAAAGGGTTATGTCAGGAACACCGCCGACGGTCATGTAGAGGCTTTTTTAGAGGGCGAAGAAGACCTGATAAGAGAAATAGTTTCCATAGTTCATACGGGACCGCTTCATTCTACAGTAAATGAAGTCAAGCTTTATGAACAGAAAAATCTGTCGAACTTTAAAGATTTTAAAGTTATTCGATAAACCGCCGCGATAAGGCCTTATTGAAGAGGTTCTATAAGCAGCGTTATTTCTCCCTTCAATAATTCGGGAGAGTTCCTAATTTCATCCTTTAGCGTTTCTATATCTTGGGTTCTTATAAATTCATAAATTTTAGTAAGCTCTTTAGCGTAACAAATTTTTACGTTTCCCAATATCTCCGTGATGTCCTCAAGTAATTTTTCGACGCTTCTTGCGGGTTCGAACACGATAAAAACCCTTTCTTCTTCTTTAAGTTTGGCAAGAAATTTTTTTCTCTTGCCTCTCTTTTTCGGCAAAAATCCTACAAACGTAAACCTTGCAACGTCAAGACCCGATACCGACAGGGCGCTCAAAACGCTTGAAGCACCGGGTATGGGGATGACTTTAATGCTTTGTTCCACGCATAACCTCACCAAATATGAACCCGGATCGGATACTAAAGGGGTTCCGGCTTCGCTCACTAAGGCGATGTCTTTCCCCTTTTTTATATTGGCAACAATGCCGTCTGCCGCCTTTCTCTTATTGTACTCGTGATAAGCAATCAAGCGTGTTTTTATGTGATAATGCGAGGTCAATATTCTTGTTTTTCTCGTATCTTCGCAGGCTATAAAATTTACCCGTCTCATTACTTTAAGTGCCCTTATAGTAATATCCTCAAGATTCCCTATGGGAGTGGCAACAACGTATAAAGCGGACATCCGATTAAGACCAGTCCCTTAAATATCTGAAATCTATATTTATAGTTCGTTCCGATATTTTGGCTATTATCGGCATGCGCCTTTTATATTGAGACTTTTTTATTTTGCGGTATATTTTATTTACAAGATTTTCATCATAACCTAAAGATACTATAACTTTCGGCTTATACATCTTATCTATCAAAAGATACATTATGCCGTCGGCAAGTTCGTAAGAAAAACCTAATTCTGCTTCATCCGACTGCTCAGCCCATAAATCTGCTGAAGGCGGTTTCTTTATTATGCTTTCCGGAACCCTCAGATGTTTTGCAAGCCGATATATCTGAGTTTTATAAATATCTCCGATGGGATTTAAAGCCGACGCCATATCACCGTAAATCGTACCGTAACCCAAAAGCAATTCCGATTTATTGCTCGTTCCTAAAACCAAAGATTTTAATTTATATGAATAATCATATAAAACGGACATTCTTTCCCTCGCCATCTTATTTCCTATCCTGACCTTGATATCGTCCAAGGGAGTATCGTTTTTTTCTGCCGAAAAATAACCGTCTATCTGTTTTGTGATATCAATCGTATAATAATTAATTCCAAGTTCATCCACTACCTTCAACGCATCTTTTAAGCTTGCCTCGGAACTGCTCTTATACGGCATAAGCAGAGCGGAGACATTATCTTTTCCAAGAGCGGCGGAGGCCAAATAACAGGCCACAGCGGAGTCTATGCCGCCGGAAAGCCCTAATACTACCCTATTCGTCCCGGTTTTCAAGACCTCATCTTTTATAAAATAAGCAAGATGTTTAAAGATAATAGGAAAATTATGTTCGTCTATTTCAGGAAGTTCTTTTTTCATTTAAGATACCTTCGATTTCTTTCATGGTCAAATTTAAATTTTCATCTCTTATCAGGGGTGTTTTAAATCTTTCAATATTTAAAACGTCCAAATTTATTTCGACTTTCATCGTTCCCTCTTCAAGATAATCCATCATCCGTTCCATTTCTCCCGAAGGATTGAATATACATGAACCGCCCGAAAATCCGATACCGTCTTCATAACCTACCCTATTAACGTATATTACGTAACTTTTATAATAAAAAGCAATTACCGAAAGCAATTCCTCCCACATATTTATTGAGCTAAACCTATTTAAGCCCTCCACAATACCCCTTGTCGGAGAAGCGGAGTTTACTATAATAACATGTGCGCCCTTATTAATGGCTATATAAGACGACGAAAGATGCCATGCATCTTCACATGTCAAAATGGAGGTCTTAATGCCGCCTATGTCAAAAACGCCAAACTCTCCGCCCGGCTTAAAATATCTCGACTCTTCGAACATTCCGTATGTAGGCAGATAAACTTTCCTATGAACATGTATAATTTTTCCGTCTGAAACGCAAAGAGAAGAGTTGTAAAAATTATAATCCTCGTCTTTTTCGATAAAGCCGGCAATAATGGACATATTCAGGTCCATGCTCGCCTTAAAAATGGGCTCCAACACTAATGCATCTTCACGGTTATTAATATTTATACCGATATCGTAAACGCTATCTTTTAAAAAATAACCGGTTAAAGAAAGTTCCGGAAAAACGACGAGGCTTACCCCTTCATCTTTTGCTTTTGAAATAATATCAAGATGATTCTCTATATTTTTCTTTAAATCTCCAACTACCGGACTTGTCTGTGCAAGCAGTATTTTTATAGAATTCATTATTCAAATATATTTTCAAAAAAAATTAGTTTGATCGAATTGCACTCTATATATTCTATAGAAATAATACCGTAATTTATGAGTCTTTTTTCTCTGTCGATATTGTAATTCATCAAAAAAAAATTAGATGCGTTTATTATTCTATTTAATCTCTTTTTATCTGCCGATTCATACGGTTTTCCTAATTTGCTCTCAAACCTTGTTTCAACTTCTATAAAATTCAGTACTCCGCTTTTGCTTTCCGCGATAATATCTATTTCACTGCATCCTTTTCTGAATTTTGTTTTTATAATCTTATATCCTATTTTTTCTAAAAACCCGGCAGCTATTATCTCACCATTATCTCCTTTAGCTTTATTTAAAGATTTGCCGCTGATTTTACTGTATTTATTCATTTTCTACAGGTTATGCATATTAAAATTTAAAAGTTTTCCTGTGAATTTCACTTAATCCGTATTTCATTAGATTTTTTTTGTGCTCTAAGGTTGCATAACCTTTATGTTTCTTAAAACCGTACCGCGGATATTTTTCGTCTAACAAAAGCATTATTTCATCTCTGTACACCTTGGCTATTACGGAAGCACAAGAAACCACCCTAACCCTATCGTCTCCTTTAATAACCGAAATAGCCTTTAATCCGAAAACATCATTCAAACCTTCCGGTATAGTCGGGCCATCTATAATTGCTATATCCGGTTTAACGGATAAACCGTCAAAAGCCCTTTGCATAGAAAGCATAGCCGCTCTTAAAATATTAATTTTATCTATTTCCACATGAGATGCAATACCGACGGAATAAGAAACGGCTTCCGAAATAAGTATTTTATAATATTCGTTTCTTCTCGCCTCCGTCAATCGTTTTGAGTCCTTAACGCCGGAAGGAATTTTATCTTTATCGATTATTATTGCCGCCGAAACTACCGGACCGGCAAGGCAACCTCTGCCTGCTTCATCTATACCGCATATTTTTAGGGGCATTTTAAATTTAAGATATAATTTGGTTCATTAACGTTTAATATCTATGTAATCGCAAAATTTATCTATCCTTCGGATACACCTCTCTTTTCCAACAGCAAATATAACCTCGTATAACGGCGGACTTATTTTTTCTCCCGTAAGAGCCAATCTTATTATCGTCGCTTTTTCCTTCATAGTCCAACTGTTTTTAGACAAGAAATCGTTAAACTCCCCCTTTATGGATTCTACGGAATTCTTCAGCATTTCGAGGGCTTCATTCTTCTTGCTCAAATCGACATCGCATTCAAAAATTTTAGAATTTAATCCATTTAAAAAACCCTTAAATGCCTTCAAGAAAATAAGGCTATTTTCGTCAAAAGTAAATTCATTCAAGATTTCACTTTTATATTCGATAGATTCGTTTATAAAAAAGTCCAATTTTTGCCTAAGTTCTACAAGCGTTTTAATCCTGGATTTAAGAGATTCTACAAGTGCAACGGTTCTTATATCGTTAACTAAAGGTTTTTGGGAAATATCTCGTATATCGTTTGCCAGGTCTATTAAAACAAATGGGTCTTTAGATCTTATGTGACGAGAGTTCAACCATAAAAGCTTTTCAGTATTAAATACCGCGGCAGACTTGCTTATATTTTTCAAATCAAAATATTTTATCATATCATTCATGTAAAATATTTCATCGTTTCCATGCGACCACCCGAGCCTTATCAAATAATTGTTTAGAGCCTCCGGCAAAAATCCGTCTTTCTTATACTGACTTACGGAAGCGGCGCCATGCCTCTTAGAGAGCCTTTTCCCGTCCGAACCGAGTATCATTGAGACATGCGCAAACTCCGGAACATTAAACCCCATCGCATTATAAAGCATTATCTGTTTAGGGGTATTGCTTACGTGGTCGTCGCCCCTTATAATATGCGTTATTTCCATAAGGGCATCGTCTATAACGACGGCAAAATTATACGTAGGAATACCGTCTCCGCGAACAATTACAAAGTCGTCTATTTCATTATTATTGAAGTTTATGAACCGGTTTCTCGCCAAGTCCTTAAAGCCGGTCCTGAGACCTTCCCCTCTTTCCGCCTTAAATCTTATAACATGAGGCATAGAACAATCTTTTTCCTCAGGCCTTAAGTTCCTGCATCTGCCTGAATACATAGGCTTTTTTCCTTCAGATGCAAACCTGTTCCTATCTTCTTCTATGAGTTCTTTAGAACAAAAGCATAAATAAGCCTTGCCCTCTTTCAACAGCCTATCCGCATAAGATTTATAAATTTCAAGCCGATTGGATTGATAAACGGCATCTTCGTCCGGAGTAATCGAAAGCCATTTAAGGCTGTCTAATATATCGAACTCAAACTCCTTCCGAGAACGGTCCAAGTCAGTGTCTTCAATTCTTAAAAAAAACTTTCCGCCGAAATGTTTTGCGTAAACATAGTTAAAGAGTGCCGTCCTCACCCCTCCGATATGCAAATATCCTGTCGGACTCGGAGCAAATCTTGTCCTTACTTCATTATTATTGTTCATTTATTTCACCGTATCGTTAAAAAATGATTTAATACACGACGATAGAAGAATATCCGACGACGCTCGTATAATCCCCGGTAACTTCCCCTGAATTAGTATATTCTATCAGTCTTGCATTAGTACGGCCCGCCATTTTGGCAACATTAAGCATTATAGCCGCCGGAATAAAGCCGCACATGGAAATTTTATATTCTCTCACTTTATCGTATAAACCGGAAGGATTTAAATCCAAAATTTCCTTAATGGCTATATCGTCTTTAAGTTTGGCGGACTCCGCAGGTTCATAATGAGTCATATCCGAACTTGCAACTATTAAAACATCGCTTAGCAGATCTAACCTTTTTATTGCGTTAAATATTGCCGCAGAAGCATTTAATACATCGCTGTATCTCATAAAAGAGACTATGATGGGAACTATAGAAAAATCTTTTTTAAAATTATACAAGAGCGGTATTTGTACTTCGACGGAGTGTTCTTTTGTATGGGCAATCTCATCAGGAACAAACGGACTGCCTTTATCCTTTATTACGGCGTCCGCCAACTCGGAATTAATGGAAATATTAAAGTCTCCAAAACCATACTTACCCTCGTCCATCACCGAATAATCGGCACCCATACCCGTGTGATTCGGGCCTATAATGATAATATTATTTTTTACGTTAATCTTTGAATATCCGGCGTAAGCAGTCTTTCCGGAGTATACGTAACCGGCATGCGGCGATATTACACCGAAAGCATCTATTTTTTCTTTTGCCGGGACAACGTTAAAGGAATCAAGCAAATTTCCTATATTGCTTAAGCCTTCAGGGTAAAAATAACCCATTGCAACAGGTTCTCTGATCAAATTGCTTTCACCTCCCTTTTTTATCGCGCATAGCGGCAAACGAGACACGCACGGCAAAGCTCTTCGGCACTTTCACTATTCACGCACACCATAAAACCGTAAAAGGCAAACGTATCCTGTAAACATATTTATTACGTATCACACGCCTTTACGTAAATTAAAGTTTCGTCCGGATTAACACTATCTCCTTCTTTTACATATATTTCTCTAATTATGCCGTCAATAGGGGTATGAATTTCATTTTCCATCTTCATAGCCTCAACAATCAAAATCGTATCACCCGTCCTTACAGAGTCACCCTCCTTAACCATAATTTTAGTAATCCTACCGGGCATCGGGGCATAAACATCCCCTTCCCTCTTAGGAGACGGTCTCTTAGACCTTGCAATGCTTTCTCCGACTATTTCGCCTCCCGCGCTGGGAACTATCTCCGTAAGAGATTCTATAATAACCTCTTCCAATACTCCGTCGACATTCAGGAAAAAAGGCCTTTTTTGATCAGACTTATGCCCTACGCCCGCAATCTTTATTTTATAGCTTTCGCCGTGAACGGTTACGTTAAACTCACTCGGCGCAAGTCCGCCGTCTCTCTTTAATTCCTGAGGCAGAGAATCCTGCAAAACGAATCCCTTTTGGGTAGGCTTAGAGTAATCCGGAAGTTTATCTTCCTTCCTATCCCTAAAAAATTCTAATGCAACATTCGGAAACAGGACATAGGTGATAAGGTCTTCATCGGATATGCTATATTTCTCAATTTCTTCATATTCGACAGAGAGCTCTGGCGCAATAAGATCTGCCGGCCTTACTTTAATGACATCCTCTCCGCCCAACACGGATTTTTGTACATCTTTATTGATGGGTGCCGGCGGTTTGCCGTAATGACCCTTGAGATAATTTTTAGTTTCGCTTGTCACCACTTTATATTTTTCACGCGTAATGACGTTAAGGGCCGCCTGCGTTCCGACGATTTGAGAGGTGGGCGTAACAAGCGGAGGAAAGCCAAAATCCTCTCTTACCTGCGGAACTTCATATAGAACCTCGTCCATCCTATCTAATGCATTTTGTTCTTTGAGCTGGCTTGCCAAATTGGACATCATGCCCCCGGGAACCTGAGTCACGATAATGTCGGCGTTAATACTCGTATATTCACTTTCCAAAGAACGATATTTTTTTCTAACCTCTCTAAAATAATCTGCAACTTCCTTTAACTTTTCCAAATCAAGGTCAATGTCGTAACCCATCTCTGATAGGGCAAAAACCATCGACTCGGTAGGGGGATGAGATGTTCCGCAAGACATTGAGGAAATCGCGGTGTCAATGATATCTGCCCCGGCTTCAACCGCCTTTAGCAAAGACATTGGGGCAAAACCGCTGGTAGAATGAGAATGGACGTGGATAGGAATACCGACTCTTTTCTTTATCATTGACACAAGATTATAAGCATTGCCGGGAGACAGAAGCCCTGCCATATCTTTTATGCAAATAATATCCGAACCCATTTCTTCAAGTTCTACCGCCATGTTGGTAAAAAGTTCGTTTGTATGAACCGGACTCGTGGTATAGCAAATTGTCGTTTCAACCGTTTTCTTTTTCTTCTTTGCAGTTTCTACCGCTTTTCTAATATTCCTAAAATCATTTAGAGAATCAAATATCCTAAAAACATCTATTCCGTTGTCGGCGCTTAGAGAAACAAATTTTTCTACTACATCATCCGCATAATGCCTGTATCCCACGAGGTTCTGTCCTCTCAAAAGCATCTGCAGCCTTGAATTCTTGTAAGCCTTTCTAATTCTCTTGAGTCTTTCCCACGGGTCTTCCCTTAAAAATCTTAGACATGAATCAAACGTTGCACCTCCCCATACCTCTAACGACCAGAACCCTATATTATCCAAAATATGCGCTATCCCAAGAATATCAGGGGTAGTCATCCTCGTAGCCAAAAGAGATTGATGGGCGTCCCTTAAAACCGTTTCCATTATGTCTACTTTTCCAATATACTTTTTTTCTTCCATGTATGTACCCATAATGATTAAATTACTTACTTTATGTGTGCACTAAACAAACTTAATCGGACCCGTGTCTAAATCCCGTAATAGGTAGCAATAGACGCAGAAATTGCAAGTATTTTATCGAACGGGTCTCTTTGCAACTTATAATCTCTTAAATACAACCTCTCATCTACAAAGTGCGTGTCGAAATTACCTTTAATAAAGTCTTCGTCCCGAACTATTTTAAGATGAAAAGGAATTGTAGTTTTAATACCTTTTATTACAAACTCATCCAACGCTCTTTGCGCCCTTCTAACCGTTTCTTCCCAAGTCCTTCCTCCGACGGTCAGCTTTGCAATCATTGAATCATAAAACGGCTGAATAACATAGTCCTTATAAACCGCGCCGTCTATCCTAACACCTATGCCGCCCGGTGAATAATAAGCGGTGATTCTTCCGGTATTCGGAACGAAACCTTTTCTTGGGTTTTCAGCATTTATCCGACACTCTATGGCATACCCCCTCATTGAAACGTCTTCCTGTTTAATGTCAAGCTTTTTGCCCATGGCTATCTGAATCTGCTCTCCCACGATATCGACCCCGGTAACAATTTCGGTTACGGAATGCTCTACCTGTATTCTGGTATTCATCTCCATAAAATAGTAATTGCCGTTCTTGTCGACGATATATTCTATCGTTCCCGCATTGCTATAATTGCACGCCTTAGCCGCCTTAATCGAAGATTCTCCCATTTTTTTGCGAAGTTCATCATTCAAAATGAGAGATGGGGCTATTTCAATAAGTTTTTGATGCCTTCTTTGAATAGAGCAATCTCTTTCGCCGAGATGTATAATATTCCCATAATTATCGGCAAGTATTTGAAACTCTATGTGATGAGGCCTTTCAATATATTTTTCTATAAAAACTTCCGGATTGCCGAATGATTTTTCTGCCTCCGAACGAGATAAGAAAAATCCTTTAATCAATTCGTCATTGTTGAAACAAATTCTTATGCCCTTCCCTCCCCCGCCTGCAGAGGCCTTAATCATAACCGGATAACCTATCTTTTCCGAGATCGAAATTGCTTCCTCCTCAGATTCCACACCGCTTTCGGAGCCCTCAACCACAGGAACACCGACGGACCGCATCAGCCTTTTAGACTCTATTTTATCTCCCATCATCGCAATAGTTTTATGCGACGGACCGATAAATATTACGCCTCTTTTCTCGCAAACATCCGGAAATTTAGGATTTTCGGATAAAAATCCATACCCGGGATGTATTGCATCCGCACCGGCATTAATTGCTAAATCCACGATTCTATTAATATTTAGATAGCCCGATATAGGCCCCGGTCCCACGAGATATGCTTCGTCGGCTTTTTTCACGTGCAAAGCATGACTGTCGGCTTCGGAATAGATTGCAACGGTTTTAATATCTAACTCTTTGCATGCCCTTATTATCCTTGAAGCAATCTCTCCTCTGTTGGCTATTAATACTTTATTAAATTTTTTCATAAAATTACAAACTTACGGTAATGTTTTCTTAGTAAACGGCAAAGACAAACTGCACTGGCAGAAAATAAACGGCAATAAGCTTTTTATAAACAATAGTCTATGACTAATTTTAAACCATTTCTTAAGAAAAGTCAATTAACCGCTAAATCCTAACCGTGATAGTTCCCCTTTCGTAGATTCATAATCAATGTGCCTAAAGGCATTGAACCCGAGTTTGATCGCCGTTTCCACGTTAAAAGTTCTATCGTCTATAAAAATGGATTCTTCCGGTTTTGTGTAAGATAAATTCAAAGCAAGCTTGAAAATGCTTTCATCCGGTTTTCTTATGTGGACGAAACATGACGTTATGAAAAAATCAAATAATGTGTCGAGAGAAAATTTGTCTACCCTGTAGACCGATAACTCAAAACCTTCATTATTAACCGAAACCAATTTAAATTTATATTTATCCTTTAGACGGGTAAACAGGTCTATCATTTTCGAATACGGTTGAGACTGGGCAAACATAAAGGTCTTAAACTCATCTGCGGAAAAAGAACGTTCTTTGTAAAATACGGTTTTATCAAGGTAATAATCTAATGTAGCCTTACCTTCTTCATATAAGGCAAATATATCTTCATGTCTCGGTTCAAAATCTTCGCTGTTCAGATTAAATTTTTCTAAGGCAAGTTTTCTTGATTTTCTATCCCATCCGTTAGTAAGCAATACGCTCCCGATATCTAAAAAAATCGTTTTTATATGCATAGACATTTTTGCGCCTCCCTGATTTTGACCCTTCTGTTATAAAATTAGTTTTGCCGCCGGTATATCGAAACACTAATTTTATGCAATTATCTGCCGACACATATTTATAAAAGCGGGCATTATCCTACCTATCGTTATTAAATAATTTGACGGTTTCTTCTACGGTCAAAAACCTTTCCTCTCTCGTTTTTAAGTTTTTTAGGGTAAGTTTTCTTTCAAAGGCTTCTTTTTCACCTATTACGGCAACGTATTCTATCCCTTTCTTATCGGCATATTTTATCTCTTTTCCGATATTAGGCCGGTTAGAGATGCATAATTCGGTATTTATCCCGTTTAAACGGAGGGCTTCGGCATTCTTATAGGCGTACGACCGTTCGTCTTCGCTTAAATAAATAACATATAATTTTACGGGAAAAGCCTGCAACTCAAGTGTTTTTCCATCCCTTTCCTTTATTATATCTATTATTCTTTCTACACCGAAGGATATCCCGCAAGCGCCTTCCGGACGGGCGCCGTATAATTCTACTAAATTATCGTATCTTCCGCCGGCGGCGAAACTGCCGATACTTACGTCTTTAGATTTGATTTCAAAAATAGGCCCCGTGTAATACCCGAGCCCCCTGACTAAAAGAGGATCATACGTTATAAAGTCTAAGCCGATTGCCTCTGCATTTTTCAGTATTGATAAAAGTTCCTCAATTCCTTCTAAGGCTTTATTTTTAATAAATTCGTCCTTAACGGCGGCGTTAATGCGTCCACCTAAAGCAGATAGTTTTCCTATATCGCTCAGGTCTTTATCCAATTCAATAAATTCCATAAAAGACTTATAATTATCCTCGGCTATACCGTTTTCCGCAAACTCCTTTATTACCCCTTGTTCCCCTATTTTTGCCATTTTATCTACCGCGCGAAGGGCTGTATCTTTTTTATCTTCGCCTATTCCTGCGGCATTAACGATTCCGTCGAGTATCTTTCTGTCGTTGATAAAAATTTCGTAATCGCCGAATCCCAATTTAGACAAGGTAAAAATTGCTAAATTTAACAGCTCAAGCTCTACGTTCATCGAATAAGAGCCTATAATGTCGGCATCCGCCTGATAAAACTCCCTATATCTTCCCGCCTGAGTATTTTCGTATCTATAGACTTTGCCGATTACGTATCTTTTAAACGGCTTAACGAGTCTGCTGCGATTAGCCGCATAATACCTTCCCAGCGGAGAAGTAAACTCAAACCTTAATCCCAACTTTCTTTTAGCCTTATCATCGAAAGTATATATCTCTTTTTCTATTTCACTGCCGCATTTCCTTGAAAGAAGCTCAAAGTATTCAAAAACCGGAGAATCTATCTCAATAAAACCGTAAAGTGCAAAGCACTCCCTTAGGGTCTCAATAACCTTTCCCCTCAATAACATTTCTTCCGGCAGAAAATCTCTCGTACCCTTTGGGGGCTGAACGGGTCTATTCATGAATAAATAATTTAACTTAATTTTATAGGGCTATATAGACACAACCTTCTTTGGAAAGTTTGGCGATTTTTTCCACACCGGCGGGAACTACCTGAGCATAATCCGGAATATCCCCGTCCTTAAGTTCAAACATATTCATCGCGTTACGACAAACAAAAACATTTACCTTATCCGTAATAACGACCCTTAACTGTTCTTTGAGCTTAGAATGGTGAAGAAACGAAACGACGGAGGGACCGAACATTACGACGTTTACCTCTTCCGTTTCATCAATTGTGCTTATGTTTTTAATTACGTTAATCAAAAGACCCGGCATTATCGTTCCGTTTGTGAACTGAATGACATACTTCATTTGGATACCTCCTTTTTATTTTTTTTGTTAAATAATATATCTCGTAAACATTAAGCATTGGAGAGTCTGATGATATTTAAAAAAACAGAGGGGTCTAAACTTGCTCCGCCCACTAATACGCCGTTTATATAAGGCTCGTCCATCAACTCTTTTATATTTGATTCCTTAACGCTGCCGCCGTATATAATTCTTAATTCATCAACCTCATAATTTGAACTGACATAATCGTATATAAACCTATGCATCTTATCGCCGTCTTCCGGTCTGATCGGTAAATCCGTCCCAATTGCCCATACGGGCTCATAGGCAATTATTAAAGAATGAACTTTTCCGCTTTTTGCTTTTAGCGGCTCAAGGTCGGTTTTCAGTTGCTTTTTTACAAAATCATACTGCATATTTTTTTCTCTAGCTTCTTTGTTTTCTCCGACACATAATATTGGAGTTATCCCCTCGCTGCTATAAACGGCGCTCATTTTTTTTGCTATCGTTTCATCGGTTTCATTAAAAATCCGGCGTCTTTCAGAATGCCCTACTATTGTATATTCGCAACCGCAGTCCTTAACCATATCTATGGAAATTTCGCCGGTATATGCCCCGTTCTTTTCAAAATAAATATCCTGAGCGGAAAGCTTTATGAAGTCTCCGTAAGGCTTTATGATTTTATAAGATTCACAAAGCGAGGTGAGCGGGGGGGCAAAAACGGCTTCCAAATTTAAACCTATATCTTCAAAAAGACCTTTGCCTTTAAATTCATTCATGTTGCTCACAAAAATATTGAAATATTTCTCTATATCTCGATTTGTTTTATTCATTTTAAAATTTGCGGCAATTATCTTTTTTTTCATAATCAAGTATTATAGTTATATTAATTATATCTTATATTCCATGAGAATTTGCAAGCACACCGCTGCACCTGTCGCATACATCCGCATAATCGGAATGGCTCCCTACGCTAACATCATATTTCCAACACCTTGCGCATTTTTCTCCGCCTGCCTTCTCTACAGTCGCTTCCGTAATATCCACATTCAGTGTACTGTTTTTTTTCAAGACGACGCCGGATACTATGAGTAAATCCTTTAAATCTTCGCCGTCTAACCCGCTCAATAAATCATAATCCCCGCTGTTTGCGTTTAAAACAACCATAGCTTCAAGCGAACTGCCTATGACCTTGTCATTCCTTGCTTTTTCAAGCGCGGATAAAACAATGCCCCTTATTCCTATTAACCTATCGAATTTTTCTTCAATATCAAAATTAACTAAATTTTCATCAGGTTCGTCAAATTTTTCAAAAAAGATATTTTCCCGCTTTTCTCCCTTTTTAAAGTATCCCCATGCTTCCGATGTACTGAACGGTATTATCGGGGACAGGAACTTTATAAAAATATTTAAAGCGAAATGCATCACGGTTTGAACGGCCCTTCTTTTAATCGAATCCTTCCCTTCCGTATAGAGCGTATCTTTAACGATATCAATATAAAAAGAAGAAAATTCAATAAGAAACTTATATATACCATGGTATACCAGATGAAAATCATAATTTTCATAATATTTTAAAATATTCTGAGAGAGCAGCGTCAATCTGTGCAGCGCATATTTATCCAGTTCGGCAATATTTTCATATTTAATCGAATTTATATTCTCATCAAAATCATATAGATTGCCAAGCATAAAACGCAGGGTATTTCTTATTTTTCTGTATCCCTCAGAAAGCCTCTGCAATATCTCGGCAGATATCCTCATATCGTTTTTATAATCCTCAGATGCGACCCATAATCTTAAAATATCTGCCCCGTATTTGTTTATAATTTCATCGGGGCTTATGACATTACCCAACGACTTAGACATCTTTTTACCGGAACTATCGACAACAAATCCATGCGTGAGAACGGTTTTATAGGGTGCGCCGTCGTCTGTTCCTACTCCTATCAGAAGACTTGAATGAAACCAGCCTCTATGCTGGTCAGAACCCTCAAGGTATAAATCTGCCGGAAAACCGATATCTTTTACTTCCTCATCGCTTTTCAACACGCAGAAATAACTGACTCCGCTATCAAACCATACGTCAAGTATATCCTCTTCCTTTCCAAATTCTTTCGAACCGCACTTTTCGCATTTAACTTCTTTTTCGCTTAAATTTAAAAAATAATCTGCCGGCTTTTCAAACCATAAATCCGCTCCGTATTTTTCAAATTCATCGGCTATTTTAAGAAAAATATCATAATCTATAAATGCTTCTCCGCAATTTTTGCAGTAAAATGCCGTTATTGGAACACCCCATGATCTCTGTCTCGAAACACACCAATCGGGCCTCGTTTCAAGCATACCTGAAATCCTATCTATGCCCCATTTAGGAATCCACCTGACGTTTTCCAATTCTTTAAGGGATTTGTCCCTCAAAGAATTTATGTCCATAGAAATAAACCATTGCTTGGTCGACCTCAAAATAACGGGGCTGCCACACCGCCAGCAGTGGGGATATGAATGTTCTATTTTTCCTTCTAAAATCAGCGCCCCGACGTCTTTAAGCTTTTCGATCACATAAGGATCAGATTCAAATACGTGCATCCCCGCAAAGATATCTACGTCATTCAGAAACTTCCCTTCATCGTTAACCGGAGCATAGGCCGGAAGATTATATTTAAGCCCTACGGCATAATCGTCGTCCCCATGACCCGGAGCCGTATGAACAAGCCCCGTTCCGGTATCTTTCTTAACATGAGAGCCTAATATTAAAATAGAATCCCTCTCTATAAAGGGGTGAGCGGCGATTTTATTTTCTAAATTTTTACCCTGCGTTTTTGCTACGACCTTATAATCTTGATATCCGAATTTTTTCATTAATTCTTCGGAAAGACTTCCTTCAAGAATAAAAATATCCTTTCCGTTATCTATAAAATAGTATTCGAAGTCGGGATTTAACGAAATCGCAAGGTTCGACGGGACAGTCCATGGTGTCGTCGTCCAGATTACGGCAAAAATATCCTTATCGCCTATTTCGGTACAATCAATAATATTATTTAAATCGGATTTAATTCTAAATTTTATATAAACCGAAGGGGATACCCGTTCGGCATATTCTACTTCTGCCTCCGCAAGGGCGGTTTTGCAGGATGAACACCAATATATAGGCTTATTTGCCTTGTAAAGCCCTCCGTTTTTGACGAAATCGGCTAACTTCCTAACCGTATTAGCCTCATAAGAATAGTCCATGGTAAGATAAGGGTTATCGTATCTTCCGATACTTCCCAATCTCTTAAATTCAGCTTTCTGAACATCCACAAACTTAGCGGCATATTTGCGACACAGTTTTCTCTTTTCGTTTTTAGCGATAGAATCTTTAAATTCTAAAGTTTTATCTACGTTATGTTCTATCGGAAGCCCGTGACAATCCCACCCCGGTATAAACGGAACATGAAATCCGGACATTAATTTAAACCGAACTATTATATCTTTTAAAATCTTATTTAAAGCCGTCCCTATGTGAATATGACCATTGGCATACGGCGGTCCGTCGTGAAGAATAAATTTCTTTTTACTATTCTTCGTATGTTCATAGATATTTTTGTAGAGTTCGCTTTCTCCCCACTCACTAAGAAGTTTTTCTTCGGTAACTTTTAAATTTGCCTTCATCGGAAAATCAGTCTTCGGAAGGTTTAAAGAATCTTTGTAATCCATAATAATCCCGTTTAGTTTTTTGTAATTAAATCTTTATTCACGCAGTTTGTTAAATCATCTTTTTCAAGCCAGCCGGTTATATTTTCGGCACATATGCGCGAAATATCTCCGATAGATTCATACGTCGCTCCACCTATATGCGGCGTAGCAATAACGTTAAAATGAAATATTTCATCGCTTATATGGACGGGTTCCTTCCAATACACGTCAAGACCCGCTCCTTTTATTTTACCGCTTTTTAATCCGTTTATAAGAGAGCTTTTTTTAATCAATCCCGCTCTTCCGGCATTTATAATGTACGCGCCGGTCTTCATCAAGCCCACGGTTTCGTCATTAATAAGATTTTCCGTATTTTTTTCCAAAGGAACGGCAAAAATAACATAATCCACAAGCGGTAATATATATTTAAAATCGTTATCTATCGTTCCTGCAAACTTAATTCCGAGGTTTTTGGCATAATCATCTGCAGGTTTACTATGCTTTAGACCGTAAATCTCGCCCCCTACGGCTTTTAATAATCTGACGATTTCAAGCCCAACCCCTCCGAGCCCGACTATTCCGAATTTCTTTCCAAAGATACTGCTGCCCATCGGCTGATTGGCAATACCGTGATTAATGGCATTTATACAGCCGTTATAATCCCTCGCAAGTGCAATAATAAAAAATAGAGCAAGTTCCGCAACGGAAACGGCGTTATAGGTTCCTGCCGTCGGGGTATTAAATACGGGTATCCCTTTTTCGGAAGCATAATCTATATCAACATTCTCATAGCCGACACCGAACTGCTGAATCAGTTTGATTCCGACAAACGACAAAACGTCTTTATCGATCTCTATTCCCGCATTAACAATTAATATTAAATCATCCGCTAAAACCGATAAATTTTTATGACCGGCATCTTTGATATCATCCAGAAAATCTTTTTTATCGGTATAATGAGCAACATTATATCCCGGAAGATGCGACTTTAAAATGCCGAACATCTCTTTTGACCTTAATATCGCAATAATATTCATTTATTTTTAACGCTTTTGCACGGTTAATTTTTTCCTATTTTTTTAAATTATTGATTATTTTTGCACAATAGGTTCAACGGTCGGCTGAGCGGTGTTTCCCTTAAAATGTCCCGTACCTTCGCAAAGTTGCATTTTCTTCGAATATACATATCCGTTCGGACATGTATAGGTACGGTTTTTTTCTTTAAACACGTTTATTTTAGTGGAAGGAATGGCGTTGTACCCTTTCAAGCCCTTCTTTCCGACGCAAAGATGTATTTTAGAGTTATAAGAATATCCGAGCGGACAATAGAATTTGGCGAAAGACACGCCTGAAAAAACGGGTATAACCAAGGAAATAGCGAAAATAGATAAAAAAATCCGAAGTGCTAAAATTTTAAGGCTTTTCATAGATTAAATCCCTCCTTAGTATTTTTAAAAATTATTTTGCTTATTATACCACCCGTAGATTAATTTGTGAACCTTTTTAATGCAATATAAACTACTGCAAATTCCCGCTATAGCTCACAAGACCGGTTACCGGATAGATATAAAAGGTTAAAGACGACAAAACGCCGAAAGACGAATGAATCGTTTTATCGAACGGCGTAAAACTAGAGCATGTATCCACGAATACCCCCGGCTCCCCTGCGGAATTAAAAGCAATATAATTATGGTCGGTACTTATTTTATAATTTATACCGTAATTCATGGCAACGTAAAAATTATCCGTCGTTTGCGCCAGCGGGTTTGCAAGCGGTTCCGGTTTACTTATAGCAGGATTGCAGGCACACACGGCATAACCGGAATAGCTTACGCCGCTACTGCCCAGAACACAGGAAGGATTTGATCCCGAAGCGGAAAATACGACTGCGGTGTACGTAAAATGGCTCATTGCATAATTTTGGGCATACCTAATCGCGGATTGAAGCTGTTTTTCATACATGCCACTATCCCCCGAGACCGCCGAATTAAGACCCGTCGTCCCGAGAATGCCTAAAACTCCCAGAAGAATAATCACCATTATTATTTCGACTAAGGTAAAGCCGCTTCTTCTTTTCATGTCTTAATTTCCAGTAAATGATTATCGGCTATCAGTTTATAATTATATCATTATTCATAATATTTTTGTGTTCGATATTTCGAACCCGATCCCCTTCGTTTTTGTTCGTCCGCTTGAAATTAAAAATTCGATAGCATATACTGTAATCTGATAGTACCTTTACTTAATCGTTTCACCAAAACAATTTAATGTAAATAAGTCAAATTTAAATGGATTTTAGTTTCAAAATAGCTGAAATTAACGATGTATTTATTAGGTATATTAAAAAGCATGTCGACGAAAGGGGCTGGCTTGCCGAGCTTTTTAGAAGCGACGAGATAGATAAATCTGCCTTTCCTGAAATGGCATACGTATCTCTTACCATGCCGAATATCAAAAGGGGTCCTCACGAGCATACCTATCAAACGGATTATTTTTGTTTCTTGGGACCGTCCGACTTTAAAATCATATTATGGGACAACAGAAAAGACTCACCTACCTATCTTCATAAAACCGTGCTATTTCTTGGAGAAAATATACCTGCCGCGCTTATAGTTCCTCCCGGCATAGTTCACGCTTATAAAAATATCGGCGGAAAAGACGGCCTGGTAATTAATGCCGCAAACAAGCTGTATGCGGGGAAAAATAAAAAAGAGCCGGTTGATGAAATAAGACACGAAAGCGACGTCAATACTATTTTTATATTTGATTAAAAGGCGGTTAAATGAAATTTATTCACTCTGCAATAAGAACTGGAAATTTGAACAAATCCATAGATTTTTACGTCAAGGTCTTTGGACTGACAGTGCGTGAGAAAAGATACATAGAGGCTCATAGGACTACGTTAGTTTTCCTGAAGGATACCACTACCGACTTTGAAATAGAACTCATAGCGGAGGATAATCCGAAACTGCTTGCCCAATGCGAAAACTCTTTTGCCCATTTTGCTTTCATGACGGATGATATAGATAGGGATGTGAAAAGCATTAAAGAGAATGGAGTAACTTTCTCAAAAGAACCCTTTTATTCCATGGACAAAAGTATGAAAATTGCTTTTCTTAACGACCCCAACGGCATTATGATAGAACTCATAGAGTATTTACTCTAATTAATATAGACAATCTTTTATTTTATGGACACACGGCACACTTTGGAAACCGAAAAATTATATGATGAAATTAGAAATGAACTTTTCAGCGCTATAAAATTAAAAAAGTGTAAGAAATGCGGATGCATGGTTTACGGGTTAGGCGATGTTATCGAAAATCTTAAGATAATAGAAAATGAAACCTCTGACGGCTTAGCACGTAAGTTATCGGACGAGGTAGAAAAATTAAAATTAGAACTAAAACCGGTCGAGTATTCATGCCTCGGCTGCAAACACTGCCACCCCGCCGTAGCTGCCAATTTTATAGCCGATGCCGTCATATATTTAATTCAAAACGATTCCTTGAACGATAGCGGCAACCATAATTCCTTAGAATTTTTAGATTCATGGCCGGTTTCTCCCGGCGAATATAGCGCCTTTTGTGACGGCGAAGGGTGTCCGGTTGCAGTATCTACTCTTGCCAGCTTAGATTTATACAGCGAATTATCAAAATTAAAACCGAAAGGACTTTGTATTATCGGAAAAACCGAGACTGAAAACATCGGGATAGATAAAATTATAAAAAATACTATAACTAATTCCACGCTGCATTATCTAATAGTATCGGGAAGGGAATCTGAAGGACATTACAGCGGTCAGACACTTATATCTTTATATAAAAATGGCGTAGACAAGAATATGAGAATAATCGGTTCGAACGGTAAAAAACCGATTCTTAAAAACGTAACCTGCGAAGAGGTAGAACTTTTTAGAAAACAGGTTAAAGTTATAAACATGATCGGCTGCGAGGATACCGCCGTGATTACACTTAAAATAAGCGAGCTTTTAAAAGATTTTAAAAACTCCGAGCCACCCAAAATAACCGATAGAATTTTTAGTCCGTCCCCTATAGAAAAAATAATTGCAAAAAAACCGAAAAGGATAAAATTAGACAAAAAGGGGTACTTCGTAATAATACCTTCGTTTGCAAATAAAACGATAACGGTTGAATTCTATAACTATCACAATGAATTATTAAATGTTATCGAGGGGGGCGATGTTCCTTCAATTTATTCAACAATAATAGAAAAAGAATTAATTTCCGAACTAACTCATGCCGCCTATATCGGAAAAGAATTAGAAAAAGCCAAATGGTGTATGGATTACAATATTAAATATATTCAAGGCGAAGCATGATTTATTGTAATATTTCTTATAATTCAAGGCAACCATATTATATAGTCGATAGATAAAGGGCTTTTACATACTTTGCATCCATCTTTGAATGGCTGGGGGAGGAGGATTCGAACCTCCGTAATGGGAGTCAGAGTCCCAGATCCTGCCGCTAGACGATCCCCCAAATAAATGAATAGCTTAATAATTATATAATATTACGGTATCTTAATTCAAGGAAATTTTAACAAATATTGCCGGGAATTCCCCTTTCTAAAGGCAGATGATAACAGGCAATACAAAATTGTTTATGTTTTTGACTTGACAATTCCAATTAAAATGTAAACATTACGGACATAAATGGATACCCTGAAAACCCGTAGTTCGCTAATAATGAGAATTAAAACACTCCGTAAATTTTATATCCGCAAAACTTACAGTTACCGGAGACAATATTGTTTTCCGAGATATTATATCCGTCTCTTTTTATTAAAAGTCTTTCACATGACGGACAATAGGTATTTTCATATTCATCCAATTTAACATTTCCCGCATAGATATACTTAAGCCCGGCAGTCTTGCCTATATTATATGCCTCTATAATATTTTCCCCCCGAGTAACCTGCCCGCCCTTCATTTTGTAAAGCGGAAAAAATCTTGAGATATGCCACGGCAGATTTGGGTCTATTGATACGATAAAATCCGCTATACCTCTAATTTCTGCCGAAGCGTCATTGTATCCGTCTATAAGCAGGGTAGTCAACTCAAGGTGTACGCCATTTTTATGAAACATCTTTACCGCTTCTAATACGGGCTCGAGCCTTCCGCCGCATATTCTTCTATAACTATCGTCGTTAAAAAATTTTATATCTATATTCGCGGCATCTAAAAGCCCCTTTGTCATATTGACCGCCTCCTCGGTATAATAGCCGTTTGTAACAAATATGTTTTTTAAACCGTTTTTATGCGCGATCATCATTACGTCTATGCTATAGTCGAAAAAAGCGGCCGGGTCGGTGTATGTATATGAAATAGACTTACAATGTGCATTCAGAGCACTCTCTACGACTTCATCGGGAGATATTCTCCTTGTCCCTTCGTAATATTCAAGATAGGTCTCATATGCGCCATCCCGATAGCTTTGCGATATATTCGCGTTTTGACACCCCAAGCACCTAAAATTGCAACCCGGCGAGGCGATAGAATAAGAAGAAGAACCGGGTAAAAAATGGAAAAGCGGCTTTTTTTCAATCGGGTCTGCGGCCTGCGCCACTAATATGCCGTAATTTATACTGTATAAAACACCGTCTCTGTTTAGAATGGTTCGGCAAACTCCGACTTTCCCTTTTTTAATCTTGCATTTATGGGCACATATGAGGCATTGCATAAACTCGCTTTCTTTTCTAAAAAGCCTGATTGCAATCATTTTAATCCCTCCCTCTAAAATTACATATCTATCTTAACCGACGACGCTATCCCTTCCCATGTTCTTTGCCTTATACAAATTTTCATCGGTAATCTTTAGAAGGCGATTCAAGATATCTTCGGCATCGTCGTTATTCTTTATAATCTTTTTACCCGAAAGATATTCTATACCGGAAACACCTATGGACACGGTAATACTTAAATCGACATTATTTCCCAATGAATATACCTTATTTTTAATGAAAATTCTCAACTTTTTCATCAATTTAATAGCATTCAGTTTATCCGTATCCGGTAAAATTATAAAGAACTCGTCTCCGCCGTATCTTGTAACTATATCTTGATTTCTCATTACGATGTTCTTTAAATCCGCTGCGAATTCCTTCAATACGGCATCACCGGCTTGATGACCGTAATTGTCATTTATATTTTTAAAATTATCGATATCCAACATAGCCGTAGAGAGATGCGTCGAATTCCTATATGCCCTTATAATCTCCCTTTTGGCAAGCTCGTATAGATACCTCCTGTTGTGAATTCCGGTTAACGCATCCGTAACCGCCATTTCTTTGTTAGCTTCAATTAATATAAGCTTTGCCAAAACAGGCGACGTTATGTTTATCATCTCCTTTATCAATGAGATTATTTCTTCGGTTAAAAAGTCCTTATTCGCTGAATCCACGGAAACCGTTCCCGTTTTTTCTTCCCCTATCTTCAGAGAAAAACATTCATAGCTGCCTTCAGTATTATGAAATTCACAGTCGTTAAGCATATCACGTTTTTTTTCGCCGTTTCTTAAAAGTTTGCAGTTTGATACGTAATCCTCATAATTAATATTATTCCTGGTTATGATAACTTTTCCGGGCAATTTGCTTCCGTTAACATCATCGGTTTTGTCCCCGTTTTTTATATAAATCAAAGATGTTACGGTTTTTTTGCTTACAGTATCGAATATATTTATATGCAGGGAATTTACTTCCCCGCCTTTTTCGTTCTTTATTGAGCATAATCCCTCCGAGAATGTTTTTAGCGCATACTCAAGCGTAAATACCGTTGATAATTTATGCGACAGTTTATTTATTATATTAAGTCTCTTATTTAAATTTTCTATGTTTTTCGTATAATTCTTAGAATCGGTAATATTTACAAACACGAGAAGCCTTATTACATCATTATACTTGGTTAGAAACAGGTTCGACTTTATGCTTAACACAATACCGCTTTTAAGGTCTATTTCTACGCCTTTTATTTCAGTTACGTATTTGTTTTTTATATATATTTCAAAGATGTTGCGAACGGAATTTTCGTCTTTAAAGGCCGGCTTTATACTGTCATAAAAATAGTCTAAATTTACGGGATTTAAAAATTTGTTTATGTTAAAAATCCCTGCAAAATAATCGTTGTAAAGGCTTACGGAGTTATCCGTCAAATTTATGGAAACGACCCCGAACTCGACCATCTTGTTTATTAAATTTTCTCTATTTTCCAATAATTCCAAAGATAGGTCTAATTTTTCAAAAAGCCGATTAATTTCAAAGTATGTAGCGAAAAGATTTATGCCGTCCCTGAAAAACCCTAAATCCTCGTCGTAAAAAGTGGCTTTTCTTTTTATTACGCCGGTTACCGCCAAATATCTTCTATTTTCCGTACCTTTGAATGCATAAATAATTACATTTTGTACGCCGATATGTTTAAAAAACCCCGTTGCAAATTCATCTTCCTGATAATTACCGGTGTACAACCTGTTTTTCATTATTCTTTTTCGGATAAAGGGGGTCGGGGTAGGCGCGGTACTACTCTTGCCTAAATTATAATCCCACCCCTTCGAAAACATACCCTCGACAATTTCATTCTTAATCTCGTCGTAAACTATAAACTCCATAAAATCGGTTTGCAGATTGTCTTCTAAATTATTTAAGAATTCTTGATTGTCAGGCTTAATCCGGCTGTCTCCGTGCCTTGCCGATATTGAAAATAATATCTGATCGGCCATTTCCGATAAGATTAATGACCTTTTAAGATTTTTCAAATAGATCATCAGATACGAAACATAATTAGTCAAATTAAAAATAGCTATGGCTTTAATGACGCCGAAGGCGCCTTTTTTATCCGAATATATCTCAAGCAAGCCTGCGACCGAGCTGCCTGCCGAGCCGTACAGGATTAACGGAAATACCCCGACCGATAAAAATCCATGTTCTAAAAGCCTGCCCTTATACAGCGGGATCGTCTCGTCATTTTCCATATCATTTATTACCACGTAATTTTTAGATGCTATTGCCCTTGCCGCTAAATTCTGCGAATATTTTGAGCCGTCATATTTAAGAATAAGATTTTTCGTATAATTTAAATCGTTATTATAAGCAGCGGTTATTTTGACCTCTCTGTTGCCTTCGTCTAAAACGCCGTACCATGCGTAGTTATAGCCCATCTCCTCTACGATTAAGTTTATAAGCTTAGAGATTATCGAATTCAAATCATCCTGTCCCGAAATGATTTTGGAAAAATGGTTTATGCCGGATACGATAAGGCTGTTTTCTTCCTGCTTTTCTATTATCGCATCGTTTAGAGCGGTAATAACCTTTGCGAGGGCATAATATTCAATTTCTCTGTTTTTATATTTATCGATTAATCCCAGCTTTTGAGGATTATTGGGGTCTATTTTCTCTATGCTGCTTAAAAGATCGTAGAATGGCGACACAAATTTTTTATTTGTCAATATAAAAATCAGGATAATAAAAAAAGCCAAGCCGAGGAAAAAAAGCACCGGGATATAATAAATCTTCTTAAGATACTGAAACCACCTATCCCTTTCTATGCCGCTGCCTAAAATTCCTATTATCTTGCCGCTGTAGTTTCTTATAGGTTTATTGTATATATAAAAGGATATGCCATTCACGATTACAGATGTATAAATACTTTTCCCGTTTTTCAAAACTAAAAGCTGTTTTTCCGTGGCGCTTTGACCTAAACCCATATATCTATTATTTATCACAACCGAAATTGCCGACCTCTTTGTCCCGTAATAAACCCCCAAATTCGCCGTCATATGATTTTTCAAGCGTATAGCCCTTAAATAATCGCTCGTTATATGCTTGTTTAAGACGATTATAAACCCTGTTCTGTTATGCAAAAACCGGTAAATCACCCTGAGTTCAATAAGTTTATGGGATTTATTCCTTCCGAATCCGGTAAATATACGCTTATTTTTTGCCGAAATGATTCCCGAAAATTTACTATAATCGTTTAATATTTTTCCCCCGTCATATTTATAATTAAATTTTTTAACATAATCGGGCATGCCGTCCTTTAACCTTATCAATATCACGCTTGATATTTTTTCCGTCCCCATAAACGGATATGAACTGTGAAGATTGCGGAATTTTCGCGGATAAAATATCTTTCGTATAAAATCGCTTTTAAAGTCGTGCATAGCAATATCATTAGCCATTTTAAGCATATATTCCCTATCGCCGATAAACTTCATCCTCTCCGTCATCAACTGCGATTTTAGCCGTTCCCTTAAATATTTGCCGTTAAAAAACGTAATATTAAGGACGACTAAAAAGACGCCTATTGAAATAACGATAAGGCTCAACGCAATAAAAATGAAAAATACCTTAAATTTTATGGAGTTCGTGTTTATTCTCATTTTAAACATATTTTGTTTTTTTGTGTCTCCCCCCGTTAAAAATAATACAATACGCCAATAATAATATATGACTTATGTATTATATCTTAATTTTTTAACTTTTTCTTAAATTGTATTTTATTCTTCATTCATGTAAAATTATATTGTTAAGCATATGCCTTTTATAAGAAAGAAGTAAAAATACACCAAATAATTTGAATTTTAATGAAAATTGTTTTATACTGATAAAGTATGTTAACATATCAAATATACGGAGGTTTTAAAATGTTATCAAAAAACGGAAAATCATTTAGAGAAGAGAGATTTGAATTTAGACACAAGATCGTCGACGCTATATACGACAAAATTCCGGCAGATATGGTAAAACATTTAGGCAATGCTAACAAAGAGCTGATTTTTGCAATAGAAGGAGTCTTTAACGACATCGTTAAAAGAATTGACGACAGAATTACAAAAACAGAGGAGCGCCATTCAATAATAGACAGGGGAGAAAACCCAGACAACGAAGAAGGGAAAGAAAAAGACTAATTAAAAAGCAAAACGCCTTTAATTTAAGGCATATAAAACCTTAAAGATAAAAGCGCTTTAGCCTATAAACAGCCTAAAAGTTACGATTCATATTTATTTGCTTTTTTCCTTTGTTTTGCTTTTAGGCGTTGATTTTTTTGAAGAGCAAGCCATCTTTAATCACCTCCTCTGACCTTTTAAGAATTAAACGGGCAGATTATGAAAATATTTTAAATTATTTACATTTCTTAAAGTATACCATACATTAAAATAAAAAAATCACGTCTGATATTTTAAACTTCCGTTATCATAGGGAAAATAAAAGGGTGTCTGTCTATGGTTTTGTTTAAATATTTCTTTAAAGCCTTCCTGACGTCTTCTTTTACTTTAATCCAATCCACACTATCGTATTTTTGATTTTCCTCTATAACGTGCACAACCAATTTATGAAGCGTTTCATTCAGCTCTTTAAAGTAATCTTCAAAAACAAATCCCTTAGAAACTATTTCCGGTCCGGAGATTATGCTTGATGTTTTAGCATCTACGACAAGTAAAACTATAATCATTCCGTTTTCCGAAAGATGCGCCCTTTCCTTTAACGTGTGAGTGCCGACATCGCCTATGCCCTTACCGTCGACAAAAATCCTACCGGCATAAACACGCTCGCTCGCATAACACTTCTCGTCATCGGTGAATATAAGACCGTTGCCGTTTTCTAAGATAAAAATATTGCTCGGCTGGATGCCGGAACTTATCGCAAGCTTTTTATGCTGATATAAATGCTTCAACTCTCCGTGAACCGGAATAAAATATTTCGGTTTGACGATATTCATCATGAGCTTGAGTTCTTCCTTGCCCGCATGACCGGAGACATGAATCTCCGATATACTTTCGTAATAAACCTCCGCCCCTCTTCTATAGAGATTATTAATGATTTTTGATATAGCTTTTTCATTTCCGGGGATAAATTTTGACGATAAAAGGACAAGATCGTCGGGCTTAATTTTTATATATTTGTGGTCACCGACGGATATCCTCGAAAGGGCGGACATTGCCTCGCCCTGAGTCCCGGTCGTAAGTACCAAGAGCTCCTCCGGCTTATAGTAATCGATCGTCTCTTCATCTATCAAAATATCCTCGGGGATATTCAAATAGCCCAATTTTCTTGCGACCTTGGTATAAGTAATAAGGCTTCTTCCGCTAAATATAACCTTCTTTTTAAATTCTACGGCAAGGGAAAGAAGTTCGGAAATTCTATGGATGTTTGATGCGAAAAGGGCTACGATAATTCTTCCGCTATGGTCGCTAAAAATATTCCTGAATGTCTTTTTTATATCGTTTTCCGATATCGCAAACCCCTCCTTTTCGATATTGGTCGAATCGGAAAATAACGCCAGAACGCCTTTGTCTCCATAATGGGCAATTCTGTTAATATCGGTTATGGAGTCTTTATCCAGGGCCTGATCCAGTTTAAAATCACCGGTATGTATTATGATTCCTACGGGGGTCTTTATCGCAAGGCTCGCCCCGTCGATTATTGAGTGGGCTACCCTGATAAATTCAACTTCAAAATCTCCCAAGGTAATCGTATTTCCTACTTTAACAGTAAAAAGCGATACCTTAAAAGGTAAATCGTGTTCCTTAAGTTTTTCTTTCAATATACCGAGAGTAAAAGGAGTTCCGAATATCGGAAGATTAAGCTCCCTTAACACGTAAGGTATGGCACCGATGTGGTCCTCGTGTCCATGCGTTAAAACAATTCCTCTAATTTTTTCTTTTTTTTCTGGGTCGTATAAATATCTTATATCGGGAATAACCATATCTATCCCCAACATATAATCTTCGGGAAACATGATCCCGGAATCTACTATTATAATATCTTTTTCGGTCTCATAAACCATCATGTTAAGTCCGATCTCTCCTAAACCGCCGAGCGGTATCACTTTTAATCCTTCCATATAAATAGATTTATAACCTAAATCTCCTCCTTTAAAATTATATCTTTCTTAAACGATTTTATCATTAAATTACCGTAATTCAACCGACAGATACACGGCCTTATTGAAAGCCGCCTAAATTATATTCATAATCCAATATTTTTTTCAGAATATATTCGTGATTTATATTGCAAAATTAAGATATGGACAATATTTTATGATTTTAATGTATCTTCTATTTTCTTCTCTATATTTAGGACAAAATTTCCGGCAGGGTTTATCTCTTTATCATCCGGTACGCTTATTTGATTTAGTATCGTAAGCCTTACAGGATTTTTCGGATAAATCATAACAGACCCCTTTTTCAAGATATTATATGTCCCGCTTATCGCAACCGGAAGTATATTATCACTGTTTGCCACCATTTTATTAAGTCCACCCCTTTTAAAACTGGCAAGTTTTCCGTCGGCCGAACGGGTACCCTCCGGGAATATTAAAATAGACCTATATTTATCGGTTTCTAACATCGATTTTGCATTTTTAACGGTTTTAAGGGCATTTTTAAGATTTTTTCTATCTATTGGAATATAGCCGAGCCTTTTCATGCTCCAGCCCAAAACCGGAATTTTAAAAAGAGATGCTTTTGCGATAAATTTAAAATTTAAATCCACATAGGCAAGCAAAACGAATATGTCAAAATAACTTTGATGATTGGAGATAATAAGATAAGATTTAGAAGGATTTAAATTTTCTATACCGTCAACTGAAACCTTAATGCCTAAGAGTTTTATTATTGTCTTTCCCCACAACCTTGCAACCTTTTGAGTATTTCCATCATTGCCGAAAAATGAGATAAAAATTGCGGCGACGCCGAAAAGAATTGTGCAAACTGCAATTATAGCCCAAGACTTAATGCTAACGACTATATCCCTAATCTCTTTTGTAAACTCGCCCATTATATAATTAAGCGGGCAATACAAGATCTTCAAGGGTCATTTTTTCTAAACACACCCCTGATATCCCTCTTTAATAAAAATCGGTCCCGCATGCCTTATTCTATACTATACCTTATTTCACTTATTTTTAAAAACAAAATCTTTTTCACATTCAACCCCTCTCGACTTTGAATGGCTTTATCGGGTAGAATAAATCCTTTAAAAGAAAGCCTCTTTGATCTTGACGGCAACTAATTGCCCGCTCACATTCTTGACAGCGGAGACAAACACGGTTTCGCCCTTAACGAAAGACGAACAGGGGACGGTTTGCATACTCATCATACTTCTGCCGGGCATAGGCGATGCAGGCGCCTTGCATATGGTTGAAGCCGTGATAATACAAGTTGCGCCATTATATAGGGTTATGGACGAACCGCTTATTTTTGTAATAGTACTTGCATAAAAATGCGTCCCGGGGGCAGACTTAGGCTTAATTAACGTCAGACCATCGGCTGCAAAAACAACGGAAGAAACGCCGAGTATTATGAATGCGATAACAAGTAATCTTAGGGGAAATATTTTTCTTGTCGATATCATTTTAATTTTTCCTCATTAATTATAAATTTGCTATATTTTAAATCAATATTTACGGCAACTGAAACCAAGAAGTATGTATAAATTTAGACGGCATCGATGGTATATTTTGAGTCAAAACTACTCCGCTTGATGTCGTTATTAAGATTTTTTTATGCGATACAACCGGGGTCGACGGTGCTCCGGAGCCTATAGTCAAAGACTGAACCGCTCCGCTGCCCAGCGCCGCCGTATTTGAAATCGTGACCGTTCCGCTGCTTGACGTGGTAATCGTTCCTCCGCCGTTTAAATAATAAACCGCATACAATTTCGCTGTTCCGGAGCCGCAGGCATTCACCGCCGCAGACGGTGTATAAGTTACAAAATATACTATATTGTCATATACGATAGGCGTACCTACTACCTTTTCGCCGGAACTTAATTTTATATACCAACCATTGCTTCCTGCGGTTCCGATGCCGCTTGTACCGGTTTCATTAATTAAATCGGTTTCATTATAGGCGCCCGTAGCGCATTCACCGATTCCTGGAGTCCCCTTCGTATTTAATCCTATTAATTCATTATCCCTCGTCGTGTTTACTTCCGTTAAGTTTTCCCTGTTACCCGTACCGAAATACAGCCATAAATTGCCGGAGGTATCATAAGAAATTGCCGGAGGAAAAAAGATATTTAACGGAACAGTCGTTGACGCATCAGAATCGAAAACCCTGCACCCCTTCCATTTAGACGGAACCGCCCCGTATGGTATATTAAACGCCCACATCTGACCCCCTAAATCTCCGACATAAAAGGCTTGAAGCCGAAAACTAGAGCTTAAAACAGGCGATACGGCAGACGGTATGGAATATTTCATATTAGCATTATAGAACTTCCATAACTCTTGCTTGTTAATATAATTAGGAGCAGTGGTTCCGATATTCACCGGGTTAGGTTCAACATATAACGAATAGACTGCCTGTCCCGCCGAGTTATTTGATGAATAACCTCCCCCCATAAAAGCGGCATAGGTCTTAACGAACTGCGGAGCAACCTCGGGACTCGGCGGAAGAGGATTATTTCCGCATATCCCCGTGCCCGCGGTCTTGTAATTCGGATTCGGAAGGCATATATAAGCTATTAAGGGTTCCGACCATGTATTGCCCATCGGGTGGTCTTTTGAGGCCGAAGCATCCGAAAAGTCCCATAAAGGGTTGGGATAACCGTTTGTTAAGTTGGAAGGATCAGTCAGTCCCAAAGCATAATAAGCCCGCCCTCCGTTTCTTTCACCGTCGACTAATACCGTATGCCAGCTGCTTACAGGCGTGCCGGTCGTAGTTATCGGATAGTCGGACGTATCCGTACCGTTAGTCGTTCCGTTAAAAACATTGCCGAAGAACACGTCGCTTACATGCGGAGTAGAATCGACAAATTCAAAAATAGATGGTTTTGTGACCGACGTTTCATACCACTCAGTGATTTTGGGCAAGGTTGAAGAGCCGGCTGTATCTAAAAAATTAGGCGGGATATAACCGAAAAGCTCCGCCCCGGTTCCATCGGTATAAGAACTCGTGCTGCTATCCCACGTCCCCGCATCAAAACCGTGAAGCATGCCGTCGTTGGCTCCGACTGCCAAAACCTGTTGCCTTGTAGCATAGAGTTTTTTAAACGCCTGATACGACGTGCTTGAATAGGGATACGGCGGCGGACCGACTAAGACGGGGTCGGAATGAAATATCGCTCCCAATTTCCAATTATCCGTAGCACTATCGGGATTTAAAACAAAATTTATGATATCATCGGCGCAGGCGCTTTCCGATCTTTCCGATAAAGAATTCGGGCAGACCGTCGAATAATTACCCGCCGTTAATCCCAATAATGATTCTAAATTTGCCGTATTGGATGTATTAAATTCGACGGCAGTATTTAAACCGGTAGTCGGATCAATTTTGGATGTGATTATATACCTTGACGAGGCGGGTTTCGTTTGAAGGGCGCCGCCTGCACCGTTGCCGTTATCCCAGTACGAATCACTGGTAATTATCTGTCCGCTGGCGTTGACGGCGAGGCCGTCGGGGCCTATTAACTGTCCCTGTGCGTTTAATTTAAAGAGAAAAACGTTGCCTTCTCCCCAAAGGGGCTGATTTAACG
>QIJE01000029.1 GCA_003232385.1 bacterium
CGTCTCAAATATGCTCAAATTGTGGTGTGAATACAGGTAAAAAGTTTAAGACAAATTGATAATATAAATACGGCAGGGACTGTCTAAATTAAAGCTTGTGGAGTATCCTCTTTCGGAGGTGTATCCGATATATCTCTTTATGATACCGTGAAGTAAGAAACCCAATCGTCTTTAGTTTTACTAAAGCAGTCGGGTAGTTCGCAAATATAACTTATATAAATTTTTAAGGAGGAATAAAAATGGACGTATCAACAGCTATTGAGTCAAGGCGTGCTTACAGGTCTTTGGAAAAAATGGAAATAACCGAAGACCTTATTAGAATACTTGCTCTATCTGCATCTTTGTCGCCGTCTTGTTTTAATAATCAGCCGTGGAAATTTGTATTTGTTTATAAGAATGCTGTTCTCGATGAATTAAAAACCGCCCTTCCAAAGGGTAATGATTGGGCGCGTAACGCATCCATGATAATAGCCGTTTTATCCAAGCAAAGTGATGATTGTATCTTAGATAATAGAAAATACTATCTTTTAGATACGGGAATGGCAGTCGCTTTCCTTATCCTTAAGGTAGCCGAGCTCGGATACATTGCCCATCCCATAGCCGGCTATAATCCCGAAACAGTTAAGAAGGCCATAGAGTCTCCCGATGATATGGAAATAATAACTCTTATAATATTCGGCAAGCATAAAAAAGAAATAGATCCTACTTTGAGCGAAAAACAAAGACATGATGAAATCGAGCGTCCGGGGCGTAAATCATTTGACGAATATGCCTATTTCAATAAATTTAGCAATGGGACCGGATATTAGAGACAATCTGAGTCGGTATTATAAATCTAAATTATCTTTTATCCATTTTTGCGTCAGTTCAACGAAAGCCGAGGTAACAGGGGCTATATCTGTAAACGGTATTATTGATGCAAGACCTATTCTACGTTTAAATACCGGCTTAAGCGGTAAAATTTTTATATTCGGTATATCCCGTGACAATGCCAATTTAGGTATGACAGCTATCCCTAATCCTTCTTTGATCATGGCCAAAAGCGTTCCAATATTGCTTACTTTATATTTCCACTGAGGGGTTTTTCCCGTCGACGATTTAAATACCTCTTCCACTAAAATCTGACAACTGCTGTTCCATGTTACTAACATAGGATATTTGGCTAATTCCTCAATGCCGATTGATTTTTGAGCCGCCAAATCATGGGCTTTAGGTAAAACCACCATCATATCGTCGGAGATTACAGGAATGGTTTCAAGTGAATTGCATGGGAATGTGATAAATCCTATGTCTATAGTACGGGATAAAATCCAGTCTCTTATCTCACCTTCAGTTCCCTCAAATACTTTTAAATCAATTTTGGGATATCGTAGTTTAAATAAATACATTATTCCCGGAAGAAAATTAGTCGAAACGCTTCCAAAACTTCCAATCTTTAATTTTCCCGTTTTAAGCCCCAATGAAGCGGCAACTTCCTGCCTTATCTGCTCTATGCTTGTCGTAACCGTGCGGGCATATTTCAGTACTTTAATACCTGTTTCAGTAGGGTAGATTCCGTCTTTTCCTCGAAAAATCAGTTTTATGCCCAATTCGGATTCTAAATTCGATATTGAATGACTTACACCCGGCTGCGTGATATAAAGTTCTTCCGCCGCCTTAGAAAAGCTTTTAAATTCAACAACCTCTATAAAAACCGCCAATTGATTTAACGTCATTAGTTTTTACTCATATTATATATAAATATTATTCATTTTACTTATGATGACACTAAATTTATAATAGCAAAATATTTAATTAAATTAAAGAAAATAAGACTGCGGTAAAGTAATTAAAAGATAAAACAGCATAGTATCGCCTTGCACTTTAATCAAGAGGAGAAATAATGAAGCATATCGATAAATTATATATAGGCGTTTTTTTGTGTTTATTGTCGGCTATAGTGTGGGGAGGAATGTTTCCGGTAATGGAAGTTGCTTTAAAAGTCATAGATCCTTTTTATCTCACTTTATTTAGATACGCCCCGGCATCCGTTATTTTTCTTTCCATGCTTTACTTCATTGAAGGTAAAAGCTCCTTTAAATTGGAAGACAGATGGTTTTCGGTGTGGGTTTACGGATCCGTGGGTTTTGCCGGATTCGGTTTTTTCGTGTGGTGGGGTCAGCAAATTATAGGAGGATTTCACGGAGCCGTAGTGGCAGCGGCAATTATGGCAACTATGCCGTTCATGGGTGCAGTTTTAAATAAATTTTTAAACAAAACAAAACTTGCCGTTTTTACGGGTTTTGCTATTTTAGCCGGATTATTCGGTGTTTTGCTCATTATTACTAAAGGAAACATAGTCCTGCTTATGTCGTTAAAGTTGAGTCTTGGAGGAGATATTCTGATTATGGCAGGGGCTTTCTGTTGGGTTTTTTATACTATGGGCATTACTAAATTTCCAAAGTGGTCGCCTCTTAGATATACGGCTTTAACTTCTACTTTCGGCTTTTTTACGATTCTAATATTGATAATAATAATGACCTCTGTCGGGCTTTTAAGGGTTCCGGGCGTTGCTGCCATATCGTCTATCTGGTGGGAAATTTTGTATATGATACTCATATCCGGCGTTTTAGGCGTTTTTGCGTGGAATACGGGCAATAGAATAATCCATCCTATTAACGGAGTTCTTTTTTTAAATTTTGTTCCGGTAACTACGTTTATAATAGGAATATTAGACGATCGGTCGCTTTCCTATATAGAATATATAGGGGTATTTATAGTAATAAGTGCATTAATATTCAATAATTTATATATAAGAAAAAAAACAATATAGGAATTTGACAAATTTTGACTATTTTATTAAAATTAACTAATAATTAAGTATTTAATCAAATATCTGAAGAAGCTAAATAAAGGGAGGTATTTTATATGGATAGGATAAAATTATTTATACTTATAACGATAACGGCTATATTTAGCATTTTGTTCTTTAATCCTGTTTTTGGAAAAACGGCTTTTGCCGGTACCGGCAGCGGAATTTGCAGGGGCGTTTACGCCTCCGACCCGATTATTTACGGGCTATATCTAAAAGCCGAAGGCCTTCCTATAGGCAAAAATGATATTACGACTTATATAAAGATTGTCAATCCGGCGTTATATGCTCACGACAGATACAATCCTTTTTTATGGAAGAAACTTTATTTGAAAGACAAGATGAGGCTGGGAAAATTAATGAATTTCATAAAATCCGTACGATATTTTAAAGAACATATAAGGGCGAATATCAGCGCTTATAATTTTAAAAAACATGGATTTTATTTAACTTATTATAGGTCTAATAATATTATAAAGAATGGAATGAGAACGCGCAGAAATATCAATTTTATCAAAATAAAAAAGGGTAATATTTATTACTTGTTTCATAATTTAACAATCGTCCATGAAAACGCCGGGGAATTAAATTTTTTGAAAATGTCGGGAAAAAAGGCGGAAAATTTCATAAACGGAAGAACGGGTACTTTCGGGTATATAAAAAGGACGGTTTTTTTAGAATATTATTTCACGCCTTTAGAGGCAAAAAACAATATCCTAACGGTAAAAATAGCATGCATAAAGGTTTATAATAATAAACACAAGAATTTATTGATTGGAGTTATTAAATAAGGTATAATGATCATAATCAGGGGTGCCGCTATTAGTTTGGCTGAGAGTCGAGTCGTGAATTGTTTCCGGCTTGCAACCCTTTGAACCTGATACGGGTAATGCCGGCGTAGGGAGGTAAGAAATTGTTAAGAACCGACAGGGCATGTTTTTATCGTGCATAAACCGTTGTTAGAATTAGGTTCGTGGGTCTTCTTTCCTTTTTAGTTTGCCGCAAAACCTCTGTAAGAGTATCTTGATTATTTTTTAAAAAACATAACGCTGCCGTTATAATTATAACGGCATAATAATATGATGTTGAATTCCATACTTGAAAAGGCTTTATCATTTAAAAGATTAAACGACGATGAGCTTCTCTGTCTGCTTGAAGAAAGGGAGAATATAAAAGATATTGCCCGTGCTGCGGATACTTTAAATTTGAAAATAAATTCCAATAAGGTATCGTATGTCGTAAATAGGAATATTAATTTTACGAATATATGCGATTTAAATTGCAGGTTTTGCGGATACAAAAGAACCAAGAAATCTAAAGATGCGTTTTTATTGAATTACGGTGAAATCATAGAAAAAATTTCCGAAGGTAAAAACGCTATAGGTATAGATGAAATATGCGTGACCGGCGGCATAAATCCGGAATTGAAGCCGGATTATTATTTTAATTTGGTTAAAGCAGTAAGAGATGCCTTTCCGGATATTCACATTCACGCGTTTTCTCCCCAAGAAATATTGCAGCTTTCAATCTCTCTCGGAAAGCCTTATGCAGAGATCATATTAAAATTAGTTAAATTGGGATTAAACTCAATGCCCGGAACGGCGGCGGAGATTTTGGCGGAAGAAACGAGGCATAAGATTTGTCCTGAAAAATTAAGTAAAGCACAATGGGTTGAGATTATTAAAACGGCACATAGTTTGGGCGTCAAAACCTCTGCAACCATTCTTTTCGGGCATATTGAAACAAATATCGATATCGTGGAACACTTAAGTTTAATAAGAAGGATGCAGGACGAAACAAGCGGATTTACGGAATTTATTGCTTTGCCGTTTATTTCTTTAAAGACTTCCTTGAGAGAAAAGGTTAACTCGGCGCCGATTCCGGATAGAATATTTAAGTTTTATGCAATTTTAAGGCTTTATTTGGATAATTTTAAAAATATTCAAACAAGTTGGCCGAAAATAGGTGTTTCCGCGGCGTTAAAATCGCTTGAATGTGGGACTAACGACTTTGGAGGGACACTTATGGAGGAAAATATCACAAAAAGTGCAGGAGGGACGTTTGGCGAGTACCTGTCCGAAAGTGAAATAATTAACCTCATTAAAAGCGCCGGGAGAATTCCTGTGAGAAGAGACACTTTATATAATATATATTAATATATTTAAAGGCTTATGAAAATAAATATAAACGGTGAAATTTTAGAAGTGAAAAACGACATTACCGTTACGGGTTTAATAGCTTTTTTTAAATTAAACGTTAAAAGTACCGCTGTAGCCGTCAATAAAGAAATAGTTCCGAGAAGCGGTTACGCTAAGTTTACGCTGAAAGAAAGCGATAAGGTAGATTTGGTGACTATTGCGCCGGGTGGCTAAATAATTAAAATAATCTAAATCTTTAAGATTATAAAAACGAAGGGAGACTAAAGAAATGAATAAAAATACGGACGGCGATATGCTGAAAATAGGCAAGTATACGTTTAAATCGCGTCTAATAATCGGAACCGGGAAATATCCCAATTTTGCCACTATGAAAGAATCGGCGGAGGTTTCGGGGACAGAAATAATAACGGTTGCGGTTAGACGCATAGATTTTAATGCAAAAGAAAATTTACTTTCATACATAAATCCGGACAAATTTACGCTTTTGCCTAATACGGCAGGGTGTTATACCGCGGAAGATGCGGTTAATACCTTAAGGCTTACGAGGGAGATTGACGTTTTTAAGACTGACCTCGTAAAACTCGAAGTAATAGGCGACTCGAAAACTCTTTACCCCGACAACGAGGAATTAATAAAAGCGGCAAAGATATTAGTTAAAGAAGGTTTCACTGTTATGCCTTACATGATGGACGACCCTGTTCTTGCCAAGAAGCTTGAAGATATCGGGTGCCCCGTCGTTATGCCGCTTGCTTCGCCTATCGGTTCCGGTTTGGGCATTAGAAATCCTTATAATATAAAAATAATCAAGGAAACTGTATCCGTGCCGGTTATCGTAGATGCAGGGGTAGGAACGGCGTCGGATGCCTGCAAGGCAATGGAGCTTGGCGCAGACGGTATACTTATAAATACGGCGATAGCAGGCGCCGGTAACCCCGTCGGTATGGCGGTTGCTATGAAAAATGCAGTAGAAGCGGGCAGACTTGCATATCTATCCGGACGGATTCCTATGAAACTTTACGCTCAGGCTTCTACACAAATGGAGGGAATAGTATTTTGACATTAAGGTTAAATAAATTTTTGGCGATGAATACCGGTACTTCAAGGAGAAACGCCGACGAAATAATAAAAAGCGGCAAGGTAGTTATAAACGGTGAAAAAATTAATAATCTTGCCGTGTTTGTAAATCCCGGGGACGAAGTGGTCGTAAACGGCAAGAAAATCAATTCCAAAGAAGATCAAAAAATATATATCATGCTGAACAAGCCGCAGGGTTATATTACTGCCGTGAAATCAGACGATGGATTCAGGACGGTTATGGAATTAATAAGAAGAGAGGCTTTAAAATATAAGCATATTTTCCCGGTAGGAAGATTAGATTTTATGAGCGAGGGTTTACTTTTGTTTACTAACGACGGGGATTTTGCTTACAAATTGACCCACCCGAAATTTAACGTTACAAAGACTTACATAGTGGAAGCAAAGGGTGAATTGACCGAAGACCTTTTTAACAGAATTAAAAAGGGGATTAAATTCGGAGAAGCCGGTCTTTTAAAACCTAAAAATATTAAAATTATAAGAAAGACTCCTACAAGATTTATGCTTTCCGTCGATTTAACTAATGGTAAAAATCGTGAAATTAGAAGACTCATGGAGTTCTTCAATCTCAAAATCACTATACTAAAAAGGGTCAGTATAGGTAAGCTTTATCTTGAAGATTTACCCTCCGGACAATATCGCATATTAAATGCAGGGATAGCAGAGCTATCCCTCGGCGGTTAATGTCATGATGTTATGCGCAGCAACTAAGTTTGCCGACATCCTTAGTAAAACTCTGAGCGGCTAGTTTAAGCCCCTCCGCCATGGTGGGGTAAACGCCTATCTCCTCTCCGATTTGCTGAATCGTATAACCGTTTTGCAGATATACGCTTGCCTGCTGAATCGTTTCCGAGGAGTTATGCGCCAATATATGCACCCCTATGACCTTGCCTGTTTTTTTATCAGCTATCATTTTTATCAAACCTTCGGTTTTAAAAATAGCCTGAGCCTTAGGGATATATTTTACCGGAAAAACGACGTCGATTACGTCATAGCCCTTTTTTATCGCCGTTTCTTTCGTCAAGCCCACGGAAGATACCTCCGGATCGGTAAACGTCGTATGTGCAACACAGGAATAGTCTGCCTTTTTATGCTTGCCGTGAAGCATGTTGTCAGAGGCTATTTTTCCGTCATATGCAGCCGTAGTAACCAACCTCATTAAACCGATAACGTCGCCGCATGCGTAAATATTGGGGTTGGTGGTCTTAAGCTCGTCATCGACTTTAATAAAACCCTGTGCATATGTTTCTATGCCGGCCGCTTTTAAATCTAAGTTCTTGGTATTTCCTACAATGCCGGTTGCCATTAAAAATTCATTGAACCCAACCGTTTTTATACCCCCTCCCGTTTCAATCTCGGCATATTTTTTTCCGTTTTCTTCATCCCTATAAAGGCGTTTTATGGAAGAGTTCAGGAAAAATTCGATTCCTTCACTTTTTAAGGTTTCTAAAAGCGCCTCTGAAATTTCAGGTTCTTCGTTAAGTAAAATCCTATCGGAACGTCCTACTATTATTACTTTAGAACCAAACCTTTTAAACATCTGGGCGAATTCCATAGATACTGCCCTTGTGCCTAATATTAAAAGCGTTTCGGGCAAATAATCTAAATTCAATATTTCTTCGTTCGTAAGATAGCCGATTTCTCCTAATCCGTCAATATTTATTATCTTGTTTGTCGAACCGACGGCAACGATAAATTGATTGGAGGTAACCTTGTAAGGGCTCATATTTTTATCGTTTGGAATAATCTCGACGGAATTTTTTGATGCAAACCTTCCTTCCGCTTTGATAAACGCAATATTATTATAACCCTTTAACACGTTGTAATATTTCATTTCTCTCAGGCTGTTTAAGAGTTCGGTTTTCCTTTTTATAAGCTCTCTTACGTCTATCATAGATTGTTTTGTTTCTATACCCTTAAATCTGTTACTTAAAGGCTCGTAATATATCCTTGCGGCTTCCAATAGATGTTTTGAAGGGACACAACCCCTATTCAGGCAGGTTCCGCCGATAATCCAATTTTCGACGACGCAAACCCTTTTACCCTCGTCGGCGAATTTAATAGCCGCCGAAAAAGCAGCCGAGCCTCCACCCACGATTACTAAGTCATAGTCATAATTATGTTCGCTACCCGATCGAAGTCCGTCTTCTGCCTCCGGTATCCCCCCGACTTCCGTTTCTGAAATATCTGTAGTTTCATAAGCTAAAGGCGTATAGCCGGCATTTTTTATACTTTTTCTTATATCTTCTATATTTATATCGTCAACCGCTAAAATAATGCTTTCGTCCTTAGACGACGAGGTATCTACCTCTACTACCCCTTTTATCCCGTTAATTGCCTTATTGACGGAAACAGAGCAGTGTTCGCAGGTCATCCCGGCGACATTCATCTTTATTTTTTTCATGTTAACCCCCTCAAATAATATTATATTATCATTCGACCTTAATGATGGTTTTTTGATGTTATCGATAATATAAATTATAAACCTTATACTATACTATAAGGTCAAGTAAAATTTTATGGATTTTAAAGTCGAAGGGTCAGCTCATATTCGCAATTTTTGAGTCATATGTCTCAAGACTGCCCGTTACCGGCGTAATCAATATTTCTCCGAATAATTGAAATTGCTCAAGGTTCGCCAAAATTAGTCTCGACATCTCGAGAAGCGCCATGAAATATGTAAATAATTCGTCTTTATCGACGCAGTTTTTAACCAACCCGCTAAATGTCAGATTTTTAAATTCCTTAAACATTTCCATTATTTCTATTATCTTTTCCTTAATGGAGAAATTATCTTTCGTTACTTCGTATACGCTTATTCTATTTTGGGCTTCCGTTATTTTGTTATAGAAATATTGCGAAAGAATAAAAATATTTGCATTGAAGGCGGCATTGCCTTTACCGGGTCTTTTCTCTATTGGCGACTTGCTATTTTTAAGTACGCTTATTTCAAATACGTCCCTGCCTAAAATAGGTCTATTATTTAAAAAGAGGGCAACTTCTCTAACCTTTCGATATTCCAGAAGCATATCGGTAAGTTCGGTTCTTGGGTCTGCTGTCGCATCGCCTTCGTTTCCTTCCGCTTTTTCGGCATCGTATCTCGGCAACAGCATAACGGATTTAATATAAATGAGTTGAGCCGCCATTACGATAAAATTGCCGCCCGAATCAATATCCAAATTATCGGTAGCCACAGCGTTTTCATCAAGCCCTATTGCCGCCAAATATTGATTTGTAATTTCCGTTATAGGAATATCGTATATATTTATTTTATTCTTTTTTATAAGGCTCAAGAGGAGGTCTAATGGACCGTCGTAAACTTGGAGAGTGATATTTGGAGAAAAAGGTATAGGCCGCATGCTTATAATATATAATTCCAGTTTTTATTTCATAGGCTTAAATTTCTTAAAACTACGTTATTTACAATATAATTAAATGAAACCGTTAAAAAGTTGCCCGGATCTATGAGCAGTAGTATAAGTAACAGGATTATCCCGAATGGTTCCAACTTGACTAAGTATCCCGAAAAAGGCTCGGGTAAAAGGCTTACGGCAATCCTTCCTCCGTCTAAAGGGGGTATGGGTATTAGATTAAACACGCCGAGTATAAGATTTATCATTACGCCTATGAACAACATAAAGGTTACGGGATAAATAAAAAATTTAAGAAACAAACTACCCGAGACCGTCTGAAACATGAGATGACTTATAAAATAAGCAAGGTAAAGATTCATAACCGGAAAATTTACGAGTATTATTTTTAATAACATAAAACATATGAAGGCGAGGATAAAATTAGTAATCGGACCCGCCGCAGCGACGAACCCCGTATCTCTTTTAGGGTTTCTAAGCCTGTTAAAATTGACCGGGACGGGCTTTGCGTAACCGAAGGCAAAACCTGCAAGAAAAATTAAAATTATAGGCAGCAGAATAGTCCCGAAAGGATCTATGTGTTTTAACGGATTAAGCGTAAGTCTTCCGGCTTTCTTTGCGGTATCGTCGCCGAATACATGGGCGATGTAACCATGAGATACTTCATGAAGTATTATTGCGAATAAAACCGGAATTATCGCAATTGCTATGAGCTGAAAAGTGTTATTAATATTATCCATAATGAATAACATAATACAATTATTTTATCAAATAAATCAAATTAAAAATCTTAAACCCCCGATTCTCTTTTGTTATCCGGTTTTTTTCTGTTAAAATGTTAATTACATAATGTTTCGTATAATACGATGTGACATTACAGCATTAATTTACTAAGTGATAAATAATGAGCCTATGAAAAGAAATTATGAGTTATATAAAAATCTGAACGATTCAGTCTTCCCGTTTGTTCAAAAACCGATCAGATATATCGGTTTGGAAATGGGGACTGTCGTTAAAGATATCGAAAACATACCGCTAAAATTTGCGCTTGCCTTTCCGGATTTTTATGAACTCGGAATGAGCCACATAGGGATGGGGATAATATACGATATATTAAATTCCAAGGATTATATAGCGTGTGAAAGGGTTTATCTGCCGTATCCGGATATGAACCTAAAGCTTAAAGAAAATAATATCCCTCTTTTTTCCTTAGAATCGTTTAAGGAAATAAAAAAATTTGATGTAATAGGTTTTTCTCTTCAGTATGAACTTTCTTACACCAATATATTACTCATGCTTGAATTGTCGAATATTTCCGTCTTTTCTAAAGACAGGGGTTTAGATGACCCGTTTGTGGGGGCGGGCGGTCCGTGTGCTTTTAATCCCCTTCCCTTAAAAGATTTCATGGATTTTTTCATAATAGGAGACGGAGAGATTACTTCGGTAGTCATATGTGATACTGTTTTAAAGGCTAAAAACGACCTCAGTGCCGGTATTATTTCGGAAGAAAACTTTAGGGCTCACGTAAAGAAAGAACTTGCTAAAATTAGAGGCGTTTACGTACCGGGGTATTCTAAAAATATAAAAAAATCAATACTATATGATATAGATTTGAACGGTTACATTAGCAAACACATCATTCCGCTTGTAGAGACAATTCATAACAGGCTTTCCATTGAGATAGCGAGAGGTTGTTCTTCCGGATGCCGGTTTTGTCAGGCGGGGTATATTTATAGACCCGTCAGGGAAAGAAAAAAGGAGGAAGTTATAAATGCCGTAAAGAATGGTCTGCAAGATACAGGATTGGCGGAAATATCACTTTCTTCCCTTTCTACCGGCGATTACTCCGACATCGGAGAGATACTTTCCAAACTATCCGATATTATGTCGGAAGAAAGGGTTTCCATGTCTTTTCCTTCAATGAGAATAGGTTCTTTGAGCAAAGATATTCTCGAAAAAACCGCCGAAGTTAAAAAAGCCAACTTTACCCTTGCCCCGGAAACCGGAACGCAAAGGCTCAGAAATATAATCAATAAAGATATTTCCGAAGATGACCTGCTCAAAGAGGCGGCCGACCTGTTCCGGATGGGATTTAAAAGCCTTAAGCTATATTTCATGATAGGCCTGCCTTTTGAAAGAATTGCCGATTTAGACGGTATTTACAGTTTAGTCTTAAAGATAAAAAAAAATGCAAGGGGATTAAAAATTACGGTTAACGTCAATAATTTTGTCCCGAAGCCCCATACTCCTTTTCAATGGTATCCGATGGAAAGGGAGTCGGAGCTTACTTTTAAAATTAATTATCTAAGAAAATTATTGAGGCCATTAAATGTAAATTTCAGATATCAAGACCCCAAGGTCAGTTTCATAGAGGGACTTATCTCCAGGGGGGACGATTTTACCTCTAAAATCATTTATGAGGCATATAAATTAGGAGCGGTTTACGACAGCGAATCTAAGTTATTAAACTATAATGCGTGGATAAAGGCTTTAGAATCGGGGGGCGGTAAATCCGGACGGTCTAATTTTAACGACTTGACTAATAGGTATCTGTATAGCGAAAAAGACCTTGACAGCCCGTTACCGTGGGATTTCATAGATATACTCGTAAATAAAGAATATTTTAAAAATGAATTTAAAAAGTCTTATGAAGAAAATTCAAAATCTATTTATCATATGAATGCTGATAACCCTGAAGATAATGACACATCAAAACTTTTAACGAAAAATTGTAGAAAGGTCTGTTATTTATGTGGCGTCTGTGATTTCAAAACGATAAGCCCGATTTATTCTTCCAAAATAAACAACTGCGGCAGTCAGGCATCGAACGAAACGGTCGACCGTATGGGAGGGGATATGGTATGCAAAGATAGCAGCAATATCGGAGGTGCCTTAGAACCTTTTTATGAGTTGAATATGAGATACTCCAAGAAGGGCGACATGAAATATTTGGGACATTTGGAAACCGGAAAAATATTATTAAAGGCATTTAGAATAGTTAAACTCCCAATTGTATACGGAAAATCCAAATTTAGTTCCAAGCCTAAAATAAGTTTTTCCAATCCTATTCCGTTTATGAGCGAAAGTGAAAACCTATATGTGAAGGTAAAAGTGAAAAGGGATGCTGTTATAGGCGGTTTAGGCGAATTAATGGAAAACATGAACCGTTTCTTGCCGGACGGCATAACGATTTTAGAGATATCAAAAAATTGACCGTAGTTGAGTTTGAATCTCAGTTGCCTTGTCAAGTCGATGTTCAGTGTTTATTTCTCGGTATGTTTTTTGACTTGACAAAAATTTTAAATAAATATTATCATGTATCTATATTTTATATTTAATTTTTTATTTTTAATTCTATGGAGGATGAGAAATTGAAGGTATTTAAAACTAAAAAAAGATTAGCTGTGTTACTCACTGTATTATCTTTAGTCGTTATCAGCTTTGCTCTTTACGGATGTACTAAAAAATCTACACCGTCCGCATCCGTCAAAAAAAAGACCGTTGCTCCGGCTAAAGCCGTCGTTAAAGCTAAAAAAACATCGAGTAAAGTCGTTGTTGCAAAATCTACCCCCGAATCTGCTCTGAAAACAAAAAATTTAGAACCTGCGGCAATGAAGATTATTAAAGATCAAAGTTGCATGAGTTGCCACGTTATAAACGGCAAAGGCGGTTCTATAGGTCCTAATCTTTCCAAAGAGGGGACTAAGGGTCATTCTATTCATTGGTTGGAAGTTCAGATTAATACACCGAAGGTTCATTCTCCGAATACGATGATGCCTAATCACAATCTTAATCCGGTACAGTTAGAAACCGTTGCGGAATATCTTGACTCTTTGAAGTAAAGAAAAAGTAAAACGGCGATCCGCTCGATAGTATAAATCTCAATAGGCATTTAATCGGACATACTCTTTGAATTAATTCAAAGAGTATGTCCGATTAACATCAACTTATATTAAGTAGCAATTTATGCATGCTAATAAGAACAATATTGTATTAATAGCGGTATCTTTTGTCGTAATTTTCGTAGCCGGTATATTCCTTTATACGTATATTGTTTCCGTTCCTAAAATTCGTAAAAACATCACCGTTACGAGATATCGAAGGTTTAAAAAATTTTGGCACGGTATGTACAATAACCTCAATGAAGAAAGGATTGTATATACCTTACAGCCGCTTTACGACGACAAAACGGATAAAATAGAGACCTATAATTTGACCTTAAATTCTTACGACGGTTTAAAACTTAGGGGTTACTTCGCAATTCCTTACGGCGTTGTAGGAAAAAAGTATCCGGGGGTGCTTTTATTGCATGGTTACAGTTCATATGGAACTCCCGGATGGGCGCATTTTTTTGCGATGAGGGGTTATGGCGCTCTTTCCATCGATTTAAGAGGGCACGGAAGAAGCAGAGCGGTTTATAATCCCGGTTTTCCTGGGCTTATGACCGACGGCATTTTACATATAAGAACTTTTTCTATGGTTAAGATTATAATGGATTCGCTTACATCGTTAAAATTTTTAGAGCATTTTAAAAAAATAAACCATAAATTTATATTTGTTACGGGTGGAAGTATGGGTGGCGGGTTGTCCCTGATAGATGCCGCTATGGATCGTCACGTCGTCGCCTCAGCCGCTGACGTTCCGTTTTTAAGCGATATTCCCGTGCAAATGCCGCTCGCCAAAATGGGTCCGTATATGGAGGTCAAAGCATTTCTAAAAAAGCATAAGGGCGATAAAGCCGCTGTTATGAGGTCGCTTTATTATGTTGATACGAAGCATTTTGTAAACCGTATTAAATCTCCCGTTTTAATGGGAGTAGGGCTTAAGGACGAAGACTGTCCCCCTGAAGGCAGTCTTGCCGTATATAAACTTATTAAATCTAAAAAGCAGCTGTTCATCGCAAAAAATAGCGGACATGTCGTCCTACCCGGATGGAATGAAGAGGTATTCAAATTTTTTGCCCCGTATATGCCTAAATCTATAAGTAAAACTAAAATAAAAAGGAAGATTTTATGAAAAACACAAACAGTCTAAATATATTAAGACAAGCCGAAATCTTAATGCCAGGCGGCGTAAACAGCCCTGTTAGGGCTTTCAAATCAGTCGGATTATCGCCTCTGATAATAAAAAAAGCACACGAGAGCAAAATTTACGACGTTGACGAAAACGAATATATCGATTATGTCATGTCTTACGGTCCCATGTTGCTTGGACACGGTGATGCTCGAGTAATAAAGGCTATTTCGGATACGGCGAAAAATGGATTCGGTTTTGGAGCAACGACGGAAACGGAGGTCGAACTTGCCGGCTTAGTCAATAAATATTTTCCCTCAATGGAGATGATAAGACTCGTAAATTCCGGAACCGAAGCCGTAATGAGCGCGATCAGGCTTGCAAGGGGTTTTACGAAAAGGGATAAAATTATAAAATTTGAAGGATGTTATCACGGTCATTCCGATTCTATGCTTGTAAAGGCCGGTTCGGGAGCGTTAACGACATCCATACCTTCAAGCGCCGGTATTCCGATAAATTCCTCTTTAGATACCCTCGTTGCTGTTTATAACGATTTAGAAACCGTCAAAGATTTATTTCTGAATCACAAGAGAGAGGTGTCCGCAGTCATAATAGAGCCGGTAGCCGCAAATATGGGGGTAGTTTTGCCTAAGGATGGTTTTTTAGAGGGCTTAATGGACCTGTGCCGCGAAAACGATTCGCTTATAATTTTCGATGAGGTCATAACGGGTTTTAGGGTGTCCCATGGCGGGGCGCAGGGATTGTTCGGTCTAAAACCGGACATAACATGCCTCGGCAAAATAATAGGCGGTGGGCTTCCAATAGGCGCTTTCGGTGGAAGGAGAGATATAATGGAATATCTTTCTCCGATCGGTCCGGTTTATCAGGCAGGAACGCTTTCCGGTAACCCTATATGCGTAGCAGCCGGTATAGCTACCATAAAAGCGATAGAGGAAGATGATGCGGTATCTAAAGCTAATGAAGCCTCGCAATATCTGATTAAAAATTTAAAAGACGAGCTTAAGGATTTTGGCGATAAAATTACGATGAACGGAATATCGTCTCTGCTTACTATATTTTTTAAGGGAAGAGATGTTAACAATTTTAGGGACGTGATGAAGTCGAATGCTATTTTATTTAAGAAATTTTTCGGCATAATGCTAAATGAGGGAATATTTATCGCTCCTTCTCAATATGAAGCTATGTTTTTAAGTTCCAAACATAGCAAACCCGATATAGATAAAACCGTTCTCGCTGTAAAAAAAGCAATAAAAGAAGTTTTATGTTGAATAATTTTCTGCCCTTGCCAACGACTTTTATGTCGGCAATGGATTGGATACAACAAAGAATAAAACGAGGCTATCTGCTATTATGCATTTAAAAAGCTTATTTGTTCCGCGGAACGGCTTATTTTCTACTGCTTTAAATGGTGGAGGGTATGGGATTCGAACCCACGACCTACGCCATGCGAAGACGCCACTCTACCAACTGAGCTAACCCCCCGTTTTTCAAAACCGTCTAAATAATTTATATAAGCCCGATATTATTATCGCAAATAATTTATAAAAAAGCAAATATAATAACCGGTCATTTTAAAATGACCGGTTATTATATTTTTACTACTCTGCCTCGGCATAGTGCTACGTTTCTTGACTTTTTTCATTATAGTGATAAACTACAAAAAGCTATTATTTCATAATTTAAGTTAATATAGTAACGAGGATTTATATTTTGGCATTTATACGTTATTTAAAAAGGAGGTGCTGTTGAAGAATATTGAAATGACGGTGCGGACATTGAAGGTGTAAAATGACACTCTATCGACCGCATCCGGAAGTTCTGAAAAATAATTTTGTATTAATAAGGAGGCCTACAAATTATGGAATTATCGGTTATGAGAGAAAGGGTTAAAAGCGCTGTCGTAAAACGCACTCTTTATCTGGCGGGCAATTATATAGTACCTAAGTTAAACGATGAGATGATAGTTAAAATTTCTGATAAATTAAATCATTTCAAGGCACCTGCCGGAAAGATTTTTTTCGATCATATTTTTGTCAATTTAAAAAGAAAACTTCCGTATCTTTCCAAAAACGTCAGGAAAGGGATATTCGATAATTTTATCTCTAATTTTTTACTGCTTAGCGGGGAGAGGAGGAGAAAATTTATTGATAAAAACGGTTTTTATCCACCCCTTTTTTATGTTATTAGCCCGTCAATGCGTTGCAATCTAAAATGTTACGGGTGTTATTCCGCTAACTATGCAAGAAAAGATAAGCTTTCATATGAAAAAATCAATCAAATAATTGACGAAGGTAAAAGCTTCGGAATATTTTTTTATACTATTTCCGGTGGGGAGCCTTTTGCAAGAAAAGACCTTATAAGTATATTCGAAAGAAATAAAGACTGTTTTTTTCAGATTTACACGAACAGTTCTTTAATAGACGGCAAAATGGCGGAAAAGCTTTCTAAATTGGGTAATGTTTTCCCATGCATAAGCGTCGAGGGCTTTGAAGACGAAACCGATGAAAGAAGAGGAAAGGGTCATTTTAAAAAGGTCGTTTCGGCCATGAATTACCTTAAAGACAACGGCGTGCTTTTTGGTTTTTCCGCTACGGCAACGAGGTTTAATAACGAGGTAATTGTTAGCGACGAGTTCATAGATTTCTACATTAAACAGGGGTGTTTTCTCGGTTGGTATTTTAATTATATACCTATCGGACGAGAGCCGGATATCGGTCTTATGCCCACGCCGGAACAGCGAAATTTCAGAAGAAAGAGGGTGGCGGAGATAAGAGAGACCAAACCGATAGTAGTCGGGGACTTCTGGAACGACGGGATTCTCTCTCACGGCTGTCTTGCGGGCGGACGTGTTTATGTTCACGTAAATGCAGAAGGTGGGGTAGAGCCGTGCGTATTTGCCCAATTTGCAGCGGATAATATATTTGATAAATCTATGGAGGAAATCCTCAATTCGATGTATTTTAAGTCTATAAGGAAAGAACAGATGAATAATAGAAACAGGCTCCGTCCCTGTATGATAATAGATTACCCTGAAATTCTAAGAAAGGTCGTAGCGGAAGGCGGTGCTAAGGCTACGCAGGAGGGAGGGGAGTCTATAATAACCGAACTCAAAGATAAAATGGACGAGTATTCCCAAAATTACGGAAAAATTGCCGACGAAACTTGGAAAGAAGAATTCGGTAACGGTAAGTTTTTTTATACATATGACGGTAAAAAGGTTGAATTAAACGAGGACGATTATTATAGAAGATCCTTTTATCCATTAAAAGGCGGGCATGAAAAAAAAACCGAGAACAAAATACATAAGGGAATTTAAATAATATGTTAGGTTTTAAAAAGGAGCGGAAAATGAAATCCGCTCCTTTTTAAATTAGCCTTTAATATCCACATTCGATGCGGTTTTTTCCGTATATTATTTTATATTATAATATTGCGGTTAAAAATATTATAATATAAAGTTATGATAGCCGATATAGTTATTCCCAAAAGCGGAACGGATATTAAATTTATTTATTTGATACCGGAAGAATTTGAAGCTGCGGCAGAAGTAGGTAAGGCAGTTATTGTCCCCCTAAAAAATAGACAGGTTTACGGTTTTATATTCGATATCAGACAAGATGAACCCTGTAGCTTTAAAAATAAAAAAATATCGTTAAAAAAAATACGTCGCATTTCAAAGGCTGTTTTCTTTAAAGAAGCCCACAAGGATATATACAATTTTCTTATATCCTATTATCATAAGAATATCTCCGGGGTTTTTGAAACCGTTTTGCCGTCTATAGACGTGAATCATTTTGATCTGTTAGATAAATATTACGATGAAGCATCGGCTCAAAAGGCAGACGATACACATACCCCCGATTCCGCATTTCTTTCCGAAGCGCCTTATGACTTGACAGCCGACCAAATAGATTCGGTAAATATAATAAAAGAGTCGATAAAAAACTGTTTTTATAAAACTTTTTTGATTCACGGCGTTACGGCAAGCGGTAAAACGGAGATTTATTTTAACTTGCTTGATTTTGCTTTAAGTTTAAATAAACAAATTATTATAATCGTTCCGGAAATATTCATTACAGATCAGTTTATTTATTTGATAAAAAAAAGATTTAAGGGATTGGCGGAGCAAAACGGTTTCGCGATATTTCACAGTAAGATTTCAAAAAAAGAAAAGTTCGTAAACTGGATAAAGATACTTAACGGCGACATTAAATTGATATTAGGTGCAAGATCCGCTATTTTTGCTCCGATTAAAAATTCCGGGCTTATAATAGTGGACGAAGAGCATGACGGTTCTTATAAGCAACAGTCGGGGCTTCTTTATAATGCAAGGGATGTTGCCGTTATGCTGTCTAAGAAAACATCCGGGGTTTGCGTGTTGGGTTCGGCAACTCCTTCTCTCGAATCTTATTATAATGCGACGGAGCTTAAAAAATACGAATATATTTACATAAAAAGCAGGGTAAAAGGTAAATCTTTGCCGGAAACGGATATAATAGATTTAAAAACTGAATTTAAGAATTCAGGTAAAAGGAGATTTTCCGACAAAATCTTATCAAATGAAACCACCCGGCTAATTGAGGAAAATATTGGCGGCAATAGGCAGGTATTGCTATTTTTAAACAGGCGGGGATTCTCTACCTTCTTAGTATGTTCGTCTTGCGGTCATCTATTTTTATGCAATAATTGCGCTATATCGTTAGTTTACCATAAAAATAAAAATGCATATTCAGGAGGCTTCTTAAGATGTCATTATTGCGGTCATAGGGAAGATGTCCCTAAACTCTGCCCGGAATGCGGCATGGATACTATCGAACCTTACGGAATAGGTGTCCAAAAGCTGGAAGACGTCGTTAAAACATTATTTGCCGTTCGCGAAGACGTTAAAATAGAAAGAATAGATTCGGATATTGCGAAAAGCAGGAAAAACGGCGCGGATATATTTAGGAAAATGCAAAAAAAGGAAATAGATATATTGATAGGCACCCAGATTATAACTAAGGGACACGACTTTCCGGATGTAGGTCTCGTCGTCGTCATTTTGGCCGACAGCTTATTAAACATACCGGATTTCAGGAGTTCCGAAAAGGCGTTTCAAGTACTCACTCAGGTTTCCGGAAGGGCGGGAAGGGGAGAGGGGCGCGGCAGAATTGCGATACAAACCTTTATAGGGAACAACTATTTATTGCGATACGTCGCGACTCATGATACAAAAGGTTTTTACGAAAAAGAACTTGAAATAAGAAAAGAATACGGCTATCCGCCTTATACGAAAATAGTAGCATTGAAATTAACGGATAAAAATGTCGACAGGCTAAAAGTAATTGCATCCGATTTAAAGGAGGTAGTGGATATTAATATAAAATCACGCGATTTTACCAACATATCGATCTTAGGTCCTTCGCCGTGTCCGATAGAAAAAATAAAGAATGATTTTAGATATCAGTTAATATTAAAGGGATATCCGCAGGCATCTAATCTGCATAAACTAATAAATATATTACGAGGGAACGAACGCTTATCCGGATATTTTTCTTCTCAAAAGATAGTTATAGATGTTGACCCCGATATCCTTATGTGATAAACTTTAACATCAATATAAACCCGATAAAATTAAGAGGAGTCTCAATGAATAGGGCACAATTTATCGAAAAATTTGCAAACAAAAATGATATTCCCATAAAAATGGCGGATAAAATAGTAAGTACCATATTAAATGAAATAAAAAACGCTTTGATTCAAGAAAAGAGAGTAGAAATAAGAGGATTTGGAAGTTTTTCCGTTAAAGAATATAAGCCGTATTCCGGAAGAAATCCAAAAACGGGCGAAAAAATAGAAATCAAAAAAAAGTCGGCTCCGGTTTTTAAAGTCAGTAAGATTTATAAAAATGACCTTATTAAGGGAAAATAATCGTAACAGTAAAGGGTTTTTCATCAAGACTTACGGCTGCCAGATGAATCTTCACGATTCCAACTCAATAGAGAGCAGTCTTTTGAAAAAAGGGTTTTATAAAGCCGATTCTATAAAAAACGCAGATATAATTATTTTTAATACTTGCAGCGTACGAGACAATGCCGACCACAAAATCGTTTCCGAATTAGGCAGATTTAAAAAAAATCACGATAACGATAAAAAGATTGTTCTCGCCGGATGTTTTGCGAAGCAGATTAAATTGAAAAATAAGAAAGAATCCGGCTTATCCTTTGATTACTGTTTCGGTCCCGATGAAATAACGTCTATTTCGGATATTCTTGCCGGGGAAATGGACGAAGGATTGGATAAGATGGACGAATCGGCAGATTTTATTACGGGCGCAATGTCTGAAAACGGGTTGGTAACCGTTAAAATTATAGAGGGGTGCAGTAATTATTGCTCATACTGTATAGTTCCGTATGTCAGGGGAGAGGAAAAATCGGTACCGTTAAATATTATTCATGATGCGGTTAAAAAGCATGTTTTAAACGGCGATAGAGAGATCTTGTTTTTGGGTCAGAACGTAAATTCATATATATCCCCGGATGACGATAAAAAACGATTTTGCTATCTGCTAAAATTAATTTCCAAAATTGAAGGTTTAGATAAAATTAGATTCTTAACCTCTCATCCTAAAGATTTTAATGACGAACTTATTGAGCTGATTTGTAGCAGCGATAAAATTTCCAAAGACATTCACTTGCCGGTTCAGTCCGGTTCCGATAAAATTTTATCGGCTATGAATAGGGGCTACACAAGGCGGGATTATTTAAAACTTGTAGAGAAGTTAAAGAGCGGGCATACCGACATATCTATTTCTTCCGATATAATAGTCGGTTTTCCCGGCGAAACGGATGAAGACTTCAAAATGACGCTTTCTTTAATGGATGAAGTAAAATTTGATTTTATTTTCGGTTTTAAATATTCTCCGAGGCCTTTTACTAAAGCTTTCGAAATTGAGGATGACGTTTTAATAAGCGTGAAGAAAGAACGACTTGAAAGAGTATTTGAAAAACAAAAAAAAATAAAGAACGGATAGGGGATGATGATAGATTTTCATATGCACACGATATTTTCGGATGGAGAACTTGTTCCGGCGGAGCTGATTAGAAGGGCAATATATTCCGGAATGGAGGCGATAGCAATAACCGATCACGCCGATTTTTCCAACATAGAACATAATTTGTCTAATATTAAAAAAATTTGTAAGAAAACAAATTCATTTTACGGCAACGGCAATAAATTTACGGTACTGCCCGGCGTGGAAGTAACCCATGTCCCGCCCGTCCTTATAAAAGACGCCGTTGAACTTGCGCGAAAATGCGGTGCGTTGATAGTTATCGTTCATGGTGAAACCTTGAGCGAACCGGTAGAGAAAGGGACGAATTTAGCTGCATTAAAAGAAAATATCGATATATTGGCACACCCCGGTTTGATTTCCGAAGAAGAGGCCCTGATCGCAAAAAAGAACGGCGTATGTTTAGAGCTTTCTTACAGGAAAGGACACTGCCTCGCGAACGGACACACAGCTAAAATTGCCATAAAAACAGGAGCAAAACTTATTATATCAAGCGATACCCATTCGCCTTGCGATATCATGGATGAGGCGATTTACGACAGCGTCGGATTCGGTGCCGGGCTGACGCAGGCAGAATTAAAAAGCGTAAAAAATAACGCCTCAATATTATTAAAAAAATATGCTTGATTTTTATATAGATATTTTATAACATTAGCTAATCATAACGTTCCGGAGAAAATACATATGGATAAGATAGATGTAGACGGTTTTTTAATAAAAAATAAATTTCTGCTTATTGGAATTATAGTATTAATTATTTTAATAATCGGCTCTGTTTTCGGTGTTAGGTATTATTACGGCAACGTAAATAAAAATGCCGATAGATTATTATGGAAGGGTATAAGGCTTTACGTATCCTTTAATGGTAAAAATAAGAAGGTTATATATAAGTCCGTTTCTTATCTTAAAAAGCTTCGACATGAATATAGCGGAACGAGTGCCTATAAAATTTCTAACTTTTATACGGGATTGGATTACATGAAGATTGGCAATTTTAAAAAAGCCGAATCTTATTTGACTAAGTATATAGCCGCTTATCCGAAACCGGGGCCCGATAATTTAACATATTTAGCTTACGGTAATCTTGCAACCGTTTCTATTTTTAAGAAGGATTATAAGAGCGCTATTTTAGATTTTGCGAAAATGTCTAAAATCGATGGCGTCAAGCTTCAGGAATACGCAATGCTGAAAGAAGCCGCGCTATACACGCAAATAAAAGAACCGAAAAAAGCAGTGTCTATTTATAAAACGATGCTTACTGACGATGCAATGACTAAAGATAGAGGATATATAGAAAATCTGATACAATTAAACTCTTAATGTGCCCCTTATACAACTAATTTCAATATCAAAGTGAATTCTATAAACGTAATATTCTTGTGGCATTTTCACCAGCCTTATTATAAGGATGATCTTACCGGTGAAATATTAATGCCGTGGGCTAGGTTGCATGCCACTAAGGACTATCGTTTTATGGGGGAGATTTTAAAGAATTATCCCAAAGTTCATGCCGTTTTTAACTATTCTCCTTCTTTACTGGCACAATTAGACGATTATGTTAATAATTACGATAATACGCTTAAAAACGAAAAATTTTTAAGCATTTCCGCCAAGAAGATAATTGAGCTAACTGCTGACGACAAGCTGTTTATTCTCAATAAATTATTCCCGGCCTGTTCTTCGGGTAAACATTTTTTAGAAAAAAGCGAAAGGTTTAAACAACTTTATTATAGGTTAAGGGATGCCGGTACTTCGATAGGGCTTGGAGAGAAAATAAGTTTATTTACAAATCAGGATTATTTAGACATAATAGTCCTGTTTAATATTATGTGGATAGACCCGATCTCAATAAATTCGGATGAATTTTTGACAGCGTTAAAGAATAAGGATAAAAAATTTACTGTAGCAGAAAAAAATATATTAATCGAAGAAAAAATTCCGCAGATTTTAAATAAAATATTTCCGCTAATAACCGAACTTGCAAGCAACGGTCAGATTGAGCTTTCGGCAAGCCCTTATTATCACCCTATATTACCCTTATTATGCGATACCGATATAGCCCATTTTCACGACGGCATAGTACTCCCTAAACCCTTTAGGCACCCTGAAGACGCCGATTATCAAATTAAAAGTGCCATAAATTATTTCGACGAAAAATTAAATTATAAAATAAACGGAATGTGGCCGTCCGAAGGGAGCGTAAGCGAAAGAACACTAAAACTTTTCATAGATAATAATATAAATTGGATAGCGACGGATGAAGAAATATTATTCAATTCGATAGGCGTTAATTTTTCGGATATTGATAATAGGAAACTGCTCTATAGGCCGTATGTAGTCAAGAGAGGCAAGGGGTATTCGTATATATTCTTTAGAGATAAAATGCTTTCCGATTTAATAGGGTTTAAATATTCAAATTATGAACCCAAAGCGGCCGCCGAAGATTTAATAAATAACTTGAAAAACATAGCTATAAGTTTGCATGATTACAATAAAAATGACTTACCGGTAGTCTCTATAATATTAGACGGAGAAAATGCGTGGGAATATTATAAAAACAACGGATACGATTTTTTTAATTACCTTTACGAAGGATTATCCAATAATACGGAGATTATAAATACCGTAACTGCCGGCGAATACATAAAAAAAGTAGAAAATACCCTAAAAATAACCGACGACGTCGATAAGACGTCTAATTCGATAGAAAAGGGCAAAACAGGCGTCAAAATTAAACGATTTTTAGATATTAGACGGGATCAGGGGCGTAATATCGATTTTTCCGAGATTTATAATATTCCGACTATATATCCGGGCTCATGGATTAATCATAACTTTAGAATCTGGATAGGAGACAGCGAGGACAATAAGGCATGGGATTTACTTTCAAAAACAAGAAGCTATCTCGTAAATAAAACTAATGATAGCATACGGGAAGAAGGAGGGCTGCGCGGCGAATATTTAAAAGCCGCATGGAAACAGCTTTATATTGCCGAGGGAAGCGACTACAACTGGTGGTACGGAGAGGATAGAACATCAGGGATAGATGAAGAATACGATCTGTTATACAGAACCCATATTATAAATGTTTATAAGTTTTTGAATGATAATCCGCCTGATGATTGTTTTATTCCGGTATTAGAAGAAAAAAGAGCGGTGAAACCGCATTTAGATATAGTATCGTTTATAAATCCAAAAATAGACGGTGTTGCCGGTAGTTATTTCGAGTGGCTCGGAAGTGCCGTCTATTTCCCGAGTGTTATATCCGGAAAAGCGATGGCGCATACGGATAGGTTTATAAAGAGATTATATTACGGATTTAACGAAAGCACGTTTTTTGTGAGATTTGACTTTTTCAAGAAAGAAAACCAAGACTTGTCGGATAAAATATTGAATATAAAATTCATAAATCCTGCAAACATCGAAATAAACATTGAATTTCATATCACAGATAATAATATATTGAATTTATCAATTGAATCATCTTTAATGAATAAGAACTCGGTCAGTCGAAAATCAGATTTGAAAGTTGTTTTTAAAGATATCCTCGAAGCGGCAGTTCCACTTTCCATTTTCAATATAGATTCTCTCGGCAATATATATTTTTATGCAATTCTTACCTATAAAGACAATCCTTTGGTTGAGATAGAACGTTTTCCGGTTAACGGATATTTTGAAACGACTGTTCCAAATAAAAACTTCGAAATAGTTAACTGGCTTGTATAAATTAATAAATAAATAATTTTAGATGTAATGTCCCATAAGGGACATTATGTAAACTACTTAATATTTTTTGATGATTATTCTTCCCGCAGCTTTTTTGCTTGAATTTTATATCGGCTCTATCCGATACAAATTACATCCATTGAACATAATGGGAAAAATTGCATTTTTTTTAGAAAAAGTATTTTACAGCATTTCCGACGGTTTTTTTTCCGGACTACTATTCAATCTTGCTACAATTTTTTCAATAATAGTCGTTTTTGCGGTAATTGATATTATAACGCTTAGGATCTCCATATTCTTATTCTACTCTTTTTCTGTCTATATCCTGCTTTCTTTTCTCTCTACCGGTGGTCTGAAATATGAAGGAATTAAAATATATAGGTTTCTAAAGGCAAACGATATTGAAAGCGCAAGAAAAGACCTCATATCTCTTGCCGGCAGAGACAGTCGCAACCTCAACCTATCTGAAATTTCACGAGCCGTTATCGAATCTGTTGCGGAAAATACCGGAGACGGTACGGGTTCGGTATTTTTTTATTTTACAATAGGATTGATCTTCGGATTATCCGAACCCTTTCAAATGCCCTTTGCAGTTGCTTTAGGCACCGCCTTTGCGGTTATCTATAAAAGCGTAAATCTTATGGATTCGTTAGTAGGATATAGGAATAAAAAATATGAGAAATTCGGTAGTTTTTCTGCGCGTTTAGACGATGCCTTGAACTATATTCCCTTTAGGATAACCGCCTTTTTTATGCTTTTATCGACACTCATTTGCAGTAGTTGCAATATTCGATACAATATTAAAGAAGCCCTTAAGTCATGGTTCAAATTCAGAAAGAATCACCCGAGTCCGAATGGAGGACAGCTTGAATCCGTAATAGCGGGAGCGCTGCAAATAAAATTAGGCGGGATTAACCATTATGGCGGTGTTGAAAGTAAAAGACCGGTTATGGGGTTCGAAAATTACGGCGCTGCGAGCAAAGACAATATTATAGATACTATACATATTATGGAATTAACATCCGTTCTTCTCGTCATTTTTTATACTTTATTGCCTGCGGTTGCGATTTTCATTTAATTATTTTATAAATATCGTGACAATCATAAGGTACTGTATTCATCTACAACTAAATTATATTAGATTCAAAGTAAATACCCTTGAAATAATTAAATTTAAAGTCATGTGTACTGTTCCGCATAATGATATCTTTATGGGGCGATTTGCACGATTGCCCAAGATGATGAACCGTTAGGTCGTACGCTTACATGTTCACCCGGATACAGGCATGGAAATTTGCTCATTTTATGCGTGTTTTGAACGGTAATTATCTTTCCGGACAACAGCTCAATCTCGTTATAACAGTGGCTGAGACCTTGGCTGTCGGGCCTGCAGTTGGAATCCGTCCTTACAATACCCGAAGCCGGACTTAAGATTTTACCTTGAACGATAGGTACAAAATATCGTCCTGCTTTGCCATTCACGTACCAGGAAACGGGACCCTGAACTCCACTGGGGAGCTTGGGCTCCCAAGCCAGAGCAAAAGAGGAAAACCCTGTAATAAAAAAGCCGATTATTATTACGGCCGACAAAAATTTTTTCCAACTCATGTAATGCAAATTCATAATTCCTCCTTAGTCAAAAATAATATTTTATATCATTTGTGCGCAGCAGATCCTTATATGACCCATCTGCATACTGAGTAAGCATGATTTTCCAATAATTTTGAATTGCCACACCCAGCATTAAACCGATTGAAACAGGCATGCTGTAAATAAGTTTTACTTCCTCATATTTTCCTTGCAGTTCGTTGAGTTCTTTGAATATTTCTTTGACGTACAGTCCCCAGTCCTCGTCCTTGCTTAGCGTTCCATTGTTATTTCTTGCTTTTAAGTAAAAAATATCACCGTCATCGTGCAATTGATTTAAATCTATTTTATGACTTGATATATCTATTGCAAGGACGGCGTTTTTACTATCATTTTTATTTGTATTAATCCTTTTTAAATCTAATTTTTCGAAAGATTTAACGTTTTCCTTTATGGACCTATCCCTAATCTCGTGAACTTTGTTATATCCGTTGACCGACTTATCATATTGCAATATCATAACTGCACTGGTCGCGAATATCGCTCCTACGAGAACTGCTACGCTGACGGGTCCGATATAAATGAGATAAAACTCGTCTTTGGCGGGAATCTTGCTTTCAAGTTTTCCTATGTCGTGCCTCACTATTTTTAAAAAATCTATTAAATTTTCTTTATTTTCAATACTTCCCTTAAATTCAAATATAAGGTCGTCTTCCTTTATATGAAATATTTTTTCTAAATTTTCTTTATGACGGTATCGATATTGATTCTTATCATCATTCTCTATCAGCGAAAAAACACTATTAAGTGCATTTTTCGAATCGGCGGGATTGGATATATTGATAACTACGGGAACGGGAACAAAATCACGACGGTATATTTTAAGTATGTGATATTCTTGGATTACCGCATAGAATAAACCGGCAATAAATAAACCCAAACCTGTCCAGAATATCCATACATAACCTAATACTACCCCGAGCGGGGATATAACAGCAAAAACAGTTGTAGCAAGTTGAATCCACCTATTTTCTACGAGTACCTCTATGAATCCCTTCAATTGAAATCCTTCAGGCTTTTTTGCGTACAAACTACGTTTATCCCCCCCCTATTCTACCGAAACATTCAGAGAATATATTGAAACTCATTTCTATTTTATTAGAACATACTACCGTTTGTTTTTAAAGTAGAAATTTTAGTTTTCCGTTATATCGGGTTTTTATACTGATACAACGGATGAAATTCGGATTTTGGATATCTATTGATTTTGTCTGATTTTTGTTCTACAATATTGTGAATAAAATAAAAGAATAGGAGAAAGAAATAGATGGATTACGATTATAATATTGCTACAGGCGCACGGAGCCATACAACAGAGGGCTTATCCGATTTTTTCAGGGGCATTTTTACCTGGATGACTTTAGGGCTTGTGATAACAGGCGTGGTTTCTTACCTTATAGCCATGGATAAGCCGGTCGTTCAGTATCTTCACACTCATATTATATTATTCTATGTGCTAATAGGGCTTCAACTCGCTGCCGTTTTACTGTTGTCGTTCGGGATAAACAAATTCCCCGCTTATATTAGCGAGATAATATTTTTATCATACTCCGCGCTAACGGGAATTACGTTTTCTTTTATTTTTTTAGTTTATACTAGTCAATCGATAGGCGAAGTATTCTTTATCACGGCTGCGTCTTTCGGTCTATTAGCGTTCTTAGGCTATACTACTAAAAGGGATTTGACCAAAATAGGAAACTTTATGACGGTAGGATTGTTTGCTATAATGATAGCTATGGTCGTAAATTTCTTTCTTCACAGCTCTGCCTTAATGTACGTCATATCAGTTCTCGGAGTCGTTATATTCCTAGGTTTAACCGCATATGATATGCAAAAACTTAAACAAATATATTTAAGCGGTTCTTTCGACGAAAGAAAAGAAACGGTTATGGGAGCCTTAACATTATATCTGGACTTCATAAACCTGTTTTTAATGCTTTTGATGCTGTTCGGTCAGAGAAGGGATTGATTTTATCGCCTTTATAATTCTACTCGTGGATTTTCCGTTTACAAAGTCTATTAATGTTGTCAGTCCGCCGGATGATTCTACAATATCGCATCCCACTATGTCTTTTCCGTCGTAATCACCTCCTTTAACTAAAAAATCGGGTTTTATTTCTTTTATTAAATTATAAGGCGTATCTTCATCGAATATCACGACGTAATCGACAGGTTTCAGGTTTACTAAGACATATGCCCTGTCTCTTTCGTTTATTATCGGCCTACCCTTTCCCTTAAGCCGCTCGACTGATTTATCGCTGTTTAATCCGACTATAAGTATGTCGCCGAGGGCTTTTGCTTTATTAAGATAGCTCACGTGTCCGACGTGTATAATGTCGAAACATCCGTTGGTAAATACTATTTTCATGGAGGATTTCTTGAGTCCCGATATCTCTTTTTTTATTTCATTTAACTCTATGATTTTATCGGATTGACAAGCGACGTTTTTCATACTTGGAGAGAATTATCTGATATATATTAACTAATCAAGAAACCTCCCAATATATTTAACATATATTGGGAGGAAAAATGGAGAAAAGAATTACTGTTATTTAGTTTATCAAAATATATTTTTTTGTCAACAAGAAAATAAGGGGTATTGAATATATTTTTAAATAATGATAAGCTATGCTATATATGTAGGATATGCGGAGAGGTGTCCGAGAGGCCGAAGGAGCATGACTGGAAATCATGTATAGATGCAAGTCTATCGAGGGTTCGAATCCCTCCCTCTCCGCCAGTTAAAAGATAATAGTTTGATTTTAAGAAATTAATCGCAATAGGGGGAATAAAATGTTCGGTTTTAGTTATTACGGCATAATAATTATTTTTGTAATCATTTTTCTGATATTTGGAGCCGGCAAACTTCCGGAGATAGGCAGCGGTATAGGAAAGGCTCTTAAAAATTTCAAAAATAGCGTTTCAGGAAATGACGAAATAGATGTTACACCTAAAGAAGAAGAAAAACCTAAAATAAAAAAGAAACAGATATCAAGAACAAGTTCTACTTCGTCACCTCAAAAAAGAAAAAGACAAACCCGCTCCGGAACTGCTAAAACTACTAAGAAAGCCTGATTATAACTTATATTGTGCGACTATTAAAAATATAATATTATTTCTTAATTCGATAGAAATGGCTAATCGTAATCGAATAATTTTTTGAGTTTGGGCTTATATTCAAAAAAACCAACATAAATTTTATGGGATGGTTGGGTAATATTTCTACATTAGACATGTTTACGCCTTCTTTGTTACCTAACGTCATATTGACGGCAATATTAGACATGTTTTTAAGTTTTTTAAATTTTATAAAATTGCCGGCATAAACATGTTTCGTCAAGAGAACTATATTCTTAGTACTATATAATTTTCCGTTAAGTTTGACATAGCTTATAGAAAATTTGTTTTTATTGACTATATAACCGGTAATTAAAAGGTCGTTCTCCGGAAGCGTTGCGGGTCTGTAAACCTTAGTTTTTAACCCAAATATTTCTACGTTGGTATTATTGCCTGGGAATAATACTATGAGCAAGTAATATGCCGATAGAAATGCTGCAATTCCGAGCATGACGTAAAATATTTTTTTTAAATCATTTTTATTTGCTTTACTGCCCTTTCTTCTTTTGGAACCCCTGTCGTTTTTATTTGCTTTACTATTGTTTAAGTCAGTATTTGCATCGGACGCATTGTTGTCCCCGTTTTTCTCTCCAATAGAAAAACCGTTTTTATCGTAGCCTTCTTTAAAGAACTCGTCTTCCCCTATCTTCCACTTATCCATTTTAACTGTTTGTTCTACCCCTTTATTTTTTATTTTATCATTGTAAATTATAACTCAATAATGCTATAAATGCTATATTTTATCATATAAATATAATATGCGCCGTATTAGCGTGGTGTTCGGAGGGCTTGAATAATAGGCATTTGTATGATAACATTTTAATCGTGATGGAAAACAGAAGGAAGCGGATAGACGGCTGGTGCCTCTCTTTGACTTCAAATCAACAGTCGCTCCTACAAAGGGTGAGGTGGGTTCGATTCCCATACGCTTCCGCCGTTTAGTTTACTTTTTTTGGTATGGGATATAATATCGGTATTATAACAAAACTAATGATTTAAATAAAAAAGGGGGACTAAAATGTCTTTGATATCCACGAAAATCATACTCGATAACGCCGATAAAAACGGTTACGCGGTAGGAGCTTTTAACATCAACGACATGGAGTTCTTGCAAGCGATATTCTCCGCCGCTTTAGCCGAAAAGTCGCCTATAATCATTGCGGCAAGTGAAGGCGCCATGAAATATGCCGGTGCAGGCATGATATATTCCATGGTTAAAACTATTTCGGATGCACACCCTGATATTCCGGTCGCTCTTCATCTTGACCACGGTTCAAATCTAAGCGCGGTTATGACCGCAATAAGAGCCGGTTTTACGTCCGTCATGATAGATGCATCTCATTTTCCATTCGAAGAAAATCTTAAAATAACAAAACAGGTAGTCAATATTTGCCGCCCTCTCGGAATATCGGTCGAGGCCGAACTTGGAAGGCTTAAGGGCATTGAAGACAATGTTTCCGTTGCGGAAAGGGATGCCGTTCTCGTAAATCCGGAAGAAGCTATAGATTTTGTTTCCGCATCCGGCATTGATTTTCTTGCCCCGGCAATAGGTACTTCTCATGGAGCATTCAAATTTAAGGGCGAAGCGAAACTGGATTTTGAACGCCTAAAAAAAGTGAAGGAATTAACCGGTATCCCGCTTGTTCTTCACGGCGCCTCATCCGTTCCCGAGGCCGCATCCAAAAAATTTGAAGAATTCGGCGGGGATTTAAAAGGAGCGAAAGGCGTCCCGTTCGATGTTCTAAAAGAAGCGATAAAATATGGAATAAACAAGGTCAATACGGATACCGATTTACGCATTTCCTTTTTAGCAAGGGTTAGAGAAAGCATTGCTACAGATAAAACACAGATAGACCCGAGAAAAATTTTCGGTCCCGCAAGAGATTACGTTACGGAGATTATAAGAGAAAGAATGAAGATTCTTGGCTCATCCGGAAGGCTGTAAGTTAATCCTTTACGGCTACCTTGTCAAAATAATCTTTATTAAAAAGGTTATAAATATCATTGAAATAAGAATAAACGGAAGTAACAGTGTCATTATAGACCTCTGAGTGGAAAGTTTGCCGGTTTCCTTAACGCCTATTATTAATAATACTGCAAACCATGCCGCCGATATGTTATACCCAAAAATAGGAAGTATTGAGAAAACACCTACTCCGGAAGCATAGCCTATTATTCTAAAAGTGTTTTTTATTCCCCTATTTCCTCCCATAAGCATCACGAATCCATGTATTATGATAGTCAGAATTGCCAGAAAAATAGTATATAAAATTCCAAACAAAAGCAATAAAAAGATGATCCCCGCTATTAAGTATAAAACCATAGAGCTTTTATCCGATAGAAAAAGCGGAATTTCCGGCAATATAGCGTAAGTACTATATAAACTTATTTTGAAAAAAAATACCTCCCAAAATAAGGAAAATACTAAGCCTATATACGTAAATATCAAAGCATAGAAATAAGGATGTAAAATTCCTAATTCGCTGTCGCTCACCATAGCATCGGCGTCATAATTCAATTCTTTATAGAAAACCTCGGGGCTGAAAAGAGATTTTTTCCACGTTAAAAATAGTGCCTTAAAAAATCCTATTTCTTTTATGTTATCAAAATCTGCCATTATTTATTACCTGCCTTAACCATTTCTTTATCTAATTTATATATTATTCCGTCTACAAGAGCCATATAGGATGCCTCTATTATGTTTTCAGATACCCCGAGAGTCGTCCATTTGTCTTCTTTGTCTGACGACTCTATTAACACCCTGACATAAGAAGCCGTACCTGATTTTGCCTTACTGCTCCTTATTACCCTCACTTTAAAATCGGTAAGCTTCATCTCGTTAAGCACAGGATAAAATTTTACCAATGCTTTCCTTAAGGCATTGTCTAAGGCGTTTACCGGACCGTCTCCTACTGCGACCACGTGTTCGGCTTTGGACTTAACCTCTATCATAACGACGGCTTCGCTGAATATATTATTGCCGGTCGTCTTTTCGACATTTACCCTAAATGCAAGTAATTTGAAGTATTCTTTAAAGCACTCTCCGCCGGTATTCTTGTTGTCGTTTGCCAAAGAATATCTGTTTAAGAAAATTTTAAAAGAGCCGTCCGCGCTTTCAAAATTAAACCCCCTACCTTCAAGCTCTTTAATCTTATTTAAGAGCTCCGTTTCTTGAGAGGCCGTGAGTTTACTCAAATCAAACCCTATCTCTTTCGCTTTGGCCTCTATATTGCTTTTACCCGATAAATCGGAAATTAAAAATCGTCTATGATTACCGACTAATGTCGGTTCGATATGTTCGTATGACGACGGATTCTTTAAAACGGCATGGGCATGCATTCCTGCTTTATGGGCAAAAGCGCTTTCTCCGACGTAAGGCATATTCTTAACAGGAATATTATTGGCTATTTCGTCTATCAAACGGCTTATTTTGACAAGATCTTTAAGTTTATCCTCTCCTATAGCCTTAAGCCTCATTTTTAATTCAAGATTAGGGATAACAATCGAGAGATTGGCATTACCCGTTCTTTCTCCGTATCCGTTTATCGTTCCCTGAATATGATTTATGCCGCCTAAGGCGGCGGTAATAGTATTTGCGGTTGCGCAGTCGATGTCATTATGGCAGTGTATGCCGAGTTTGTTTAAGTCTATACCATAATGTAGATTAAGTCTTTTTATCATTTTAGATATTTCATGCGGGAGTGAACCCCCGTTCGTATCGCACAAGATAACCTTATTCGCTCCGGCTTCTAAGGCAATGTTTATGGATTTAACGGCGTAACCTTCATTATTTTTAAAACCATCGAAAAAATGTTCCGCATCGAAGAATACCGTCTTACCCTCGTGTTTTAAAAAATCAATTGAATCCGCAATCATATCTAAATTTTCATTTAAGGATATCTTTAAAATGCTTTTTACATGCAAATCCCAAGATTTTCCGAAAATAGCCAAATACTTGATGCCGGTCTCGTTCAATGCCCTTAGCCCCGCGTCATCTTTTGCCGAACCATTTTTTCTTCTGGTGCTTCCGAATGCAACCAATCTTGAATTTTTAAACTTCTTTTTCGATGCCAATTCAAAAAAATTTCTGTCTTTTGAATTGGAGGCGGGGAATCCCCCCTCTATAAAATGAATGCCGAGTTCGTCGAGAATTTCTGCTATCATTAACTTATCGTCGATAGATAACGAAAACCCCTCGCCCTGCGTTCCGTCCCTCAAGGTCGTATCGTATATCTCTATATAATCGTTATTTACATTCATCTTTTTTATTGTCGGTTTCTCCCAAGTTAAACACGTCATGCAGTACCCTCGTGGCAAGTTCCGCATATTTAGCTTCTATGACACACGATATTTTAATTTCAGAAGTAGAAATCATCATTATATTAATACTTTCTTTGGCCAGTGATTCAAACATCGTTGAAGCGGTTCCGTGATGATTGCGCATTCCGACTCCTATTACGGAAATCTTTGCAATTTTATCGTCGCTTATAACGTCTTTTGCGTTAAGGTCTCTTGCAATACCGCTTGCTATCTCTATCGCTTTGTGCAAATCTTTTTTAGAAACCGTAAAGGTTAAATCGGTATGGCCCTCTACGGATATATTTTGTATAATCATATCTACTACAATATTCGTATCCGAAATTTTTGAAAAAATCTTTGCGGCGATACCGGGCTTATCGGGAATACCCTTTATGGAAATTTTTGCCTCGTCTTTGTCGCATGCAACGCTTGATACCTGCAGCTCTTCCATGTCGTCCTCATCTCCTAAAAATTTTATTTGCGTTCCTTTACTTTCTAAAAAAGTGGATTTCACAAATAAATTTACTTTATATTTCATAGCAAATTCGACCGACCTTATCTGCAGTACTTTTGCTCCGAGGCTAGACATCTCTATCATTTCATCGAAATATACGACATCTAAGCGCTTGGCGTCCGATACTATCGACGGGTCTGCCGTATAAACTCCATCTACATCCGTATATATATCGCATCTGTCCGCATTAATTGCTGCCGCTGCCGCAACCGCCGTCGTGTCGGATCCGCCTCTCCCCAGCGTAGTAATAAACCCGCCGGAATTTATCCCTTGAAATCCGGCTATAATAACTATCTTGCCCTGCTTGATCATTTTATATATATTTTTGACGTCTATAGACGATATCCTTGCTCTTCCGTAAAATTCATCCGTCGTTATTTTTACCTGATGACCCAATAACGGAATAGCGTCATAGCCTTCACTCTTTAACGCTAAAGAAAGAAGCCCTGAGCTTACTTGTTCCCCGCTGGAAATAATCAAGTCGGTTTCCATATCGTCCCGACAGCCTCCCATTTTAGAAGCAAGATCTAAAAGCTTACCGGTTTCTCCGCCCATAGCGCTTACGACTACGACTACATCGTTGCGGTTGAGTTTTTCTTTGATTACTTTAGCGGCGACTCGCCTTATTTTTTCTATGCTGCCCATAGAGGTGCCGCCGAATTTTTGAACAATAAGAGCCATAAATTAATGCAATATCCTTATTATAGATTATCAATGCTTTTTTGCCGCTCGGGAATTAAACTTATGAATCGCCTCTCCTATTGAATCCAATGCCGATTCGGGGACTATTTCCGAAAGAGTGGGGTGTGAATGAATCGTAGATTCTATGTCGAAAATAGTTCCGCCGTAATGCATGTGAGAGGCAATTTCGGCGATTAATTCGGGAACATCCGCCCCTACTCCGGTTGCTCCGATAATTTTTTTAGAATTTTCTTCCACCAAAACCTTTAAAAATCCCTCTTTTTCTTCCATAGCCAAAGCCATTCCGTTTGCGGCATACGAAAAACGCCCCGTATTATAATCTGAGGAAAGCCCGTCATCACCCTCTTTTAGTCCGACGGTCCCTATAGGCGGATTCGTATATATGGACCTGGGTAATACGTCATAATTTTTTTCTCTATTTATTCCGGCGATGTTATCCGCCGCTATTATTCCGTCGAACGACGCCTTGTGGGCAAGCATCGGTCCGTCTATTATGTCTCCGCAGGCATAAGCCCCCTTAATGTTAGTCTCATTACGGCTGTCAATACTTATCCTGCCTCTTTCGTTCGTCTTTATGCCTATGTCTTCAAGTCCCAGTCCTGAGGTATTTAGTCTTCTTCCGATAGAAACAATTACCTTGTCGGCTTCAAATATTTCACCGCTTTTTAATGTAACTGCAGCCTTACCCTTACCGTTTGCAGGTGCCGGCACAATGCTGCCTACCTCCGCGCCGTTCAACATATCTATATTACGTGATTTAAAAGCCTTACGAATAAATCTAGAAATCTCCACATCTTCGGTAGAAAGTATAGAAGGCAAGAGTTCTATTATTTTCACGTTAGACCCGAATTCCGAAAAGATATTGGCAAACTCACATCCGATAACCCCTCCCCCTATAATAATTAAAGACTCCGGTATCTCTCTTAAGGAAAGAGCCTCGTCTGACGTTATTACGCTTTTATGGTCTATATTAAAAGAGGATATCATAAGAGGGGACGAGCCGGTTGCGATTATTATATTTTTTGCGGAAATTTGCGTTTCCTCTATATTTTTATCGGCAGAATATTCATTTAACGTTATACCGAGTCTAAAATCGTTATCATTCGAACCGACGACCCTGCCGGAGCCGTAAAAAATCTTAACCTTCCTCGCTTTTAAGAGTTTTTCGACCCCCCCAGTGAGTGTTAAGACGACCTCATCCTTGTAGTCTATTATCTCTCCGTAGTTAAAACTAAATTCACCCACGATAAAACCGCGCTCCGGCGCTTTAAGCCTGCTTAGGTATTTTGCCTTTGAATATAATATTTTAGTCGGTATGCACCCTCTGTTAAGGCATGTTCCTCCAAATCTGTCTTTTTCTATTATCGCAACTGATAAACCGTTGATAGCGGATTTCAATGCACCCACATACCCTGCCGGACCGCCACCCAAGACGCAAACATCGAAATTTTCCAACTCTTTCTCCTTATATTGTTTTTATAATATCTTTTTTATTTCTATGTATCTTTTCTCTTTCTTTCCGTCGTCGTCTTTTTGCATATCTACGACGTAATAGTTGCCGATAATATATTTTTTATAATCTATCCCGATTATATCCGTCCACTCGGCAATGGTAATATTTTTACCGTCCAACGAATCAAAGAATCCGCAATTTTCCAAATCGTAAATAGTTTTTAATCTGTAGAAATCGAAATGGTTTATCTTTATTCCGCAGTCATAAGCGTTCATTATCGTATAAGTCGGACTTAATGCGAAAATATTACCATTTTTACCACTATGACAAAGAAAACTTATGATCCCCGATGAAAACCTTGTTTTCCCGGCCCCCAAGCCACCTTTTATCGAAACAAAATCATCTATCTTTAATCTTTTCGCAAATTCTTTCGCTATAGATTCGGTTTTTTGAGGCGAATCGGATTCGAATTTTCGCAAATTTATTTCCCCTGTTTCTCTTTTTTTTTCTTTTTTGAAGACATGGCCTTGATTATGTCGTATCTGGAGACAATGCCGATAATTTCCTTGTCGTCGTTTACAATAGGAATAGAGTAAAATTTCTTATCTGTCATAACGGTTGCAAGGTTATATATGTCTTCGTTCTCTTTCGCGCAAAAAACGTCTTTATTCATTAAGTCTTTAATCTTAGTTGCCGTTATCCTATCCACGTCTTTCTTAAAATGCTTAGATGTTCCCAGATAGAATATACTGTCGAAAATAGTGAAAACGGTCGGTATATGAAGATTGGATTCTTGATACACAAGATCGGTTTCCGATACTATACCCGTAAGTTTTTTATTTTTGTCGACTACCGGAATCGCATTTATTTTATATTTTAAAAATATATCCGCCGCTTTTTTTATCTCATCTTCTTCCTTTACAACTATTACGTTTCCGGTCATTACGTCTTTTGCCTCTATCATATACACTCTCTCCCCTTAATTCACCCGGCATTACCTATTATCATAGTGTGGAATTCGGATGATTTTTGTTATATCTTACCTTCATTAAATTTACGGCCTTCGGAATATTTTCGGCTATCCTTACGGCTCCCGCCCCAAAATCACCGTATTCTTCTTTAAGATTATCGGCAGAATAAACCATTAAAAAAGATGCCGCCTTCAATGCTTTATATATATTCATACCCTGACAAATAAAAGAACCTATAATGCCGCTTAACACGTCGCCGCTTCCGCCGCTTGCAAGTAGCGAACAGTGCGCGCACTGCACGGAAACGTTTTTACCGTTTTTATCAAATATAAACATGCTTGACCCTTTAAGAACTAAATATACCCCGAATTCTTCGGCAAAATTCCTCCCGATATTTAACGGGTCTTTTTCTATTGTTCTTCTGTTAATACCCGTTAAACGCTCCATTTCTTTAAAATGCGGCGTTAAAACAATATCGTTTTTATCAGAAATTTCCTTTAATATTTTCATGTTTTCCGATAAAATATTTAAAGCGTCGGCGTCTAAAATAATAGGAACCCTTATATCACGAATAAGCCTGCTTAAAAATAGCTTCGTCCTTTCATTTAGTCCCATTCCGGGTCCGATAACGACTGCTGTCTTACCTTGAAGCATATTCTCTGAAATATCTGCAGCACTTTCTTCCACAAAAAACCCTTTATTATCGTCAAAAACAGGGTATGTCATTATTTCTGTCGTTTTTGCTTCCATAATATTGTTCATAGCCGGAACCGCTATGGAAACGAGACCTGCCCCACTCTTAAATCCGGCGTAGGAAGACATATATGCCGCGCCGGTTCTGCCGTAGCTCCCGGCTATCGAAAGTAAATGCCCGTAATCAAATTTTGTTCCGGTTTCCTTTCTTCCGGTAAAATACCCTATGGTCTCTTCCTCATCAATTACTTCTATCCCCGAACAATAATTATCTAACAACTTTTTAGGTTGATTTATATCGATTAGTGTTAATTTTTTACTCAATAAAAGCCTCTCCGACTCGTTAATGTAAAAACCGGCCTTTAACCCTCCTAATGTAAAAATTCTCTTTATATTACTTTTTATTCCGGAACCCATAAAGCCTCCGGTATCGGCATTTAACCCGCTTGGAACGTCTATGCATAATATTTCAAACCCGATTTCTCTACTCTTTGCCTCGACTATTTCTATTACAGTTTTTAAAAAACCGGTTATTTCTCTGTTTATTCCTACTCCGAATATCGCATCGGATAAAATATCCGTTCCGTCTAAAATTTCAGATAAAACAGGCAGTTGTTTTTTTTTGGAAATTTCTATAACGTTAGAGTTTAAATTAAGCAAAATATTTAAGTTTTCTCCTGCAGCCCCTTTGTATAAATTTTTGTCCGCAAGGATTATCGTCTTTACGCTAAACCCGGCATTAAAAAGATAGCGCGATAAAACAAAACCGTCACCGCCGTTATTTCCTTTTCCGCATATTACGGTAATATCGGATTTTAAGAGATAATCTTTGCCGTATAACTTTAAAATCTCCCTATAACATCCGCCTCCGGCATTTTCCATCAGTATGCTTTCGGAATATCCGAAAACAGAATAACTCTCTTCGTCTATTTTTTTTAAATTTTCGGAAAAATATAATTTCATTTTTTATTAAGGCTTTGAATTACAACAATAGCACAGGCAAAATCATTTTCATGGGTTATGCTAACTTTTATAGAAAACAGGGCTTTTTTAAATTTTTGGTTTATCACATATGCCGTATCTTCATCTATATTTATCAAAGGTTGTCCGCTTTCTTCATTCGATGTGGCTATCTTATTTAACGGCAGAGAAAAGATACCCGCCCCTATGGACTTTAGAAACGCTTCCTTAACCGCAAAATAACCCGCCGCTTTCTGCATGGCTTTTAGTTCGTTTCTGCATTTAATCTTTTCTATAACATTTCGTTCTTTTTCCGAGAAAACCCTGCTATAAAATCTTTCTCCGTGCGAATGCAGCGCCTTTTTTATTTTTCTTATAGAAACTAAATCTATGCCTATACCCTCTATCATTTTATACTTTTAATTAGGCCTTTGCTAACTCTGCAGCCTTTATGATGCCGAGCATTTCTTTTACCGCAGATTCCAATCCGGTGAATATAGAACGGGATATTATGGAAAAACCTATATTAAATTCATAAAAACCGTCTATCATGACGACGTCGTAAACATTTTCATAATTTAATCCATGTCCGGCATTAATTTTGAGTCCTATTTTTACGGCATGTCTTGCCGCCTCTTTTATCCTTTTTAATTCTATTGCTTTATCTTTAATCCCGGTTTTACCGGCATAACTGCCCGTGTGTATCTCTATAAAGTCGAATTCGGCTTCGGCGGCGGCTTCTATCTGTTTTAAATCAGGCTCTATGAAAGCCGATGTTGTACAGTCGATAGATTTAAATTCCGAATTTATATCCTTAAATCGGCTTACGTTTGATATTGCATCCAATCCACCCTCCGTTGTGAGCTCCTTCCTTCTTTCCGGTACTATAGTTACGCTTCGAGGCATAATATCCATGGCAATTTTTACTATTCCCTCGTCGGCGGACATTTCAAGATTTAGTTTTTTCGTTAGATCGGATATAATCCTAACATCCTCGTCCTTTATGTGTCTTCTATCCTCTCTTAAATGGCAGGTTACATTAGACGCCCCGGCCTCTAAAACGACGAAAGCCGCATGAACCGGAGACGGAAATATTTCACCTCTCGCATTCCTCAAGGTTGCAACATGATCTATATTTACGCCTAATTCCATAAACCGTTTCTCCGAATTCCTTAATATTATTATTATATACCGTTATTATCAAAGTATTTTTCTATCTCTTCTTTAATTTCGTTACCTATTTCGTTAATTTCCCCATCGTTTTTTCCCTCCACAAGAACCCTTAGATAATTCTGCGTTCCCGAATATCTTACAAAAATCCTACCCCTATTCTTTAACACTTCGTTAAAATGATCTATTTTTTTTGAAACTTTTCCCATTTCGTCGATGTTTTTCCTGTAAGGCACCTCTACATTGAAAAGAGCTTGGGGATACGGTTCGATAATCTTTCTAAGTTCCGAAAGCGGCTTATCCGTTTTTACCATAATCGTAAGAAGTTTTAATGCCGATATTATACCGTCTCCGGTATTAGTATTGTCTAAAAATATAATATGCCCGGATTGCTCACCGCCGAGGTTATAATCATCTTTAATCATTTCTTCCATAATGTACCTATCGCCGACCTCGGTATAAATCGTTTTTATGTCATACTTTTTAAATAAGAGTTCAAGGGCGATGTTTGACATAGGAGTGGTAACCACGCCGTTATTTTTTAGCTCTCCGGTTGATTTCATGTTTATAGCGCATATAGCGAGAAACTCATCTCCTTGAAGTATCTTTCCGTTTTCATCGCTAAAAATTACTCGGTCTCCGTCGCCGTCAAAGGCCAAACCGACGTCTGCCCCGTTTTTCTTTACCGATGAGCTCAAATTGTCGGGATGCGTAGAACCGCAGTTATCGTTAATATTTATTCCGTCAGGGCTTGCGTTCTCTAAGATGACATCCGCGCCAAGTTCCGAAAAAACCTCCGGAGCTACTTTATAGTCGGCGCCGTTAGCACAGTCTACTACAATTTTTAAACCATTCAGGGTTAAATTTTTAGGAAAAGACAGCTTAGTGAAAATTACATATCTGCCTGACGCATCGTCTATTCTGTGAGCCTTGCCTATGTTACTCCCCGTTGGACCCGCATTGTCAAATTTATAATTAACAAATAAATCCTCTATTTTTTTACATACTTCATCGTATAATTTAAATCCGTCACCGCTAAAAAACTTTATTCCGTTATCGTAAAAAGGATTATGTGAAGCAGATATTACGACGCCGGCATCGGCTCTCATACTGGATGTTATAAAGGCAACCCCGGGTGTCGGCATCGGTCCGACTAAATAAACATCAGAACCCATAGCACATATCCCGGATGAAAGTGCCGTTTCAAGCATATAACCGGAAATTCTCGTATCCTTGCCTATTACTATTTTTAGTCTTTTTCCTCTCGATTTTAAAACTTGTACCAAGGCCATGCCCATCTTTAAGGCCACTTCAGAAGTCAAAGGATATCTATTTGCCTGCCCCCTTATACCGTCCGTTCCGAATAATTTTCTCATATCTATCCTGTCTCCTTTTTTCAAAGCGTATCTATTTTACTTTGAAATGGTAATATTCACACTGACCTTTTTATTATACATAATTTTTACTAATTTTGTAGGTTTTCTTAGGGAAACCGCCAATGATTTATTTTTATAGACGTTTCTTAAATCTATGTTTACAGTCTTAACGGTCGACATATGCCCGACAATATCTTTCGGTCCCCTAACCGGAATATATTGCGGAAAAACGTTTATATTTTTTAAATAATATCCTGCCGGCAGTCTCCCGACGGTTACCGGCAGGATTTTTATATACTTTGTTATAACCTTGCTAATTATTACCGGAATAATACTAGGACGGATGCTTATAATCTTTATGTCGGCGGGAAGGTTCAAATAAGACCTGTTTAAGATTATCGTGTTTTTTCTGGTAAGAAGATAATTTTCGTTTATCGTAAAAAAGATTTTTTTATTGAGCCTCATTAGCGCTATTCTTGAACCGCGCAGTTTTACATGGATTTCCCCGGGAAGATTATTACTTACGGCGTAACCGTTCGGAAGAGATTTAATTATGAGTCCCGCCGTATAAACAATATCCTGCTTAGTTCCGCCTACGACATATCCCCATACGATAATCGCAAAAATTAGAGAAAATAGTTTTAGCCAGAAATTCTTTTTTATTAAATTTTCTATATTTCTATTCATATACCGTACCGTTAATATTTTTAATTTATATTTTCGTTGATTTTAATCCTGTTTCTTTTGGGATTCTTCGGATTTTCCAAATAAAAGCTCGTAAATCGTTTTTATTAAAGGCTGTTCTTGTTCGTAATGGTAACTTAAATTTTTCAAAAGCTGATTTCTTAAGTCTTCCAAGCTTTCTATTTTTAGTATTTTTTTAGGGCGTATTATTTTAACCATGCCTGTTTCTTCGGAAACAACAATGGAAAACGCATCGGTAAGTTCGGAAAGTCCGATCGCCGCCCTGTGCCTTGTACCTAATCTTTTACTTATATTATCTTCCGTAGAAAGAGGCAGATAACAGGAAGCCGCGGCTATTCTGCCCTTCCGAATGATAACAGCGCCGTCGTGAAGCGGAGACGGCTGAGTAAATATACTTACGAGAAGTTCTTTGGAGATAATAGAATCAAGCTTTATACCTATTTTTAAATAGTCGCCTAAAAACATATCTCTTTCGAAAACTATAATTGCACCTATTTTCTTTGATACTAATTCGAAAACCGCCTTTGACGTTTCTTCGACCAAACTTACCCTCTCCAATTTATTCTGAGCAACCGAGAAAGGATTTCTTCCGACACCTATAAGCGCCTTTCTTATTTCATTTCTGAAGAGTACAATTATTACTATTATTATAGAACTCAGAAAATTGCCAAAAATATACTCTGTTGCATAAAGCTTAAAAATAACGGAAAATAAAAATATGGCAAAAACTATTATAAGCCCGACAAGAACCTGAAACGATCCGGTTCCTTTTATGAGCGTTATTGTCCTGTAGATTATAAATGCTACGATTATTATATCTAAAACATCTTGCCATCCGAAGTTTTGTAAGAGAGAAAGCATCTTGCTTTATACCATACTTTGTTACATTATTTTATCTAACAAGGCAAACGCCGATGCGGCTTGTCTCACGTCGTGAACCCTGATTATATCGATGCCTTTTAGTTTTAAGTATGAAAAAATCGCGATATTGCCGCTTAAAATGTTGTCTCGGTTTTTTCCGGTAATACGGTTGATAAAAGATTTCCTTGAAACGCCCGCCATAACGGGTAATCCTAAAGATTTAAAGGAGGTAATACCGGATAGCAAGTCATAATTGTCGTCTATGGATTTGGCAAAGCCGAAACCGGGATCGATTATGACATTATTATCCGTATCATAACCGCCGACCTTAAGATAATCTATCTTATTTTTAAAATATAAAAGTATTTCATAAAATATATCATTGTAAGGCGCTAAATCCTCTTGCATATTTTCAGGAGATTTTTTCCTTGAATGCATCATAATGTATGGCACGTTAGCGGATATTACAATTTTTGCCATAGCTTCGGCATTGTAAGAAAGCCCGGATACGTCGTTTATTATATGCGCTCCGGCCTTTATAGCCTCTTTTGCCACCTCTGGTTTTCTCGTATCTATGGAAATAGGGATATTGAGCGTTTTAGATAAGTTTTCAATTACGGGGCATACTCTGTCTATCTCTATCTGCTCATCTATTTCTGATGCCGAGGGCCTTGTAGATTCTCCACCTATGTCTATGATGTCGGCGCCGTCCTTTTCTATTTCCATGCCTCTTTTTACCGCGGAATCATAACTTAAATATTTGCCTCCATCGGAAAAAGAATCCGGCGTTATATTGAGAACGCCCATAATATAAGTTTTACCGTTAAAAGATATATCGCCCCTGGCGGTTCTCAATGTTTTAGTATTCACTTTTTCGTGAGACCCGTCGCATACTTTTAATATATTTTCAAGCTCGGCCGATAATTCTTTCAAGCCGAATCCCTGAGACTTTATCTTTTTTATGACAATTCTTAGTTGAACCGGTGTTCCGAATAAAATAGAGTCGGAACCGTCAATTTTTCCAGTAATGACATCTCTATGATTGGCAAGCTCCGCGCCTATGCTCAAGGCTTCCTGCTTAAGTATGTTGAGAGTAGTCGGGCTTATGTTTTTTAATTTAATAACGGCATACTTAAGCTTTTCTCCCATGATAATTTTTCCGATATTAGACACACCTACGTCATATAACGCTTTCAATGCAGCGCGGCTGTCGAAAATATCTACGAGATATGCTTGCATAGTTAATCTTTAATGTTCGATCCTTCGTCCTCTTGCACGCCTTCGTTTAATTTATAATCCGGTTTGTGAGCAATAATAATTGCGTCTATTTCTTGTCCGTTCAAGGATTCTTTTTCTATAAGTTTTAATGATAGGTCATTTAATATATCTATATTTTCCGTTAAAATCTTCCTTGCCGTTTCGTGGCTTTTAGACATAATTTCTCTCACCTCTTCGTCTATAGAGGCTGCAGTATATTCGGAATAGTCTTTATGTTGAGCAAATTCTCTGCCGAGAAAAATTTGCTCCTCTTTTTTTCCAAAAGTGATGGGACCCAGCTTTTTACTCATGCCCCATTCGCATATCATTTTTCTGGCAATATCCGTAGCCCTTTCTATATCGTTGGATGCCCCGGTAGTCATCCGATGAAACGTAATTTCCTCCGCAGTCCTGCCGCCGAGTAAAATTATTATTTCATTAAGCAAATACTCCTCATCATAATTATGCTTTTCATCTATCGGAAGTTGCTGCGTAAGCCCCATAGCCATTCCTCTTGGAATTATGGTAACCTTATGTATAGGATCGGAGTCGGGAATCATTTTGGCTACAAGCGTATGCCCTGACTCATGATAGGCGGTTATTTTCTTCTCCTTGTCGCTTATCACCATGCTTCTCCTTTCCGTCCCCATCATAATCTTATCTTTTGCCTCTTCAAGGTCATTCATCATAACGACGGATTTGTTTTTTCTTGCCGCTAAAAGAGCCGCTTCGTTCACCATATTTGCAAGATCGGCTCCGGAAAATCCCGGCGTTCCTCTAGCAATAACTTTTAAATCAACGTTTTCATCCTTCGGAACGTTTTTAATGTGAACCTTTAATATTTCTTCTCTCCCCTTAATATCCGGTTTAGGAACGATAACCTGCCTATCGAACCTGCCGGGCCTCAAAAGGGCAGGATCCAAAACATCGGGTCTGTTTGTCGCCGCAATTAAAATTACGCCTTCATTAGGCTCAAAACCGTCCATTTCTACAAGAAGCTGGTTTAACGTCTGCTCTCTTTCATCGTGTCCGCCTCCCAGACCGGCACCCCTGTGTCTTCCTACGGCATCTATTTCGTCTATGAATATTATACACGGAGCACTCTTTTTTCCCTGAGCAAAAAGGTCTCTAACCCTCGAAGCACCAACGCCGACAAACATCTCTACAAAATCGGATCCGCTTATGCTGAAAAAAGGAACCCCTGCCTCCCCCGCTATGGCTCTTGCAAGGAGCGTTTTACCGGTTCCGGGAGCTCCGATTAGCAGAACGCCGTGAGGTATTCTGCCGCCTAACTTCGTAAATTTCTTAGGGTCCTTCAAAAAATCTACTATTTCTTCAAGTTCTTGTTTGGATTCTTCTATCCCGGCCACGTCCTTGAAGGTTATTTTATTTGTTCCGTTGCTCAAAAGCTTGGCCTTAGATTTTCCGAAAGACATGGCTTTGCCGGCACCTCCCTGCATTTGTCTCCAGAAAAAATACCAGAATGCAAAAAGTATGACTATCATCGGGAGCCAATCGATCAAGAAACTAAAATACCATGGAGAACCCGGTTTAGGTTTTGCGTCTATCGCTACGTCATGTTTTTCAAGAAGTGGAATAAGTCCGGAATAAGTCGGCGCATAAGTTCTAAATTTTTTTCCGTTCTTAAGAACACCCTTTATGTTATGCGATTCTATGGTAATACTTTTAATGTTGCCGGCTTTTATCTTTTTTAAAAGAGAAGAAAAAATGATCTTTTGAGTTTTCGGCGGATGGTGGTTTAGCATCGTAAAGACAAAAATCATCAAAAAGATTATAAAAATCCATAGCAGCATGTTTTTAAGTCTTGCGTTCAAATTAAATTGACCCCCTTATATTTTCGATATTGATTAATAAATTTTAGATATTATTAAATATGGCATATTTATATATTTTTTTCAATAATTATTTACAAATTCCGTTATTTTATACCCATTACTCCGACGACATCGGTGGATTTCGTTATCTTTATGCTATTGCTTAATGCATTAAGGCTTACCCATGCTATTTCGTCCCCGAAAATTACGATGGGAATAATCTTTCTTATTTTTAAAGGCACTTTTTTGTCGATAAAATACTCTTTAACCTTTTTATGCCCCGCTATTATGCCTAAAGGAGCAAACCTATCCCCCTCCCTGAAGGGTCTTACGGTAACCGGAAAGATTATTTTGTCGTAATCGAAATATACGGCGTCCGACGACACAAAATCAAACCTTTTTTCTAAAATATTTAATTTCACCTTTTTTCCGGTTTTACCGTCTAATTTTTTTATATAAAAGGTTTTTCCGATTTCGTCTATTTTTATCGTTCCGGGCGTTTCGTCCATTAAATAATTATAATTACAACTTGCTTTAGAGGCATCTTCATTTAATTTCAATTCGAAATTAAATGATTTAAATGTTAAATTTCTACAGGATAAGGGCATATATTCTATGGCGATTCTATTATATTCTTTTCTAACGCATATAAAGGAATTGATAAAGAAATAGGTATTCGGTTTTTTACTCTTTATAAGTTTAAGAAAAACTTTAAAATTTGCATAGGAAACTATTATTTTCTTTGAGAAAATATATAAATTGTTCTCGCAATATTTTTCATCTGTATTTAAAACAGCCGTCCTTAAAAACCTATACAAAACAGGCTCGTCCACCCCGGTGAGGGCATTTGTGTCAAAAGTAATCCTTTTTTGAAAGGTATCCGGCACTGCAATCTCTTTGAATAACTTAAATGCCGCCTTTCCGATAAAATCGTCGTCTTTTCTTAATATCTCGGAAGTATTACGGATAGTTTTTAAAAAAGAAACGTTACGTTCCTTTAATAAAGGGATAATTTCGAGCCTAACAAAATTTCTCAAAATTCTTTTATCGTAATTTGTGCAATCCTCTCTGAATTTTATTGAATTCTTTTCGGCAAAGTCTAATATTTCCTGCTTTGTATGGTTTATAAAGGGTCTTATTATAATACCGGATATTGCCGCAATGCCGGCCATCGCCCCGCTTCCGCTTCCGGTAATCAACCTTATAATAAAATTTTCGGCAAAATCGTCAAGATGATGCGCTACAGCAAGCTTTTTCGCCCCAAAATCAACCGCCGATTCCATTAAAAACCGATATCTTAAAATTCTTGCCGCCTCTTCTATATTTAATCTGTTGTTCTTTGCGTAAGACTTTACATTTTCGCTTCCGCTATAGAACGGTATGGATAATTGCTTGCACAACCCTGCGACGAATGCTATATCTTTATCGGACGATGTCCTAATTTTATGGTCAAATGAAGCACACGCAATATTTATGCCTAAGTAATGTCTTAATTCGTAAAGAGAGAATAATAAAACTGTGGAATCTACGCCGCCGCTAACCGCAGTCATAACCCTGTCACCCCAAACCAAAAGGTTGGAATCCCTCACGGTCTTAACTAATTTTTTAAGAAAAAACGAGTTTAATGTATCCACCTATTTTTTAGAAATTAAAGTAAAAAATGAGGGATATAAGGGTAAAATATTTATATCGTTAAAACCTGATTCTTGTAATATACTTACGGCTTCTTCGGTAGACACCCTTTCCTGCAAGGGAGGCCCCATTATTGGATGCGCATCCTCTCTTTTCCAGTCTAAAAGAAAAAACGTCCCTTCGTTCTTCAGCACCCTTTTTATTTCCTGAAGATAAAGGTGTTTGTCTTCAATCTCGTGAAAAACGGCTGTCATTAAAAGAATATTGACTGAATTATCCCCTAAAGAGAGAAAAAGTTCCTCGCATTTAATGCATTTCACATTAGAAATATCTTCATCTCTAATCTCTTTTTTAAGCTTTTTATTAAACATGCCTATCATTTTATCGCTTATATCTAAAGCAAAAAAAAGTACGTTTTTATCGTCTATTTTTTTCAACCTCTTTATCAGCGGAATAGAAAAAAAACCGCTTCCACATCCCACATCGGCAACGGTAACGGTATCTTTTGTTTTTAAATAATCTGTTGCCGTTTCTTCTATTGCTTCAACAAGAAACTCCGGGGGAGTAAGTTTGCGTCTCTCTTCCGAATCTAATTTTTTATGATCTGCAGGATTGAATCTATGCATATGCTTATATTACCCCCGTCGTATTTATGAATAAATTGCCTATTAATTTTTTATTTTCCTATATCTTAATCATAATCTAACAGCTCCTTTCTTATCCTTGCCACGTCGTTCGCATTTAACGCAAACGGAAAACTCCTTATATTCTTGGGCGAAGAATCGCCGAACGGTCTGTTACATGCCGAAATTTCGGTTTTTCCGGGACAGCCGGTAGTCTGAAAAGCGACGCCCTTTTCTATCATTTCGGCAACGGTTTTAAAAGGCATGCCGAAATCTATAATCCTCTCTTCATCGTCGAAAATCATATCCTCGACCCTGCCCATATCATAATCTATTATATGTCTTGCCGTCTGAACGCGTCTATATTTACCCGCCGGACATTGAGGATGATTTTCCAATCTCGACCCCTTTTCCCGATAAAAAGAAAAGAGATGCGACCTTGCCCCGATATCTCTAACCGCCTGTATTCTGCGTACCATCTCCATTTCCGTTTCTCCTAAGCCGACGACTAAATGGCAACCAACCCTATTTTTTCCGAAAACCGAAACGGAATATTCTAATATATCGTTATATTTTTCCCATCTATGGGGTCCGTTAACACCCTTCCCTCTATATTTGTCGAACAATTCCGGCGTTGCGACATCTAAGGCTACCGTTACCATATTCGCGCCACATTCTTTAAAGCTATCTATATCTTGATGTTTTAAAACGGTAGGGGCCATTAATATAGAAACCGGACAGTGTAGTTCGCCGACGAACCTTTTTAAAATCGTAAAGGTATCTTTCTTTGCTTTTTCATGAGTTATCATGGATATACAAATTCTATCCGCTATATCTTTTTTTTTGAGCGTCGATTCTATTACATCGTCCGTTTTGAATACGGGCCAGTCTACTCTTATAAAACTTTTATCGTTGTAATCCCCTTCTCTCGTTTTTTGAAGACCGCAATAAGCACAATTTGCCTTACATCCCTCGTCGTATGTAAGAAGCACGTTTATACAATGAAGACAGGCATTACGATAAAAAATACCGGGGACGAGGTCCATTGTCATTGCAGCAGCTAGGCTTACCTTAAGGTAATCTGGAGAACTCTCCTCGCATACGTCGTTTTCTATCTCTGCCGCTATATTTTTATTCATAATTTTTTAATTCCTCCGGTAAATTATCCTTACGAATCGACTGTGTGACAATCAGGTACTTGGCTAAACATCTTAAATAACACTCCTGTCCCAAGAGAGGTCTCTCCGTTAAAAACACCTTCGTAAGCACCTTTCTCTTTATGTAATAAATAGCATAACGGAGACGATATATCGATTAAGAGTGCTTTTATGCCGCTTTTTCTAAATGCATCATTCCTTTTTACGTAAAACTCTTTGCAGCAAAACCCTATATATGATTTAATTTTTTCGGCTTTAAGCCTATTCAATGTTTCTACAAGATTTTCATAATTTATTATTGTTTTCGGTTTGATGTTATACCGTTCGGCAAATTTATATGCCGTACCGGTCTCGCAATCACCGCACGATATACATTTATCTTCGTTTCTATATTCACATTTTGCTTTTTTAGCACAATACGGTAAGAGAAGAAATTCAGCGGATGAAATGTCTTCGGGTCTCATTCCGTTTATAAAGATAAATCTTGATAGGTCTTCCTCGGTAATACCGGTATTTTTGGAAAAATTAACCTTGTTTATTATCTGAACGGCTATATTAAAGAAATCGTTTTTGCCGATATTTTGAAACTCAGGGTTAAATTTTTTGAAGTAATCGTCTATTTTGAAAATCAATTCATCTAACGTCGTATCCTTCAGATAGCTTTCCAAATCTGCAATCGTCCTGGTTGGAGAAACAAAATAATCACCGGTAAAATAAATTTGCTTTAAAAGGTTTCTCTTTTGGTCGACTCTCGTATAAGTCTTAAATAATCCGCCATCGCATTTATATATTTCAGAAATCATTTTCGTTTCCGCAGGATCGAATTCATTTAAATAAACCCAATCTTCAGCCGCAAAATCGGCTCTATTTTCTTTTAAAAAATCTTCTTCTTTCGTCGACAGTCCGGATTTATAAAAATCAATGCCGAAATATTCCTCGAATCCGGAAAGAATGCTTGACTTTATATATTCCAACTCGGGTATGCAGCCGATAACGTTCTTAACGGAAGTTACCCTTGAAAGAATAGAATCGAAATTTTTGGACGTCAATTTTTCAACCGGAATTCTTAACGATTTAACCATATATTCGGGATTAAAATCTAAGAGCAACGTTCCTTGAAAAAAATAAATCGAAGACTCATAAGTGCCTCCGGTGCCGGAAATTTTGCGCCCATCGACCTCTATGTCGTTTCTCGGCCTAAATTTAGCATTAATACCAAGTTTATTAATTCCCTTTACAAAAGCGCCGCAAATATTCTCGGTAAGTTTTTCAAGGCTGTTTATATTTAGTCCGATGCCTTTGGAAGAAAATACAATCTCCCATCCAAGCTGCATCTCGTCGCAATAAAGCGCCCCGCCCCCGGTTATTCTCCTCCCTATTCCTATGCCGTTATCCTTGCAGTAATCCTGTCTTATCTCGCTGAATACAGATTGATGATACCCCACTAAGGCACACGGTTTAAATCTTAAAAAACGAAAAGTATCCCCTATTAATCCCTCCTTTCTAAGATCGACAAGGGATCTATCCATGCATATATTAAATGAAAAATCTTGTAAACCCGTGTCTATTACCCTAAACATCTTCTATTATCCATAATCCGATTAACCTCCAAGCGTTATGGCAGGCAATACAGTCTCTGAAAAAATTAAGGAACAGCAAACTTCGGAAAATTTTGGCTTTAACCCCAATTCGATACTGAAGGGTATAATCCCTTCCGAAGGGTACGCTATGCCGTTTAATCCGGACTTTACCGCCAATTCTTCTATCTTAAATTTGTCTAATCCGTAAGGTCTTTCGCAACCTAAGAGAACCGGGGTATCCGTAAATTTTTTTCTAGCATATAAAAACACATCGCCTATTTCCGAGGGGGTAGGTGGAGCAATATTTTCCATTTTGGTATTATGCATCGGCATAAAGCCTACCAGCACTAAAGAGGAAATATTATATCCGGAAATAATATCTATGGCGTTATATTCTCCGACTATATGCCCGTGTTTTAACCCTATTACAACATGAGGAGAACACGGTATTCCCCTTTCCGATAAAAACTTCAGGGAATTCTCGTAATCCTTAACCGTAGCATTGAGATGATATATTTTTCGAATGGTGTCTTCGTCGCCTATAATGTCAAGCATTGCCGAATCTACACCGGAGTCGTAAAGGCCGTCTGCTATTGCCTCTGTAATAAGCCCGCAATGAACTATAACCTTAAGGCCAAAATCGGCTTTTATTTTTCTTATTACGCCTATATAGGGAAGAATATCTACTATACCCGCACTGTCCGAGCCGCCGCTTAACAAAAATCCCGTACCGCCGGATTCATGTATCGTTTTGGCCTTATCGTAAAGTTCGTCCTGCGTGAGCACGGAAACCATAGATTTAAGTATTTCCGCGTTGCAGTGTTCGCATTTTAAAGAGCACGAACTACCCGTTATGGAAAAAGGAGGAAAAGAATCGGCCTTACTGTTTTTAAAATCCTCCGTTTCATAAGATTTTATGCTTGGGGCATAAAAATGTATTTCGGAATCAAAGCATTCTTTTCTTATATTGAATCCTTCTAAATACTCCTTGCTTATATCCTCGTTGTATTCATAAAAACTCATAGTTATCTCTTTTTACAAATTATATCTTCTTCCTCAAGTTTTTTTGTATATGCGCTAACAGCCTCTTTGCCGGTTATGAGAGAATTTATATCCGAGATAGATTCCTGAAGAGGTCTTAATTTTACTATCCATCCCTTGCCGTATGGGTCTAAATTAATAATATGCGAATCTTTTTCCAATTCCTCGTTTACCTCTATTATCTCACCTGCAAAAGGCACGAGAAACGGACCTACGTATTTGCCGCTTTCTATAGTAGCGGCACTTTTACCCTTTTTAATAACTCTGCCTACGGCTTTAACCTCTGCATAAATAATTTTTCCGGCTAAAGATTGAGCGGGGTCGGTCATACCTACGGTAACGGTTCCGTCGTCGTTTTTTCTACCCCAAACATGATTTTCTATATCGTAATACAAAACTTCCGGAATATCGCATTTATTAAAAATAGCCATTATATGCCTCCCGATCCAATCTCATATTTAAAGAATTATTCACATTTAATTCCATCGGCTTCTATCTTTTTTTTATAGGCTTCTACCGCTTCTTTTCCGATGAGAAGGTTTTTCTTATCCTCTTCGATATTATCGGCCTTAATTTTACAAACCCAGCCTTTTCCGTAAGGATCTGAATTTATAATGGAAACATTTTTAACGACTTCATCGTTCACTGCGACTATTTCTCCGGAAAATAGAGCCGGCACGGGACCTACGTATTTGCCGCTTTCTACCGTCGCTACGGACTTTAACTGTGCGATTTTACGTCCAACCTTTTTCGGAGTAATATATAAAAGCTTACCGGCTAAACTCTGAGCAACGCTAGTCATACCTACGGTAACGGTTCCGTCGTCTTCAAGTTTTCCCCACACATGTTTTTCTACGCTGTAATAGAGATCTTCCGGAATATCGCATCCATTAACTTTAGACATAATAAATTCCCCCCCTTGCTTAATCATTTAATTAACTTTTGTTCCAATAATATTTATAACTTCCCGCTATCCTCAGGTATGTCAAACTCGGACACGATTTGCCTGCATCAGCACAAAAATGTCTTCTTTGCACAAGCATCATCGTTTTAGGCATTCTCTACTTGCAATTTTGCGACAATACTAAATCGACATTATTATTAGATTTGCAAAAGCCGTCGTCGAATAATTTCAAGTCGTTGAACTCTCCGGCATCTTTTATTTCCTTAATGTCCTTAATAAGATGCCTCATTTTAGGATTTGCCAGATAGTATAGAAGTTTATTGCCGACTCTCTTGCAGTCTACCATTCGAGTGTTTCTTAAAACGGCTAAATGCTGGGAAATATTGGATTGAGTTTTATTGAGGGCGGAAGATATATCGTTTACGCTAACCTCTTCGTCTTCAACTATACATAGAATTCCAAGCCTTATAGGATTAGATAAAAGCTTAAAAATATAAGCCAATTCTTTACATTTTCTGTTCAGACTATCGTCGCCGATACACAATTTCTTTCCCATTTTTTTTATTTTTTCTCAATGTAATACATAACGATTATGTGTATATTCTGAGTGTAGAATATACCAATTCTGATACGATTGTCAAGTAAAAACCGGGGGCTAAAAATGTCTGTTTTTCGTCGATATAAAAATAAATCTAATCCAATAGTGTAATTACAGGATACGATCGTTAAAATTGTTCACGGATATCTTCCAGTCTTTTCCGTTGGCTAAAAGTTCGGAAAAAGCCTCGCCCACCGAAAATTGATTATTTTTAATATAATTATTCCATAAATCGACAAAAAACTTTTTTTTAAGCCTCAAAGAATCTACGGATAATTCCTTAAAGGTATTTAAGAAATCTACGGTTCCTTTATCTATCCCGTTTTTTCCGAATAAATCGGTTAAATAGTTAAATCTATACATATCCTCGGCAGAGTAATTTTTAGAACTTAATATCATCTCCTGTGCCTTTTGGACGCCGATTAAAAATGCCAACCTTAAGGCGGTATAGGAAGAAGATAATATTCCGTATTTAGATGATATATCGGCAAAAACGGCCGTTTTTGCGGCAAGTCTAAAATCGCACGAAGAAACGATATCTAAACCTATACCGCTTACAAACCCGTTAACAACACATACGACCGGCACAGGGGATTCGACGATATGCCTCGCCATCGTATTTAATATTGTTATGTAATATCTCGCGCCATCTTTATCTAAACCGGCAATATCTTTTATTCTCGGCCCCGTTGCAAAAAAACCCTTGTTTGAGCTTTTTATTAATATTGCTTTTAAATCTAATTCCTCTTCGAGATGCCTCTTGAATATTTTGATCAGTTCGTTAATCTCTGCTATATTAAACGTATTTCTTTCGCCTAGATCTATTTCTATCTGTCCTATACAACTGTTTTTACAATCAAATCTTATCGGCATAGGGTGCTCCTCTATAGTATCATTATGTTATTATAAACTATCGTGGACGTCTTCCTTGCGCCATCTCCTGCCCTCTATCATATAATAAAGTATCGGAATAACCACCAATGTCAATATCGTAGAGGCAAACATCCCGAAAATAAGCGCCCATGCAAGACCGTTCCATACGGGATCGGTTACAAGTATCATAGAGCCGAATATAACCGCAAGCGCCGTTATTATAATCGGTCTTGCCCGCATGGTTCCGGCCTCTACAAGAGCATCGACGATATTGTATCCTTCTTTTTTCCTTTCGTTGATGAATTCCAACAGCAGTAACGAATTTCTTATAACTATCCCTGAAAGGGCTATTACGCCTATCATAGACGTAGCGGTAAAGTATGTCCCAGTTATGGAGAACCCCGGCATTATGCCTATCATTTCAAGCGGTATTGCGCCCATAAGCACCACCGGGACCATAAATGAACCGGTATAGCCGACTAAGAGTATATATATAAGCAGTATGGCGATACCCATAGCCGCGCCGAGCTGAGAGAAAACCTTAAGAGTAATATGCCATTCTCCGCCCCATTCTATGTGATAACCCTTTGGAAGCGGATGTTTAAAAAAATGCAAAATAAGGTCTAAATTAGCATACATCGGACTTCTGTTTATAACATTGCCGTAAACGTAAACAACGGGTTTTAAGTCTCTTTCATAAATCATATTACGCAAATAGCCGTTTTTTATTTTGACTAAGGAGCTTAACGGCACCAATTTTTTTGCATAAGGCGCATATATCCATATGCTTGACAACATGCCGGCATTTATCCTGAACGAGGGGGGCATCCTCAGGAATATACCCTCCTGGTGCAAACGGTCATTCTTATGAATGGTCCCTATATTCATGCCGTTATTCAAAAGATAAAGCGTCTGAGCTATCATTTCGGATGTAATGCCGAGCATAGAGGCTTTATCTCTGCGTATTATAATCATAACCTTTTTAATTCTTTTTTTATAAGAAGAGTTTACGTCTGTTACCCCCCTGGTTTTTTTCATCTTTGCCTCGACGATTCGAGCGAGTTTTTCCTGCTCTCCGTAATTTCTTCCGTAAATTCTTGCGACTATCGTAGCCTTTACGGGAGGTCCGGGGGGGCTCTCCAAGACCTTAACTACGGCATGATACTCTTTGCCTATTTTATGGACTACCGGCAGCACTTTCAAGACAAGTTCATGCGACGATACGCTTCTTTTATCCTTATTGATTAAATTTACTCGTATTTCGGAATACCAGCTCGCATTTCTAAAATTGGAACCCCTTAAAAGTCCCGAAAAATCAACAACAGAATGCGTTCCTACCGTAATAATGTAGTTTTTTACCTGTTTAATCCGCTTTAAATAATTTACGATTCGCATGGTTGCTATATTTGTTTTTTGAAATGTAGAACCGGGCTGCATATTGACCGTTACCAAAAAGGTGTTGGTATTTGATACGGGAAGCATTTTGAACTTAACTATTTTAAAAGCAGGCAATGCCATAGAAGAAATAAATAAAAATATGATTACAGATATAAAAATATATCTTTTCTTTTTACTCAAAAGAAGAGGGGTTAATATTTTGGCGTATAAACCCTTTTTATTACCTCTTTTTTGTTTTATAGATTCTTTTTTTCGAAGAAGCGCCATCCCCCTTTTATTGGACATAAGTTTAAGATAAAACCAGGGTACTATAGTAAGCGCGACAAACAGAGAGACTATCATGGCTATAGGCACATTAAGCGGAATAGGCCTCATATACGGACCCATCATTCCCGTAACGAACAACATGGGGATAAATGAAACTATAACGGCTAAAGTTGCAAAAAAATTAGGGTTTCCTATTTCGTTTACGCCAAGAACGGCATAGCCCGGCAGTATATTTCTTTTTCGCGAAAAGACCCTTTCTATATTATCTATAACAACGACAACATTATCTACTAAAAGACCCAGTGAAAGAATCAGTGCGAATAAGGTAATTCTATTCAGCGTTTGATGAAATAGGAAGACGATACCCAATGTAAGCAGTAACATTATGGGAATAGTAAAAGCAACGATAAATGCTTCTCTCCAGCCCAATATTAACAGCAGAAGCACTATGATAATAATAATGCTCACTCCTAAATGAAAAAGCAACGTATTTACCGCATCGTTTGCCTTTTTTCCGTGGTTTCTCGTTACCGTATAATAAACGCCGGCCGGCAGACTCGTTTTTACTATTTTATGAAACCTTGCGAGTACGTTATCTACGACCGTAACCGCGTTTTTCCCCTGTCTTTTTGCGATGGCTATGGTCACTGCCGGATAAACGCCTTTAGCTCCGGTTATTATCTTATCGCCGCTTTCAAACTCTCTATAATACTTGCCTAAACCGAACTCGGACAAAAAGTTGGAGGGCTCATATGCATATTTTACGGTTGCTACGTCTCTCAAATAAACCGGTTTTCCGCTATGAACGGATATAATAAAATTTTTAACGGAGCCTATATGATAAAAATACCCCCCTGCCGTTAAAAATGCCTTTTTATTGTTGTTTTTAAGGAAACCGGCGAACAGTTCTACGTTTGTTTTTTTGAGCTCTTGCGCTATCATCAGCGGAGAAACATTATAGGCTGCCATCTTTATCGGGTTAAGATAGACATTTAACCGCTTATATTTTGCACCGTTTAAAAAAGTAACACCGGTTCCGTGAACGGAGTCTAATTTGCTTAAAATCCTATTTGCCACGGTAGTAAGAAAACCTGCGCCATATTTTTTACTCCATAACGTAATATCCAATATGGGAACATGGTTTACGTCGATCGGCTTAATTATGGGCCTCATTACCCCTTTGGGAATTTCATCAAGATTAGAGAAAACCTTATTGTATAAATCGACGAGGCTTTTATCCCTGTTTGCGTTTACATGAAACTGCACGGTAACAATGGATTCCGAATTCATAGATATAGAGTAAACATGCTTGACTCCGGGTATCTGCCACATCTTTCTCTCTAACGGCTTCGTTACTAAATTTTGAACCTCTTTTGCATTCGCCCCCGGAAATCTGACTATAACGTTTGCCGCCGGAACTATAATTTGAGGATTATACTGCCTCGGTGTAAGTAGTATAGCTACCGCGCCGAAACATACAATAAATATAATCAGCAAAAGCGTTATCTTATTTTCTATGAAATATTCTGTAATCTTACCGTTAAAATTTTTATCCATCTATCCGAAAAACTCCTATTTTACATAGTCGAGTAACATTTAATATATTAATTCAATTTCGGCGTTACGCGGCTACCGGCGGTGATTTCATTTAAATTGCTCGTTATTACAGTCATTCCGGGAACTAATCCGTTTAAAACTATAACAAAATCTTTATTATAAATACTACCCTTGCTTACCGGCTGGAAAATAACCTCTCCCGAGCCGGTCGCAATGTAAACGCCCCATATGCCGAGTCGCTTTAATACGGCATTTTTCGGTATTAAAATAACCTTTTTGCTGCCTATTTTAAAACTTGCAATACCGTACATCCCCGGCATTAATCCTAAATTTTTGGCCCCCGTTACCCCTATCCTTACTAAAATAGAGTGAGAATAACGGCCGGCAGATCTTACGACGGATATAATTCTCCCTATGACCGAACCCTTAACTGCCGTAAAATTTAATTCAACCGACTCATTTTGTCTTAACTTACTATAATATTTGACATTTACGTATGTTTTAAATTCTAATTCTTTAATGCTGCGAACTGTCAAGAGCGTCTCGCCGGGGCTTACAAGGTCGCCGATATAAACTCTTTTTTGAGTTATAACCCCGTTTATGGGGGAATATATATTTATATAATTCAAATAACTATGCGCTTCGTTTAGATCGGCTTTTGCGACATTATACCGCATAAATGTATTATCATAGGTCTGCTTTGAGACATAATTTTCTCCATACAGTTTTTTAATCCTATCGTATGTTTTTTTTGCATTTAAGAACCCGGCTTTTGCGGCATGATATTTCGATATTATTTCGGGAGCGCTCAATCTTAGAAGCAACTGCCCCTTAAGAGCCGTCTGTCCGTTATGTACGTTTTCAAATACTACATAGCCCATAATATGCGCTGATATTGCGGTGTTATTTAGCGAGTTCACGTTTCCGGGAGATTTAAGGTAATTAGATACGAGTTTATACCTTGTCCTAACAGCTTTTACTTTCAATCCCGTCTTTGCCGTGCCGGTTACATAAGATTTTTTAGCACATCCGCTTAACGACAACGATATTAATGCAAATGCCGCAATGGTTAAAAAAGCATAAAAAATACCCCCTGATTTTTTTTTCGACGAATTCATTTTTCACTCCCTAATTGATGTAAAAAATATCAAATTGCATATATCTATATATCTATATATATGGATTATTAATATATTACGTATGGTATCATTTTTATAGATTTTAAGTCAACATTTTTTACGACAAAAATCCTTAATCCGGGTGAATCAACCCTGTTTTGCAAAATTTATTACATCTATTATCGGAAGGTAAATCGCCAATGCGAGAAACAGTACCATTCCGAAAATTATCGTTAAAAGAACAGGTTCTATGCTCGCTTGAAGGATACTTAGTTGATGGTCCAAGTCTTCGTCAAAGTAGTCGGCTACCTTGGCAAGCATTTCGTCGATATGCCCCGTTTCTTCCCCTATGCTTACCATCTGAATCACTATACCGGAAAATATTTTTGAATTTTTAAAACTGGCCGCAATAGACTCTCCCCTTATAACATCGGATTGTATTTCGTCGATCTTGTTCGTGAAAAATTTATTATTTACGGCATCCCTAATAAGTTCAAACGACCTGTTTACCGGAAGCCCGCTTTGGAATAAAAGCCCGAAAATTCTGGTAAACCGACTCATCATGGACTTATAAAAAATGCTGCCGAAAATAGGTATTTTCAGCTTATGCTCGTCCCACCACAACCTGCCTCCGGATGAACCCATATATAATTTAACCCCGACAATAAGCGCAAACGCGGCGACCAAAATTACATACCAGTAATTTACGAAAAAGCCGGATATAGCAACAAGGATTCTCGTCTCTAAGGGAAGGGGTACGTTAAAACTCCTATAAAGCATAGCAAATTTAGGTATTACGAACCCCACTAAAATCACTACCGCAATTATAATCGCCGATAAAACTATCTTGGGATAAAAGGTGGCGGTTTGTACCTTCGCTTTCACCGCCATATCTTTTTCCATCAGGAGGGCGAGCCTTACGAGTACGTCATACAAAAAACCGCTATTTTCACCTACTTCAACCATATTTACGTAAATTTCGGTAAAAACATTCGGATGCTTAGAGAGACTTTTATAAAGCGTTTGACCGCTTTCCACGTCCCGTTTTACTTCCGACAGAACATTTTTGAATTTTCTGTTTTCGGTAAATTCTATGAGCGAATCAAGGCTTCTTGTCAGGGGCACTCCGGATTGATATAGCGTAGCTAATTGTCTGGAAAATATAATTACGTCCTTTTTAGAAATCCTTTGAAAAACGGGAAAAACATCTCCACATGAAAAACTCGTCGCTTCTTCCACCGAAATAGGGATAAGCCTCAAGTCTTCTATCTGTTTTTCTGCCGAGATAGAAGAAACCGACTCTATTTTTCCGACTACAAGCTTACCCTGCCTATCCCTTGCTCTGTAATTATATATAGCCATATAAAAACATAACCTTATTTTAAACAATAATAAATATTATAATACAAATAGCTCGTCCAAGTCTAAATATTTTGCGTAGCCTGAAAAACCTCTTCGAGAGTCGTAACACCATCTATAACCTTTTTAATACCCGCCATTCGCAATGGAACAAACCCGTTATTCATAGCAGCGCCGCGTATTTGCGCGATATCCGCCTTTTCAATTATTAATTTTTGAACACTTCTGTCCGGTATTAAAATTTCTCGTATGCTTAATCTTCCGTAAAAGCCCGTTCCTCTACACCGGCTGCATCCGACCTCTTTGTAAAATTTAAAATTGCCGGCGGCGGGAAGGCCTATGTCTTTGATTAGTTTTTGATCCGGCAAGTAAGGCTGTTTACAGTTATCGCAAAGCTTTTTGACTAACCTCTGCCCGATTACCCCTTCAATAGAAGAAGAGATTAAAAAAGGTTCTATTCCCATATCGACCAATCTTGAGATGGCGTTTAAAGAATCCTGTGTATGAAGCGTAGAAATAACAAAATGACCGGTCAATGCAGCTTGAATAGCAATCCTTGCCGTCTCTTCATCCCTTATTTCACCGACAAAAATAATATCCGGATCCTGTCTTAAGACCGACCTTAAGGCATTAGTAAATCCAAGGCCTCCCTTTTTATTTACTTCTATCTGGTTGACGTATTTTATTTTATACTCTACGGGGTCTTCAACGGTAACAATATTTTTGCTTATAGTATTGAGCTCGGCAATTATAGAATACGCCGTCGTTGTTTTACCGGAACCGGTCGGACCGGTAATCAAAAATAGTCCGTATTTTTTACGGATTATTTGTAAAATATTTTCTCTTTCATTTTTATCTATGGGCAGTTTAGAAATCTTAACAACATTGGAAGATTTATTTAACAACCTTAGAACTGCCTTCTCTCCGTTTATGGTCGGAACGACGGAAACCCTGACGTCTATAGTTTTTTCCCCTATATTTATGTCAAACCTTGAATCTTGGGGATTTCTTTTTTCGGCAATATCCATATTTGCCATTATCTTTATTCTTGCGATAACCGGACCGAAAAAATGCAACGATATTTTTTTTGCTTCGAAAAGATCCCCATCAACCCTTTCCCTTACTATAACTTCATCTTCAAGAGGTTCTACGTGTATATCCGAAGCCCTATTTTTAGAAGCAGATATTATTATGTCGTTTACAAGCTTAATAATATTAATGTCTTCGGATTCAAGAATTTCTTTAACCGCAGCGGCAGACGGTTGAGGGAGTGACGATACGGAACTCGCGCCCGCGCCGATATTATTTGTAGTAAAATCGCGACTATCTCCATGAATAGCACTTTGGCCGTTTCCCGTTTTAGACACGTCCTTAGCTATCCACATAAAATTAATCGCTTCAACGATATCGGCGTCTTTCGCTAAAACTATTTCTATATCGTGACTTATATTTCTTTTTAATGCATCTGTTGCAAATACGTTTAAAGGGTCGGATAATGCAACGGTAAGAATGTCGTCCGACAGGCTTATCCCTATCATTTTAAACTGCCTTGAAAGAGCTTCGGGTATAAGTTTGCCGATTGCGGGGTCTATTATTATTTTAGACAGGTCTATTTTTTTTAATCCAAGTTGCGATGAAAGAGCATCTAATATATTGTCTTCCGAAAGTATTCCGAGAGATATCAATGCGCGGCCTAATCTTAAGTGCCGTCCCCTTCCTTCCGCAAGTGCGGTTTCGAGTTGCGTGGGATTCAACAATCCCTCTTCTACGAGTATCTCCCCCAACTTTTTAGTCTTGGAGAAGTTGTTGATTATTATGCCCATTTTTATTACGCTCCTTTTGCATCCGGCTATCCGAAATATGGCTTAGCCTCTCCTACATTAAGAACTTAATGCATGCGCGCATTTCATTATATTGCCAAAATCTTCCGCTTCAGTTTGACCGGGGGCCGTGGCCCCGTAAGGCGAAGAGCAATATGCGAGATATGAACCATAAATTAAGGAAAGGGCCCTTGTAATTTTGCCCTTTTCACCCATACCAAAAACGATAAATTCAGGAAAAGAATCCGTATCGGTCATTTTTATCGAATGAAGCGTCCTGTTTTTTTCTAAAACACAGGGAACATCGCTTTCCGAAATAACCGTATCCGCAAGTTTAAAATAATCTGCGCCCAAATAAAGCGAATCTATATAGAACCTTATTGCAGTCGGCAAATCCACCTGCCCGCCAAAGTCGTGCACGGAAAGAATAACCTTTGAATTTTTTGAATGGGCAAAATCCACGAAATCTTTTGTGATATGTCTTTCCGATATGTCTAATTCCGCATCACAAATGTCTATACCCGATTCGACAACCGATTTTAAAAACCCTATCCTTCTAAGGTCAATGCTTATCCCGTTTTTTTGCTGCCTCTTGAATACAGATGTTACACGGTTGACGTTAAAGCCGGCGCTTCTGTTCGTTCCTATGGTTTTAACGCCCATATCCTTTGCGTAAGAAATTAGCTTGCCGACCTTCCCTAAAACAATCGGATCGTCAAATTTATCTGCATCAGCCGTTTCTTTAATCGTATCAAACCTAAACTCTACGAATTTTATCTCCTTACTTTTTGCATAATCTATAATGGCATATATGTCGTTAAGTCCGACATTCCCGACAGAAATACAGATCCTCGGCATTATTCGCCCCCGTTTTTTTTATTTTTTTTAATCTTTTCGTATGCCGTTTCCTCGCCAAATCCCCATTCGTCGGGAGAAAACTCTTCAACTACCGTCCAGACGTTTTCCTCGTTTATGCCGAGGCTTTCCGACACACTCTTGGCAACCGATTTAATAAGATTTTTCTTCTGTTCCTTCGTTCTTCCTTCAAGCATTTTAATGGACACAAACGGCATATTTCCTCCCAAAACATCTTTAAGTTAAGTTCTCAAAAATTATAACAAATATAATATTTTTAGACAATTTTAATTTTATTCATTGATTTTAACCAATCGGTCGATTATAATTTAAATAAATCTTTCTATAAAAATTATTTGAAACAAATACGGAGAAATATTATGCTTGTAACGTTAAGATCAAAGCTCTATTTTCTTATGGCAATCTGCTTTATTTTTATTCTCGCTATCAGCTTAATGCTTATCTACTATAGTAATACCTTGAAAATAGAAACTGTTAATATGAACATAATCTCCAAAACGGCAGGTAATATTAAAGACATACGGGGTAATCTATTGCGGATTATACTTTTGTCCCGCATAAAAACGCTAAAAGTTAACGGAGTAAAATCTGAAAAAACAAAGGCTGAGATAGAAAAAATTTACGATGCGAAAATAATAAAGTTAGCAAACGATTCAAAGCCGAAATTTATTAACGTAGGCAACGCATTAATAGGCTATACCAAGGGGTTTAAAAATGTTGAAAGCGCATCCGTTTTTGGAGTCCCTAAATCAGAATTGCATAAGTTTTCGTCTAAAAAAATGACGACTCTGCTTGAGAGGCTGAGCGGCAACTA
>QIJE01000024.1 GCA_003232385.1 bacterium
AGAATATATCGGAATTAATAAACATAAAGGCGAAGATGTCGGAGGGTATGATACGGTATTGAGTCCAGACGATTATGCTAAAATTTTTGAAGATGAATAAGCCAACGCATAAAACCATATGCATTTAAATCCCTATAATGAACCCCAAAAATCAGATTGTATAGAGAAAAAAATCTCAGTTTACCTAAGTGTCATATAATATCTGTATTAAAAAGCACCCGACAGAAAAACAATAAACACTTTATATTTCTTAATTTCTAAAATATATTAATTTAGCTTAACCTGTTTATGGTGCCGAGGGCCGGAATCGAACCGGCACGGAACTAAGTTCCGAGGGATTTTAAGTCCCTTGCGTCTACCACTTCCGCCACCCCGGCTAAACTAATCAAAAAATGTGCAGCGAATAACAATATTAATAATCTAAAAAACTACCATATACCGGTTTCTAAATATTCATTTATGGCAACGACGGCTTTTTTACCTGCCCCCATAGCAAGTATCACCGTTGCCGCCCCTGTTGATATATCTCCGCCGGCAAAAACCCCTTTTTTCGTGGTTTTTTCCGTATTTTCGTCCACGATTATGTGTCCCCATTTATTTAAATCCATCCCCGGCGTAGAGTTTGGAACAATGGGATTTGCATTTGTCCCTATAGCTATAACCGCAGCATCTATGCTTATAGTAAACTCGGAACCTTTTATAGGAACGGGCTTTCTCCTTCCACTTTCGTCGGGATCTCCAAGCTCCATCCTTAAACATTCTACCGCAGTAACATTCTGACTCTCGTTTCCTATAAATCTAACAGGGTTTATTAAAAATTCAAACTTAATTCCCTCTTCCTCCGCATGGTGAACCTCTTCAAGCCTTGCCGTCATCTCCTTTCTGGACCGTCTGTAAAAAACCCTTGCATCGTCGTATCCAAGTCTTAATCCCGTCCTTACCGAATCCATCGCAGTGTTACCCGCGCCGAAAACTACGAGCATTTTGCCGATTTTAATAGGCGTATCGTATTCCGATTTATCATATGCGCGCATTAAATTAACCCTTGTAAGAAACTCGTTTGAGGAATAAATCCCATTAAGTTCCTCACCCGGAATATTAAGAAATTTAGGTGTCCCCGCACCGGTTCCTATAAAAACGGCGTCGTAACCCCTCTCTTCAAGAAGTTCATCTACGGTAATAGTCTTACCTATAACCGCATTCGTAAACACTTTAACGCCCATATCCTTAAGGACATTCAGTTCTCTCATGAGAATATCTTTCGGAAGCCTAAACTCCGGAATTCCATACATCAAAACCCCGCCAATCTGATGAAGCGCTTCGAATATCGAAACGGAATATCCCATTTTACGCAAATCACCGGCTACGGTTAGACCCGCGGGTCCACCCCCGACCACCGCTATTTTTTTATCTTTTTCGGTTTTTATTTCAATATGGACATTGCCGTGCTCAGCCTCGTAATCTGCGGCAAACCGTTCCAAATTACCTATTGCAACGGACGGCGTATCCTTTCTTTTACCTATGATACAAACTTTTTCGCACTGATCCTCCTGGGGACAAACCCTGCCGCATATCGCCGGCAAAGAATTAGTTTCTTTGATCTTTTTTGCAGCCCCAAGAAAATCTCCGTCCTCAATAAGCTTTATAAATGCCGGAATGTTGATATTAACCGGGCACCCTTCGATGCAGTAAGGTTTTTTACACCGTATACATCTTTTTGCCTCTTCTACCGCTTCTTCCGGGGAATATCCGTATGGAACTTCCTTGAAATTACGCCTTCTTTCCTCGGAGGGTTGAGAAGACATCTCATGCCTTTTAATTTTAAGTCTTTCTTTTGCGTCAAAGGGTTTGCTTTCGTTTTTATCCATGCCTTATTTTCTTTATTCCATTATTAAACATTTATTTATACCTTATTATGGTGCTCCTTCATATGGCACTCGTAGGAAGCCTTTTCCTCTTCCTTATAAAATTTAAGCCTACTCATAAGATTATCAAAATCGACAAGATGACCGTCAAAATCCGGTCCGTCCACGCAGGCAAATTTAATTTTATTATCCACAAGAACCCTACATGCGCCGCACATGCCTGTTCCGTCTATCATTATCGGGTTCAAACTAACCATGGTCTTTATATGCCTCTCCCTTGTCAAATCACTTACCGCTTTCATCATAATCACCGGTCCGATTGCAACAACCCTGTTAATCGGCAAGTTATCTTCATATATAAGCCGCCTCAAAACATCTGTAACAATTCCTTTCGTGCCGTAACTGCCGTCATTCGTCGCAATAAGAATTTCACTGCTCGCCGATCTCATTTCGTTTTCCATTAAAAGAAGATTTTTACTTCTTGCTCCGATTATGGAAATAACATTATTACCAAGGTCTCTTAACGCCTTAGCTATAGGATAAACTGCGGCAATTCCAAAACCTCCGCCTATACATACTACGGTACCGAATTTTTCGATTTCCGTCGGAACTCCGAGCGGACCGACTACGTCGGACAAGCTATCCCCCTTATTCAATTCGCTAAGCATATGGGTTGTTTTTCCAAGCGTTTGAACCATTATAGTAATGGTTTTTTCTTTTTTATCGGCATTCGCGACGGTAATCGGCACTCTTTCGCCTTTATCGCTAACCCTTAAAATTACAAACTGCCCCGGTAAAACTTTTGAGGCAATGTCAGGGGCATATATGCCGTATAAATTTACCCCCTCCCCTAAACTTTTTTTCACGACTATCTCATACATACAAATCGATACCTCATAGAATATATATGGAGGCGGCACCCGGATTTGAACCGGGGTATAAAGGTTTTGCAGACCTCTGCCTTACCGCTTGGCTATGCCGCCTAATTGCCAATACACGCGTGTTTTTCAGTATAACATTTTTTTCTTGTTTTTTAAACCGGAAAGTAATCCGCGAATAATAACTATAGATTACTTATATAAAAGAAGACTCTTCGCCGGTATTTTATTATTAACCGACTTGGGCTTCTTAAGTTTCATTAAGTTTACTCCTGCCGGTTTTGCATATATAGAAAATGTACCGACCTTATTAAATACGGTCTTTACCAAAGCAATACCTTTATTGAAAGATTTGAAACTGAATAAACTGCTTCTTTCAATACCCCTTGAGGAAACTAATACCAATCTGACCTTCCCTTTCACCCCGCTTATACCGCTGACGACATTACTATATTTATCTACGGCAATAATTTTAATAATAAACGGCTTACCTGCAGGAACCTCTGAAATATTGGTCGATATAAGGAAATTATCAAAAGAAGACGGCATTATATCGATATCTTTACCGATAAAAACATGATTCGCTCCATCGTAATTGATTTCAAAATTAAGTTGGCTTAAACCCGACCTATCCGAAATAAAACTAAATTTCCCTATACCGTTTTTTATATAACCGGTAGGAACAACCCTGGGACGAATTTTAAAATTATCGCCGGTAAGGTATATTTTTATACTTCCCTTGGGTTTAGGCATAAAATCAACCGGATTGCCGTATTGATCCACGGCATATACTTTTACGCCGAAAGGCTCTCCGGCTATTGCCTTTTCCGGAGAAACTACTTTTAAATTATGAAAAGCACCCGGCATTATATGTATGGGTAGGCTTGAATCTTGAATCCCTTCGAAAGAAGATGAGACGGTTATCTTCCCCGCTTTTTTATACGAAAGATTAAAATTAATGATTCCGTTTTTAAATTCCGACGCCGGAATGTTCAATCGTTCCGTATTATGACTATTGCCTACACTTATTCCTATATTCAACCCTTCGTATTTTTTAGAAAAATTCGCAATAATATTTCCGTAATCGTCTAATGCCACTATTTTTACCTTAAATTTATTCCCTGCCGCTACCCTTTGGGGCGCACTTATTCTAAGGTTATTCAGCTTGCCCGGCATAATAGTAATGGTGGTAAAAGCATAACCGCTCTTAACGCCTGCCTGAATCAACAAAAAGAATAAAAATAAAACTGCTCCGTAAGTTATTACTTTTTTAAAATTAACATTCATAATTAAATTACCTCAATAAAATAATATTTTTAATAAAATAATTTCATTAATATTTATCGTTTATTTCTTGCAATATTTAAATAATATTTAATTTTATCGTTTAAGGGATTTAACCTTGACGATTTTTTAAAATAATACAGACTAGCGGAAAAATTTTTATTTCGTAAATAAGCCAATCCAAGTATAAAATTAATTTGCCATAACTCTTTTTGCCTTAATGCCTTTTTTGCGTAAAAGATGGAATCATTGTAATCTTTTCTTTCGTAATTATCAAGAGCGGCATTAGACAATGCCTTATAATTGTGTGGATTTAAGGCGATAGCATGCTTAAAGAAAGCCATTGCCCCGTTAAAATCACCCCTTAAGAATAATAAAACCCCTTTCTTATTATAAGCGTCTGACTCTTCAGGTTTAGATTCGTGCAATATTATCGATATTTTTTTATAAGCACTCTTAGTGACACTCTTTTTATATATAACAATATGCTTCCCTATTTTTTTAACGGGTTTTTCGACGGGAGCTACGTAAACAAACGGGTTTATCATACCGGCGCGTTCCGGCGGAGGTACAGGATTACCCTTTAATTTTTCTATACTCCGTAAGACTATCGTTTTTTTAATGGCATATACGAATAAATCGGATTTAAACGAGGCGTAATCGGTATTCCGCCTGCTTTTAGTTATTGTAAATTTTTCTAATATTATATTATAGTTAAATTCTAACATCTTTATAAATAAATATATATTTGCAGGCTTCCCGTGTCCTGCGATTTCAAAAGAATAACGATTTATATCCTTACTTTTATTTATGCGAATGAATTTAACATAATTTAACTTTATTTTATACTTTTTGGACGCCCCTGCAATCCCGGAAGCAAAATATTCAGAATTTTCATTTAGAGAATGCTCGTATCTTAAAGCCGTAACCTTTATATCCTTAACTTCGTCTATATTTTTAGCAATATTTCCCTGCACGGTTTTGAGTTTATTAATCTTACCTATTACCGCTAAATTCAGCTTTCTCTCTCTTCCGGCAACCGTCATATAGAATAAAAAAAATATGAAAACGGATGCTACTAAAATTAAACCTGCGATATAATAATAAATATTATTTTTCTGTTTCACAGTAGTATTGTCTATAGTCAATTTATTTTACGTACCGCCCTTTTAATGCTCAATAAACAATTATATAGAATTATTTAATGCGCCATTAATAAACTTTAGCCAATCAGCTTTTGTAATAAGATGCCATAGAAGAAGCGGTCTCGTAAACATTTATCCTTTTTACGCTGATATTGACATATTTGCCGACCTTAATCTTTTTTTCAAACTCCTCGTATATCAATCTTGCAATATTTTCTGCGGAGGGATTAAGGCCGTTAAGAAAGTCTATTTCATTTATAAATTTGTGGTCCAGCATCTCCATTATTTCATTTAGGTATTTTTTAAGCAGTTTAAAATCTATGACTAAACCTATATCGTTAAGCATATCCGATACTGTTATGAGTTCGACCTGCCAGTTATGCCCGTGGATATTTTCACATTTGCCGTTATATCCCTTCAGGGCATGGGCGGACGAAAAACCGGACGTAACCTTTAATTCATACATGAAATATTCTCCTGATATGTCGGATATTTCGCTATCCCTTTAAACTTAATTATTATATCAAATACGAATAAGCAATAATATTTGTTAATCTCTATTAAAAACCGGTAAGAATTGTCAAAATAGGAAATGATAAAAAATGAAAGCAATACCGTGGAAACACTGACTTTTATATTTTTTATTTTTTTGTCCATTAATTTTTGTGGAAAATATTAATAATATAATATAAAATTCATCTATGAATTATTCACTGTCATTTATATTTTATATTTCAATATTATCATTATTTATATTTTTTTTATATATTTTTTTATCAAGAAAAATAAATGAAAATATATTGATTAAAACCTTATTCAATAAAAATAAGCTAAGGGAGCATGAAAAAGAAATAAACCGATATTTGGAGGTGCTTAACAATCTGAATGACGGTATAGCCGTCATTGACCGGGATAAAAATGTTATATTCGTAAACCCCGCTTTTAATAAAAATATCAGGTCGGCGGCAATACCCGCAAACGTTAAAAGATTTGACTTTTTAATAAGAAGCTTCGAACTTAATTCTTTAGTAGACAGCATAATCGCAAGTAACGATATTCATTTTATAGAAAAAAAAATTAAATACTTTGATAGAGCAGAAGAAAAAATAGTCAACTGTACAATATTTAAAATCGGCACATCCGACGAATATGCCGTCATAGTAAAAGATGCAACATACCTTCAAAAAATTGAAAATGCAAGAACAACATTTATTCAAAATATATCTCACGAAATAAAAACTCCCATTACCGCTATAATGGGTTTTGCGGAAACTTTAAAAAACGGCGCAATTGAAAATCGCGAAACCAGTATTAAGTTTATAAATATAATAGAACATCATACGAAAAAGCTTAATTATCTTGTGGACGACTTGATAACCTTGACCAACACGGAAACAGGGAAATCACCCGTAAAATATGAGAAAATAAATATCAAATCAAGCGTGGAAAACTCGTTGATTCTATTCGAAAAGGAAATAAAAGAGAAATTAATAGATATAAACAATAATATCTTAGATATATCCTTTACTTCAGACTCCTCAAAATTTAATCAGATTGTTACGAACCTGATTCAAAATGCTGTGAAATATACGGAAAAGGGGGGTATCGTAAAATTAGAAGGGTATATCATAGATGCAAAAACGGCACATAGTTTTATATCGGAACCAGAAGATGCTTCTATCTTATGGAACAATCTTCCGTTAAAAGAAGGTTGCGAAAAATTCCTTTTCTTTTCCGTAGAAGATACGGGGATAGGTGTTAATTATACCAATCTTCTAAGGCTTGGGGAAAGATTTTTCAGGGTCGACAGCTCGCATACCGCCGGGCATAAAGGGACGGGGCTTGGGCTTGCGATCGTCAAGCACACCCTTATACTCCTTAAGGGCAGCGCAGTAGTAAAGAGTAACCTCGGCAACGGATTTATTTTTTCGTTTATACTGCCGGAGATTGAAGAACCCTCCTGAAAATTTTAGACGAAATTAAGGGTCGGGATGGATGGTATCAGTTTATTTTTATATAATAAATCGGAATAAATGTTAAAGCCTTCAATTTCCTTTTCTCCAAAATCGAAACTAAGGCATTCCGTCCAATAATCCATAAGCTCTTCATAGGATATAAATTTATATTTATCTCGTCCCAATATTGAGGCGGCAACTTCTTCAAACCCTGAAACTGCTTTTTCCTTAGAGGCTATAAGATATTTATGGAGAATATCGAATTCACCTTTATCGGCATTATAAGAATTCTTTCTCATAATGAAAAGTGCGAAAGCAAAGGGATAGCCCGTAAATTTATACCATAAATCCGCTAAATCGTAAGCGAAATAATCTTCAGAAATATATCTTTTAAATTTTAGCGCATTATTTCCTATATGCAAAAAACTTCCCCCATGGATTCCGTTACCGCTATATTTTAAATCTAATTCGAGCCTATCGTTGGGAGGTAAGGTAACAAAGTTAAGTCTATCTAAGTCTAATTTATAAATTTCCGCTAATAGGACCTTTAATAAATTCAAAGAGGTAAGCGTCTCGGGGGTTACATATATGGTCTCGTCATCTTTAAAATCCTCTATAGGTATAGGCGAAAACAGATATATGCTCTTAACCCTTTTTTTAGAACTTACGGAAAGATCGCTAAAGATATAAGAAGATTCATAATTTAAAATATAATAAAACGACGACGAAGGACTTATATCTACGTTACCGCATTGAAGCTCTCTGTTCAAAAAAGCAGGCGTACCCGGAACAAACTCCAAAAAATTTATTTCCGGATTATCCAAAATATTCTTTTTTAAATAATAATATATCGGATACGTATTCAGATAATCTATTTCTCCGATATGAATCATTTTACGCCACCGGGTGCCAATCCGGAGATAGAAATAGATAAATAATCCGGATTGCACGTTTCAAGTTCATCATAGGAATGATTTCCGGATGCAACGCTAAAAATCGGAATACCGGCATTTTTCGCGGTCATTATATCTATAGGCGAATCCCCGACCAGTATGGTCGATATTTTAGAAATACCGGTCTTTTGGATTATTTCATGTATTATTTCAGGAGAAGGTTTTCCCTCAAATCCGTCACATACCCCGTAAACATAATCGAAAAAGACGTTTATTTTTAGATAATCCAATAGTTCCCTGGAGATGGACCCGGTCTTATTAGTCGCAACGCTCAAGGACTTCCCTTTTTTCTTCAGGTATACAAGCAGTTCTTTAACGCCTTTAATCAGAGATGTTTTTTCGAAACATACCTCTTTATATTTGTTTCTAAAAATATCTATAGCTTCATCCTGATTTTCTTTCCCGAAAAGTTCTCCGAGAAGACACTCAAGGGGAACACCCACATAAGAATTAGATTCTTTAAAGGATATCTTTCTATCCCGAAATGTTGAAAACACTTCGTTAAAAGCTTCATTAATAGCTTCAAAAGAATCTATTAGGGTTCCGTCCAAATCAAAAATTACAGAGTCATACCGTTCTAAAATATTAATCATAAATTTTTTATAAACCCCCGCATAAATTCGGCAGTCTCTTCCGGAATAGCCGTGTTTATAGACATGCCCGTTCCGATCTCGAAACCGGCTTTCATAGTTAACCTTGGAATAATCCTTAAACTCCAGTGATAATAATCCTCTTTTTCATCTGCAATAGGTGAATTATTAAATGCAAAATTATAGTCAGGGTCGTTTAACGCCTGATACATACCCTTAAGAACCTTTTTCACGACAACACCGAGGGTTTTGGCTTTTTCCACGGATACGTTTGCAAAACACGGCTCATGGGATAGGGGAGCTATCCATGTTTCAAACGGGCTTGCCGATGCAAAGGGATGAAAAACGATAAAATCGTCCGTCTGTAAAATAATCCTCCTTCCGTCAACTATTTCAGACTGTATCATATCGCAAAAGATACACCTGCCGACCTCGTCGTAATAAAACCTTGCCTGTGATATATTGTTCCTTAAGGATAGAGGAATTATCGGAGTGGCAATAACCTGAGAATGCGAATGGACGATAGATGTTCCGGCATTTACGCCGTGATTTTTGAATATTATGATATATTTGAACTTGGGATTGCTATTTAAGCTCAAATATCTTTCTCTATACATTAAGAATAATTCTTGAGCCTGTTTATCCGAAAAAAAAGACATCTGCTCATTGTGTTTCGGCGTATCAACAATAACTTCATGGGTACCTATCCCGGGCTTTACCCTGAAAACCTCCATCGCCCTCGGGAAAAAATATCCGGTAAAGTCTGTATTAATACCCCTTGTTTTTTCGTTAGAAGCAAGGTTATCCCCATAGTCAAGAGAAAGAGCGGCAAATTTATTTGGAACTACCCTGACCCACCACCCCTTTGAATTGGGTTTTGTCCCGAATGTCCTATAAGATGCCAGTTCATGCGGGGAAAGATATTCATTACCGAGACAAAACGGACAATCGGAAGAATATTCCGAAAGGTTTGAAGCGGCCTCTTTTTTAGAAGAAGAAGCACTGTCGAACTCATGCGGCCTTCTTCTTCTTTCCGTAGAAATTATAACCCATTCTCTCGTAGTAGGATCTTGCCTTAATTCGGACATCAGATGTACATTATTTTTACCGGTAACATTTATTTAAAAACGGAAAACTACTTTACGTAATTATTATACAAAAATTCATAAATTTTGCAAGGGTTATTAACGGTTCTGAAATCCAGCGATACACTCTTCTGCCAAACGGCAAACGGAATATTCTGTTCGCCGCCTATGCCTCCGTGAGCACCCATTTGATTTTCGAAATTGACCACATTGTCGCCGTCGTATTCTCCAAATAATATTATATCCCCCGAGTTTTTAAATTTACAAAACCTTTCCACGGATAAAAACACATCATTCCTTTCTTTATCGTTTTTATAATTATTCATAATGTTTCTCACCGTCGCACACGACTTTGCATTGTCGCTGAAAAAGCGGGAGAGATTATGAAATTTTTTAAAGTTTTTATCATATGCAACAACCTCGGCATTACCGTTCATTCCGATAACAAACCCTATACCCGGGGTATTCGCCAACATGTCTATCAGTTTCGGAAAATTTCTTTCTATTTCTTCGACAAACACTTTCGACGTTTTACCGGAAAGATATATATTGACCATTGGACCGGAATTCATAATGTAGACTATTTTACTTCTCTCCCAGCTCAATTTTTCGTCGTATTTTTCGCGTTCGTTCGCTTTGCGTGATTCTATCCTGCCAAAAACCTTATTTAAAATTTTATTGCAGGTACCTCTTTTGAAGAAATCACTTATATATAAAAATAATTGCTTAAAAAAAATATTGTATCCCGTATCGAATTCAAAAATCTTAATATCATCCGCCTGCATGCAATACTCAATCACGGACTTTAATTTTTTGCCGTTATTCAATTCGGAAAAAGGGATAGACGGAGTGTGTCCGTGATCGGATATGATAAAAAAATCATAATTCCTTTCCGAATTAGATATTTCTTTGTAAATATGATGTATCTTTCTATCTATGGCCTTTAACGTTCTTAAGGCACTGAGTGAGTACGGACCCCTATGATGAGAAAGCTCGTCGTATCCTATGTAATCCAAATAAATAGAGGGAACCCCCCGCGATATATCCATTATTGCCCCGAATGTTTCTATTTCTTTAAATATAACATTAGACATTGCCCTTGCAAACGGGAAAAAACCTTCCGGACGAACTTTTCTCTTTTTTACGGCATCCATAATTCGTTCCCATATTTCTAACAAAAATTCGAAAAATACGTAGAAAAATGTTTTTAAAAAGGTAAAAATATGAAAAATAAATACTATAAAAATATCAAAGTTACGAACCTTTCTTTTGAACAAATAACGGATAGAGAATGTGGAGAGGGTAAAAGTAGAACGCGATGCTCCGCCCGAAAAAAGATTGACGTAACTTGAACCGCCGGTCAAAAGCCCCGGGTTTTTTCCGGCAAGCAACTCCTCAACCCTGCCGGCGCTATCGGGCTGCTTAAATATTATCTCGCGTCCCGTTTCTTTCTCTATCCATCTGAACCCCGGCACGTCATTATTATCGCCGTACAAAAGTCCTGCCTGAAAAGAGGGTGTGTCGCTCGGAACCCCCATAAAATACCTTCCGAAAGAATAATCGTCCGAATCGATCATTTTTTGCAAATGCGGCATCAACTTAAGCGATAATGCCTTTTTTATCGCCTTATAAGAGAGGCCGTCAATCTGAAATATAACAAAGCCATTCTTTTTAAAGGGCTTATTGACCTTTATTTTTCTTATCGATTTTTTTAAAACATTAAAAAATTTAATTCTCATGTTTTCAAATTATGGAATTGTTTAATTATCTTCTCTTTCAAAAAAATAGTCGGAAAGAACGACCATTGAAACTAAAAAGAAAACAATAAAAGATAAATCTAATAAAATTGATGTTCCGGGTGTAAAAAAAGATATTTTTTTGTTATGAAAAAAAATATACCTCAGCAAATTTACCGAATATGTGACCGGATTAATATAAGCGGGTATTTTTAAAAAAATAGGAAATCCCTTTATCGGATAAAGGGCTCCGCTAATAAAAAACATAGGTTGAACTATCAGGTTGATTATAGCGTTAAAACCCTCGAAAGAGGTCATTTTGGAAGCTATCACTATTCCGAATGCCGTGACTGAAGACGCAATTAAAAAAAGCGACAGTACCGTAAGAATAAAAACATTCACTGTTATCTGTATTCCCAAGAATGGTGCAAATACAAGTATTACCATTGCCTGAATCGTACTGATAATACCTCCCGACGTAATTTTTGCCAGCACGAACGTTTTTCTCGAAATGGGCGAAACAAGTATCTCTTTAAGAACTCCGAACTCCCTATCCCAGATTATAGAAATAGACGAAAAAATAGACCTATAAAGAACGGTCATGACGAGTATGCCTGGGAAAACAAACTGCATATAAGAGCCGCCCTTGATAGTAACCATCGTGGATATCCCGAAACCGACGAACAAGAGCCATATAACCGGCCTGGAAAGATCGGTAATAAGCCTTGACCTCTGTCTTGTAAATTTCAAAATCTCCCTATGATTTATCGCAATAAAAGCCCAAAATTCCGTTTTCATCCAATCATTTTTTACACATTATTAAGAACTCGGTTTTAGAGATAAATAGATTATCCTCCGAATTTAAGAACTTAAAATAATCGTTTAAACCTTTATGAAATTCTAATCTGCCGATAAGCTTTTTATTGAAGAGTTCATTCTTTATAATCTCCAGTTCATTTTGAACTAATAGGAAGGCATTTTTTAATGCTTGAAAATGGCAACGGTCATCTTTTTCTTTAAAAAATACCGTAGCGTAAGGCTTTACTTTTATTTCTGAAAAGCCGGCAGATGAAAAAAAAGCCGGTAGTTTTTTTGAAATAAACCTGTCCCCGCCTTCAAGGTTTTGATATTCGGAATAAGCCTTGAATAATTTTTTTGAACTATCCGGCAAATCGGGGTAAAATACATTTAAGGAGTCGTCTATATCTATTGCGACTAATGTCGCTCCATCTTTCATCGTCCTTTTTATCTCGGAAAGAAAACAAGCGGATAGATTTACATGCTGAAAAATATATCTTAAAAAAATTATATCAAAAGTAGAATTTTTAACGGGCATATTATGTCCGTCCGCATTTATAAAGCCGATATTTTCGGCACGCGTCGTCGAAAGCGCCGCCATTAAGGAATTTCTATCTATATCTATACCTATAATATTCAAGGCATTTTCGTTTCTAAGCAAATACGGCAATATTCCTAATCCGGTTCCGATGTCGGCTACGGTTTTATCGGCAAAAGAATATCCCGTATCATTCAGCTGACGAAAAAGACGGGGGGCGGTCAAATATGACTGAAAAGCCATAAAGCGTACTTCAAGAGAATAATCCGGCGATAATGTCGTATTATAAAATTGCTCGCAATACAATTAACCGTCCTAAAAGATGCTTTTTAAGGTTATGGTCTGCGTTCTTTCTTTACCTACAGATATAATATTAACAGGCAAACCGGTAAGTTCCTCTATTTTTAAAATATACTTCCGAGAATTAACCGGAAGATCGTTAAAGGATTTTATGTCAGATATTTCTCCTTCCCATCCCGGCATCTCTTTATAAACAGGAATTATCTTTTTGTAATCTGCTACAGAATAAGGCAGATGATCTATGACGGAACCGTTCAGCATATAACCCGTGCATATATTTATTTTCTCCAACCCGGATAATACGTCTAATTTAGTTATAACCATTCCGGTAGCGCCATTTAAACGCTTTGCTTCTTTAATTAAATTAATGTCAAACCAGCCGCATCTTCTCGGTCTTCCGGTAACCGAGCCGAACTCCTCGCCCTTATCTCTTATTAAACTGCCGGCCTTTCCTTTAAGCTCGGTGGGGAAAGAACCCTCCCCTACCCTTGTCGTGTATGCCTTTGTTATACCTATTACCTCGTCAATTTTCGTAGGTCCCAGACCGACTCCAGAAAGAGCTGAACCTGCAACGGTATTAGATGAAGTAACATACGGATATGTGCCGTGGTCTACATCTAAAAACGTCCCTTGTGCCCCTTCAAGCATAATGTTCAGCCCATCTTCAAGCTTCTTGTTGATGTAGCTTGACGAGTCGATTAAAAACTCTTTTATTTTCGTGCCGTATTCCAAATATTTTTCTATTAAATCATCCGGATTAAATATCTCTTCATCTAAAATGTTTTTAAAGAGATAATTTTTTTCTTTTAAACTTAATGAAATTTTTTCATACAATAAATCCCTATCAAACAAGTCTGCGACGCGTATGCCGAGCCTTGCGACCTTGTCTTCATACGTCGGACCTATGCCCCTTCCGGTCGTCCCGATCATGCCGGCACCTCTAAGCCTTTCCCTTGCTATATCCAACCTTTTATGATACGGCATTATTATATGCGATTTGTATGAAATAAAAAACCTGCCCTTGGTATTTATCCCTATTTCTCGTAAGGTATTCAATTCTTCCAATAAAACCATCGGGTCAATGACAACACCGTTGCCCAAAATGCAAATTTTTTTGTCGTTTAATATTCCGGAGGGAACGAGCCTGAATACAAGGCTTAAATCTCCGCTGACAACGGTATGCCCTGCATTATTTCCGCCCTGATAACGGGCTACAATGTCTGCATCCTTAGCTAATAAATCGACTATTTTTCCTTTCCCCTCGTCTCCCCATTGAAAACCTACGACAATAATATTTTTCTTTCTCATAAATCCCTTGTTTATAAATTAATTTTTAAACGTTCTCATATATTTTTGCATATCGGACACGGTTTTAAATTTTTCTTCTTTATTGGTATTGATATTTTTTAAAAGAATCGCATCCTCATTTATATATATTATATTCTCCATATTATTTTCCTGCATATATTGTATAACTTCTAAATAACCGTAATCCATAAAATTGGACTCGACATAGTAACCCGCTTTACGCAAAAACATGACAATCTTGGCTTCCGATTTTTTATCCGATGTTTTATTAAAAACGAGAAAATCCTTTTTTTTAGGCGCACAAGAATCCACATATCTACCGAGAATATCCAAATTTATCGCGAATCCCGCTCCGGCGCAATTTTCGCCGAACATTCCTATCAGATTATTATATCTACCCCCGCCGAATATCTCATAACCGACGTGCGGCATAAAACACTCAAAAATAGTTCCGGTATAATAGTTTAATCCCCTGATTTCTCCCAAATCTATCGTAATATATTCTTCTAGTTTATATGACTTTATATAAGAAACAACCCGTTCTAATGTCTCTATGGCATTTTTTGCCGCTTCGTTGCTTGCCATTTTCCACGCCTTTTTAATAACGGACTTTTCTCCGAATATAAACGGCAACTCACTAATGACTTCCTTTTTGTCGGAAGGTAGAGACACTCCGGCGAGAAAACCGTTTAAGCCGGAAGAATCTTTTCTAAGAATAAATTCTTCTATTTTTTTTCTGACGGATTCATCTATGTCGGAAACAATCCCTCTGAAAAACTCGACATTCCCTATATCAACGCTAAAATCTTTGATATTAAGCCGTTTTAACGATTCTATGCCCATTATTATAAGTTCGGCATCGCTTTCCGGGCTTTCGGGTCCTATCAACTCGGCTCCGACCTGCCATATTTCACGAGGCTTGCCTAAAACAGGATCGAAATTTCTCAAAACAGGCCCACAGTAAGAAAATTTATACGGCAAAACGGAGGTATTTCTCAAAACGGAGCTAGTTCTGCCGATTTGCGGCGTAAAGTCGCTTCTGAAAGAAAGCAATTCTCCAGTGCTTATGTCGGCAACTTTAAACAATTCCGCAGCTTCCGAACTCAAAAGAAACAAGTTTAAAAAGTCTATGCTGGGGGTTATTACCCTTTTATATCCCCACTTTGAAAATTCTTCCAGCAATATACCGGATACTCTATCTATTAATTCTGCTTCACCCGGTAAAAAATCCCTTGTCCCGGACGGGGGCTGAGAAGGAATTATAATATTTTTTCTGTTCACTATAATTCTAAATATTTGGCATCGGTTATATTTGGCTCGGCTTTAAGCTCGTTAATAACTGCATTATTAACACTGGAATCTAATTGTAAAATAGAAATAGCCTTATCCGTATGCCTTCCGAGATGCATTCTTGCTATATTAATCTTATTCTTACCAAGAACCCTCCCTATAGAGGCTATTACCCCGGGCATATCTAAGTTAAATATAACCAATATATGTCCTTCCGGGATGGCCTCAATGGAATAATCGTCTATCCTGACTATCCACGGATTCTTTTTGCCGAAAATTGCTCCGGAAATAACAAACGTTTTAATATCGGTTGCCACAAAAATAGAAATTGTACTTGTATAGTCCAAAACCTCTCCGGATTTAGATTCTATAACGGATATACCCCTTTTCTTTGCTACTTCCATTGCATTTACGTAATTTATATCTTCGCCCAAAATAGGATAAAGAATGCCTTTTATAATATTAGGCGTGACAGCGCCGACGTTATGCGAAGAAACCGTGCCGTTATAATCTATTTTAATGGATTTAATGCCGCCGTTTATAATACTGCCTATCAATCTGCCTATTTTTTCTCCCAAATTCAGATAAGGACCTATTATCTCTATTTCTTCTTTCGCTATAGACGGAACGTTTACAGCGTTATTTATGGTCCCGCGTATAAGAAAATCGGCAATTTGACGACAAATAGCAACAGCCACGTTAGTCTGCGCTTCCTCCGTAGAGGCTCCGAGATGAGGAGTCGCAATAAGATTGTCTAAAGTTAAAAGCGGATTATTAACGGGAGGTTCTATTTCAAAAACATCTAAAGCACAGGCTGAAACTTTGCCTGATTTTAAGGCGTCATAGAGGTCTTCTCCGTTGATGATGCCCCCTCTCGCAATATTAAGAAGCTTAACTCCGTCTTTCATTTTCGATATAGTTTCTTTATTTATCATACCCTTGGTTTCTTTTACTAAAGGAGTATGGACACTTATATAGTCTGATTTTGCATATATTTCGTCTAAACTTACAAGATTTATGCCGAGTTCCTTGGCCTTTTCTTTAGATAAAAAAGGATCGTACCCCATTGCATTCATCCCAAAACACTTGGCTCTGCTATATAACACCTGTCCTATATTGCCCATTCCGATAATGCCTATAGTCTTACCATAGACCTCAGTTCCTTGAAATCTGCTTTTTTCCCACTTTCCCTCTTTAATAGACAAAAAAGACTGCGGTATATGCCTCGACATAGCCAAAAGCATCCCGAATGTAAGTTCCGCCGTCGTTATGGTATTACCACCGGGCGTATTCATAACGACAACACCCGCAGACGTTGCGGCGGGTTTATCAACGTTGTCTAGCCCGCTGCCGGCCCTTCCGATAACCTTAAGTTTTTTTGCCGCAGCTATTACTTCTTCTGTAAGTTTAGTTGCACTCCTGATAACTATACCGTCATATTCACCGATGATTTCCTTTAGTTCTTCCGGACGCAATCCGGTTCTAACGTCTACGTCAATCTCACCCGTTTCGGTTAATATATCCGTTCCTTTTTTTGAAAGTTTATCGCTAACAAGGACCTTGAACATTTTTCTCTCCTATAGTAAAAAAATATTTTTGACTTATTCGCCGAAAAGCGCTTTTTGGGCCGCTTTTAACCCGCTACATAGTTCAAATTTATAACCCAATTCTTTTAATACCGCTTCCAAAGCGGAAATAGCGGTTATGACATCAAAACATCCGGCATAACCCAAGTGGGCTATTCTAAATATCCTGCCTTTTGCGGCATCTTGACCACCGGCTATCGTAATACCATATTTTTCTCTTATAAGTTTCGTTATTTTTCCGGCATCTATGCCTTCCGGCGCCCAAACTGCCGTTAAAGCATTTGAGGGCTCATCGACCGTGTAGAGTTTTAATCCCATAGCCTGGACTGCCAATCTCGTGGCGTTTGCGAGACTTCCGTGCCTTTCAAAAACTTTTTCGAGTCCTTCTTCTTTAATCTCCTTCAATATCTCTCTTAAACCTACTATAAGCTGAACATTAGGTGTATAAGCGTTTTGATTCTTTCCTAACGATTTTTTTTCTTTCTTAAAGTCAAAATAGTATCTGGGGAGAGTTGACTTCTCGACAAAACCCCATGCTTTATCGCTAAGCGAAGCAAAAGCAAGCCCGGGAGGAAGCATAAGCGCCTTTTGAGAACCCGTCAAGACCACGTCTAAACACCATTCGTCCTGCGGTAAATCAACAACTCCAAGAGCCGTAATGGCATCTACTATAAGAATGGTATTTTCTCTTGTTTTAATTATATCCGCAATTTCCTTCACGGGATGATAAATACCGGTAGATGTTTCCGATGCTTGAATATATACGGCCTTTATTTTCGGGTCTTCATTGAGGGCCTTTTCTACGGCTTCCGGAGAAACGGCATGCCCCCATTCTACGTCGATAGCCTTGACATCAACCGAATACGCTTTACAAATATCAAACCATCTTTCACCAAACTTTCCGCCTCTTACGGCAAGCGCATGGTCTCCTGCCGAAAGAAGATTTGATACGCAACCCTCCATCGCCCCCGTTCCGCTTGACGTAAATATTAAGACCTCCTGTTTCGTTTGAAACAGATATTTTAGATTATCCCTTACCTCTTGAAGTATGACCGAATATTCCGGCGCTCTGTGATGTACAATCGGAAGCGCCATGTCGGCTAAAACGCGTTCCGGCACAGGGGTAGGTCCCGGTGCAAATAAATACTTTTTTTGCATTTTTTAACCTCTTTTATATATATTTTAAAATAGAATTAATAGCATCCCTATTGTATAATTAATACTAAAACAAATTTACGAAAAATTGTCAAGAATTTATAAAGTCGCCAATAAGGCTGTCGATAAAGTTTGACATTTGTTTTAAGTCGCATTATAATTCTTTAAAATGATAAAATGGTATTAGTTTGCTCATGGTGACAGATTAATAAATTAATATTAAACTACCTTATTGAGAAGGATGACAGATGCATCTATCGCCGACCGATATTGAAAAAAGCCGGTTATATATTACCGTTATTTCGGCATGCATAATATGCACCTTATTTTTATTCTCCGATTCTTATGCGTCTAATCCCGCCGTCAATAAAGGTTTTATACGGATACAATTCAAAACGACTTACAACAAAGGCAAAAATAGCATAAGCAACGGCGGCTCCGCAAAGGTAACGGTAGTATCACCGGTTTCAGTCGTTGCTCTTGATAATAATACCGTCAGCAAAAAAAAGTTAGAGGTTCCGCAATCTGATTCGACGGGAAAAGCTTTAAAAAAAAGGCAACCTGATTCTTCCGGCTTGGCTATGTCGGGGCTTTTAACAAAGAATGGGAATTTTAAAAATTATCGAGAAAATATATCGCATATATTTCCGATGATTATAAACAAGGAAATAATATACTATATACATTATTACCGAACCACCGGCAGGAAATTTTTTATATATGCCCTTCTCAGATCAAAAAGATATATGCCGATGATTAGAAAGGCCTTTAAGAAATTAGGATTGCCGAATGATTTGGCTTATCTTGCGATGGTTGAGAGCGGCTTTTCACCAAAGGCTTATTCTTATGCGGGAGCAAGCGGAATGTGGCAATTTATGCCCTCGACCGGCAGATTGTTCGGCTTGACTACGAATTGGTGGGTAGATGAGCGAAGAAATCCGGTGGAATCTACCTATGCCGCCGGCAGATATTTAAAAAATCTATTTAATAAATTCGGGTCATGGTATCTTGCTGTAGCGGCATACAACTCCGGAGAATTAACTATAGAAAGAGCACTGGCTTCATATCCGGACAGTACCTTTTGGACGATTTCCCAAAATAGACCGTATCTGCTGCCCGGTCAAACAAGGAGATACGTTCCGAAGATAATTGCGGCAGCTATTATTGCCAAAGACCCTGGAAATTTTGGATTTCATAATTTAAGATATGAGAAACCGATGAGATTTAAACAGGTAAACATTCCTTTTTCGGTCGGTCTATATGCCTTGGCAAAGTGTGTGGGTATTTCCGAATATAGGCTTAGAAAAATGAATCCGGAGCTCTTAAGAAACGCAACGCCACCGAGGGAGCGTAATTTTATGCTTAATATACCGGCGGAAAATTATAGCATTTTTGTCAGAAACTTCAAGCATATCAGCAGATATATAAGCAGAAAACCCCGAATTGTTGAGGCATCTTACTCAAGATATAAAAATAATATTACTTACTCCGTGGAACCCGGGGGCACTCTTATGGGAATAGCATATAAGTACGGAGTATCCCTTGGAACATTGGAACGATATAACGGACTTAATAATAGTTCTATGCTCAGGATAGGCGAAAAGATTATTATCCCTGGGGCACATTTGAGGGGCGGTAACAATAACAATACCTACTTGTCTTATGTTACAGTAAGACCGGGCATGACGTTATGGAGCATATCGCGAAGATATAACGTACCGCTAAATGTCATTAAGACGATAAACCATATTAACGGAAATAATATTCGTGCAGGACAAAAAATATACTTGAAAGGCGGCTATCCCTATTTTAAATATGTTTACGTAGCCGATAAGCATTCTAAAGCAAATCACGGATTTTTCTATTATAGAGTAACATTTGGGGATTCTCTGTATGCCATTTCGTCGAAATTTCATGAAAATGCTAAAAATATAATGGCGAATAATAGCATTAAAAATCCTAATTCAATTTATCCCGGAGAAATTCTAAAAATAACTAAATAATTAAAAAACTAAAAATGATAACATTCGATGAAGCTTTTAACATAGTAAACTCGACATCTATACGCGTAAGATCGGAGACGGTATCCGTATTAAACGCTATGGATAGGATTTCTTACTGCGATTCCATATCAAAATCGGACTACCCGACGGAGAACAATTCGGCTATGGATGGATATGCCTTAAGTTCCGGTATTACATCTAAAGTATCGGCAGAAAGCTTAAAATTAGATATAGACAATAATGTTATATATGCCGGCGACACTTCAAGAAAATCCGTTAACGAGCGGGCTGCAATTAAAATAATGACCGGGGGGTATATGCCGGAAGAATTAGACGCCGTCATACCCGTTGAAGATGCAAATATCGTAGGCAATAATCTTGTTATAACATCTCCGATAAATCCGAATAAAAACGTCCGAAGAAAGGGAGAGGATATAAAAAGGGGGGATGTAATTCTAAGTAAAAATACTAAATTAACACCGGAAACTATTGCATTGCTTGTATCCTGTAATGTTAAGAAAATTGAAGTGTATGAAAAGATACCCGTTTCTATAATATCCACCGGAAACGAAATATTAAGTTTTAACCAAAAACTTAGATATGGCAAAATCTATAACTCGAATGGGATAATAGCCGAGAATTTTCTTTCTGAAAACGGCTGCATCATAACGGAAAATGCGGTGTGCAAGGATAACTTGGCGGATATTAAGAACTCTCTGCTGTCTGCGATAGAGAATAGTAAAATTATTATAACATCCGCAGGCGCATCCTTCGGAGATAAAGATTTTATTGAAGAAGCCCTCGGCAGCCTTGGATTCAAAATTAAATTTAGGCAGGTAAAAATTAAGCCCGCTAAACCGTTTTCGTTCGGCATTATTAAAAAAATACCGGTGTTTATATTACCGGGTAATCCGATGGCGTTTTATACATGCTTAGTGGTGTTTGTCAGGCAGTTTATAGACAACCTGATAAATGCGGATAACCCTACTCATATTATAAAATCAAGGTCATCTTTCGAATATACCAAAACCAATAAAAGAAGAGAATTTATTCCAGCCCGTCTTTACTATAAAAACGGTTCTATCTACTCGGAAATTTACAAAAAACACGGGTCGGCAATGATAAGCTCCCTCGGCTATATGAATTCCATTGTTTCTATCCCTGAAAATATTTCCGAAGTACATTCGGATGACTTACTCGACACTTATTTAATTTAATTTATAAAATGAAAGAACATAAAATTTTAATCGTCGACGACGAGCAAAGTATAGTATATGTATTGGAAAAACTGCTCGAAAACGAATTCTCCATCGATACGGCATCCGACGGAGAAGAGGCCATATCATACATTGAGCAGAATGAATACCTTGCCGTATTTTTGGACATAAGAATTCCGAAAATTAACGGTATGGAAGTTTTATCTTATACTAAAAAGTTATCCGTCGAGCCCAGCGTTATAATTATGACGGCCCAAAATACTATGGTGAATGCGATAGATGCGATGAAGCAGGGTGCATACGATTATATAACAAAACCGTTCGAATTGGATGAAATCATCGATATAATTGAAAAGATAAAGAAGAATAAATATCCGATAAACAAGGTAAGTGAAAAATCGGAAGATTTTTTAGACACGCTGCTGGTAGGTAAATCTAAAACCATGCAGGAAGTGTTTAAGACTATCGGCAAACTGTCTCATAATAATCTTACGGTATTGATTCTGGGTGAGTCGGGTACGGGAAAAGAATTGGTCGCAAAAGCGATACACTTAAACAGTGCAAGGAGCGACAAACCGTTTGTCATCGTAAACACTCCATCCGTTCCGTCGGAATTGCTCGAGTCTGAGCTGTTCGGTCATGAAAAAGGGTCATATACCGGCGCAAATGAAAAAAAAGACGGTAAATTTATAGCCGCGAACGAAGGAACTATTTTTTTGGATGAAATAGGGGATATGCCTTTAAATTTGCAGGCAAAACTTTTGAGAGTAATACAGGAAAAAGAAGTCGAGCATATAGGCTCAAATAAGCCGGTTAAAATAGACATTAGAATCATTGCCGCCACCAACAAAAAACTTAAATCTTTGATTAAAAATGCAAAATTCAGAGAGGACTTGTATTACAGGCTAAATGTTATTGAAATAACACTGCCGCCCTTAAGGGAAAGGAAATCCGATATATCTATTTTAGCAAACTTTTTTATAAAAAAATTCGCCGAAGAGTTCAATATGCCGGAAAAACAGCTAAGCGAAGATGCCTTATCTTTCCTTCAATCATATGACTTTCCGGGAAACATAAGAGAACTTGAAAATGCCATAAGAAGAGTTATGGCCATGTCTCCTTCCTTCATATTGAACTCGGATGATTTTAGGGCAATATTGGATAACGAAAATGCCGTAATAAATAAAGAAAAATATGCAAAAGATAAAAGAATAGACTCAGACTCTTTTGAAGACATAATAAAGCGACGCATAAAAAGCTACATAGAAAAGATTAAAGATACCGAAACAAATGATATCTACAAATCCATAATGAACCTGACCGAAAAAACTATTATTGAAGAAATACTTACTTTACACAATTATAACCAGCTAAAGGTTTCTAAGCTTTTGGGGATCAATAGGAACACTTTACGAAAAAAGATTAATGAATATGGTCTCAGCTTGAAAAATTTCAAAAAAATTAGAAATAATTAACCCTGCGTCAGATAGCGATTTCCTTCCGTTTTATCCGTCTCCTCAAGCCATTTTTCTATTTGGACGGATTTATATGTACCATGACATTGTTTATGTAAGGATTAGATGCTATAAGGCTGCTTTTTACGTTTTCGGCGATATTATGGGACATTTTTACGGTCATATTCTGGTTGATCTCTATCTCGACGTCTATATAAAGATACGGCCCCGACTTTCTGACTTTTATATTCGTAACCTTTTCCACACCCTCGACGGACACGATAGTATCGTTTATTTTATCGACGATAAAGCCCGGCGGGCTCTCGTCCATAAGATTGCCGATAGATTCTCTTATCAATTTTACTGCTAAACGAAAAATAAAAAAACTGACAATAATACCTGCAACGGGGTCCATATAGGGATATCCTTCTATCGCAAACAAAATTCCGATAACCACCGCTACCGACACTATAACGTCGCTTTGGTGGTCATATGCGGTTGCAATCAACCCCGTCGATTTTAAAAGTTTCCCCCATCTCAATGTCCATTTATAAAGAATTTCTTTAATAATTATAGTGACTAACGCCACTATTAACGTATCAAAAGCAGGTCTTTGAAACTGACGAAAATATATTTTTAAGGCTGAAATCGTTATAACGGAAAAACCGAAGAGAAAAAATATTAACGATACTATAAAAGTCGCAATCATCTCTGCTTTTGCATGACCGTAGGGATGATCCTTATCCTGAGGCTTATTCGACACTTTAAACGATATATAAACAACTAATCCCGCAAATATATCCGAGAGGGAATTAAAACCGTCCGCAATAAGAGCCTCGGAGTTTCCCACGATTCCTACGTAAAATTTTACTATGGTTAGAAGAAGATTTGCGAAAATACCTACATAAGATACAAATTTTAATTTCTTGAATATATCATTTGCGATTGACATATTATTTCAAATTAATACCAATATCAAGGATTATTGTTTATGATTTATAAACCGTATCGCCGATAATAGATTTCAGTGCAATCGGGTAAATTTTATGCTCGATACTATGCACTTTAGCTTCTAACGAATCAATATCGTCGGTATCTTCTATCTTAACGACTTCCTGGTATATTATCTCCCCTGAGTCTACTTCCGGGGTTACGTAATGCACGGTAACTCCCGTATATTTCACCCCGTATCCGTATGCCCTTTTTATCGAATCTCTTCCTTTAAACGCGGGGAGTAGCGAGGGGTGTATATTTATTATTTTATGGGAGAATTTTGAAACAAATTCCTTAGAAAGTATTCTCATAAACCCGGCTAGAATTATAAAATCGATATCATATTTTCCAATGATATCATAAAGTTCACACTCGAATCTATCCCTCTCAGACAAATGAGTAAAAGGTATGACGAAAACAGGGAGTTCCGGCTTATTTTTTCTCACCTTTTCCACGACCGGTGCATTCGGTACGTTCGAAACAACGGCAACTATGTTTATGCTGTTACTGCCGCTATTTTTACAACCGTAAAATTTACCGATTAGATTTAAGGCATTAGAACCGTTGCCTGATGCCAGTATAATACAGTTTTTTTGCATAAGTGTAATATATATTATATAAAATTAAAATTCAGACAAGGATGACTTCGGCATCTTTAGAGGGTTTTTTCGGGCAAACGATACTACCTATTTCTTGCGCATTGAACATGGTTAAATCCGTATATCTCGTCTCGTTTATAAGGGTAACGACCTCATTTTTTACACTTCCGTCCACTATTAACGCCAGTCCGATCCCTGCATTAAACACCTTATAAAATTCATCCTCGTTAAGTCCGCCGCTTTCTTTTAACAGCATGAAAAGTTCCGGAATCTCCCAAGAGTGTTTATCTATTTCCGCGATGAGATCCGCGGGAAGAACCCTTACGATATTTTCCCGTAATCCTCCGCCGGTTATATGGGCGATACCTTTAATTTTAAAATTGCTTTTAAGTTTCTGTATCAATTCGGAATAAATAATAGTGGGCTCAAGGAGCGCTTCCTTAACGGTTTTGCCTGTTTTTAATAAAGGAGTGTCAATATTAAAGCCCATCTCGTCAAAAATTATTCTGCGGGCAAGGGAATAACCGTTAGAATGCAGCCCGCTTGACGCTACGCCGATTATTTTATCTCCGCCCCTAATATCCGAGCCGTTAATGATGTCGTTTTTCTCGACTATACCGACCGCGAAACCGGCTATATCATACTCTCCGTCTTGATAAAACGAGGGCATTTCCGCCATTTCTCCGCCTAAAAGGGAGCATTTTGCCGTTTTGCATCCGCAGGCTATTCCTGAAACTATTTTTTCCATAATATTCGGATTTAAACCGGAGGTAGATATATAGTCCAAGAAAAAAAGGGGTTTAGCACCCATACAAGCAATATCATTCACGCTCATTGCGACAAGGTCTATGCCTATTGTATCATGTTTATCCGCTACAAAAGCGATCTTAAGCTTAGTTCCGACACCATCGGTACCGGAAACCAAAACGGGATTTTTATAGTTCAGCTCCCCAATAGAGAATAGGGAACCGAATAAACCGAAACTGTCTATTGCTCCTTTAGTATAAGTGCTTTTCACTAAAGGGGTAATATTAAAAACCGCTCTTTTTCCGGCTTCTATGTCGACGCCGACTTTTTTATAATCCATAGTCGTTAGATTTTATAATTTTTTGAAAATTTTGTAAAGGAAGAGGATTCTTTTTATAATTTTTAGTCCGCCTGATCCTTAGCTAAGAAACAACAATAAAACGGCGGATACGAATTTAATATAATTAAAGATTTCATAATGTATATTATATATTTTCGTTCTAAAATTTAAGGCTTGTTATTTTTACGATATTTTTTCGTCATATCTTGATTCGATCTTGGCAAACTTATATACGCCTAACGATAAAAGCCATGCCGTCAGAAGTATGCCGACTATCGCTCCGCCCATCATCGCAAAAGAAAGGTTATTCAAAAAATCCCACGGCTCTCCGGTTAAATGAAACGTAGAACCTACGACCTGAAATGCTTCCACCGTTCCTATGCAAAACGCTAAGAAAACGGAGATACTCGTAATAGATATATTATAAAATATCTTTCTTATCGGATTTAAAAACGCCCAGCTGTAAGCAAACTGCATTACTACACCGTCGGTAGAATCAAGCAACATCATACCGGAAGCAAATAGCAAGGGCAGCGTCAAGACATCTATGAGCGGTCTGCCGGATAAGGCAAATACCGCCGACATTGAAAGTATCGCAACTTCCGAGGCCGTATCAAAACCCAGACCGAATAGTATACCGACGAAAATCATCTGCCAGCTTGACGTTATAAGTTTCATCACTCCGCCGAAAAAACGAAACATAAAGCCTCTTTTTAAAAGCTCTTCTTCCATTTTCTTATTACTGACATTCTTAAAATTCCTTGCCACTTTTATTATGCTTATAAGAATAAGCAAATTCATAAATGCAATTATATATAAAAATAAAGCCGATATCCCCGTTCCAAGCACATTGCTTATACCGCCCAATACCGGATATGCCTTGACGACGAACTCCCCTAGGATAACGGTTACTATCGTTAAAACAAAAATAGAAAGCGAATGCCCGAGCGAAAAGAAAAAACCGACTCCGACCGGTTTTTTACCGTCATTAATCAACTTTCTGGTGGTATTGTCTATGGCGGCAATATGGTCCGCATCAAGCGCATGTTTTAAACCGAAGAAAACGGCAAGTAAACCTAAACTGAATAAAACAGGAAAAACACCGGCCCTCTCAACCAGGATAATTACGGAAAACAAGAGGAAAGAGATTAAAAATACATAAAGAAGAATGAGCCTCTGTTTGAAACTCAACGGGTTAAAAAGGTGTGAAAACATGATAAAACCTCTCGCTAATTAAATTATATCGTAAAGTCGGCGATATATACTGCATTTTATCTTTTTCTCGCCCCAATCGTTATTCTACCCTATTTTATTTAGAAACCTTAGAGTTAATATTATTCTCCATAAAAGAGATGAAATCGGATAATCCGTTATTCTCAATATTTCCCGCTTTTTCATTCTTTTTGCAAAATGTTTCAAAGATTGCCAAATCTTTATTTACCGATAATGCATTCTCTTTTATCTTTGTAATACTTGAATCTAAAAAAGGCAAAAGGTCGATTTTATTTATGATCATAACCTTAGATTTGTAAAAAGCGGCGGGGTATTTCAAGGGTTTGTCGTCGCCCTCCGTTACGGAAAGAACAACCGCTTTGATATCCTCGCCAAGATTAAATGACGTGGGACAAACAAGATTCCCCACATTTTCTATAAATATTATATCCGCATCCTTTCTATTTAAATTATTGAGCGCGCCGTTTACCATTTTTGCATCCAGATGGCACGTCCCGTTTGTAACAATTTGATATGCGGGTATGTCTAATTCATCTATTCTTTTTTTATCTAAATCCGTCTCGACATCTCCCTCTATAACCGCCGGCTTAAAACCGTCCGATTTTAGAATAGGTACTATGGATTCCAATAACGACGTCTTGCCCGAACCGGGAGAACTTAAAAAATTTATAACGAAGGCTTTACCGAATAACCTTTTATTCTTATTTGCAATGGCCTCATTTGTTTCAAGGGCGTTTCTTTGAATTGATAACGACCTGCCGACACGCCTCCGACTTGAATTTAGCATAGCAATATGTCCCATTAAAATCTATTTATTTTTTATAATTCTGCAAGCTATATTTTCATTTCATCAACATCATTAATCAACCAGAATTTCCTGAATGGTTATTTCATCACCGTCATTTGAAATAAAATTCAGCAAAACATCCTTAAACCTCTCGTCATCTAAATTTTGAAAAGCAAAAATTAGATAATTTTTATCTACCCCGGAGTATTTGCCGATATTTAATTTTATCTCGTCGACACTTTTTACACCTTCCAAATATTCATTTTTTTGAAGCGTATCCACTATTTCCAATGCTATAGAAAATTCATGCATAAAAAAATATTTACAAATCTTACCTTGACATTTTATATTTTAAGATAGTACCATTGACATTGTACACCATTTAATTTCTAAATATAATGACTTTAATAAAAAATTATAAGATAATAGTTTAATTTATTTATGATTCATTTCTAAATTTAGGAGGTTATATGGGAAACGGCAAAGGAAAACAACCCTTAAAAAATAAAAAAGATAATTCTTCCCCGATACTAAATAAAGATAGTAAATCCAATCTTAAGTGGGACCCCCTAAGGAACATCGCAGACGACCCCGATGAGGTTTTACGAAAGACGGACGAACGATTGGATAACCTCGAAAAAGAATACTTTAACGATGAAAAAGACAAAAGTGATAATATAGGAAATATTTTCGGTTTACACGGACTAACAAGAAGAGACTTCATTAAATGGACATCTCTTGTAACATCGGCACTGATGCTCCCGTATATATTTAAGCCGAGAGTGGCGAGGGCAGCCAATATACTTACGAGAACCCCGTTTATATGGCTCGAGATGTCGGACTGTATGGGGAATACGGAGGCATTTCTTAGAACCGCTCATCCCACACCCGCAGAAATCATTCTCAGCTATGTTAGCGTCAACTACATGGAATCGATAATGGCTCCCGCCGGTTATCAAGCGGAAGCGAGAATGGTTGAAACTGTCAAAAAATATAAGGGTAAATATATACTGGTGGTTGAAGGGGCAATCCCAATGGGTCTTGACGGAAAATACCTAACGATAGGGGCAAAGGGGAAATCCGGATTAAAAATTACCCAAGAAGTATCTAAAAATGCCGGGGTTATAATTGCAGCGGGAAATTGCGCCTCTTACGGGGGTATACCCGCCGCAAATCCGAACCCTACCTCTGCCGTCGGTCTCAGCTCCGTTACGGACAGAAAAGTGATAAATATACCTGCTTGCCCCGTTAATGCAGTAAATTTAGTAGGTACGCTTATTGAATACGTATTGATAGGAAAACCCCCGCAGCTTGACAGTATCGGGAGACCCCTCTGGGCGTACTCCGAAAGACTTCATGATACCTGTTACAGAAGGGCGCATTTTGAAGCGGGTGAATATGTCAAAAACTGGGGCGATGACGGGGCAAAAAAACAATATTGCCTATACATGATGGGGTGCAAGGGGCCTTTTACGTGGAACAATTGCACTGTTGTCGAATATAATCAGGATTTAAGTTTTCCCATGAGGGCCGGACATGGTTGCATAGGGTGTTCCCAGCCGAAGTTTTGGGATAGAATGACCCCGTTCGAAGAACCTAACGAAAGTGCGAAAATTACGCTCCCGATGGTAGAGGCCACCGCCGATGAATTCGGTGCGGCACTTTTTGGGGCTGCCGGCGCAGGAATTGCGGCTCATGCAATATACACGGGTGTCAAAAAGAAAAGAGAGAAAAAGAAAATATCTAAAAATGAGAAAAACAATTCGGAAAAGGATAAAAGTAAGGACGATAAAAAATAAAGAAAATTAGGAAATATACGGAGGGGGTATGTCAAGAAAGATCATAGTTGATCCGATAACGAGAATAGAAGGTCACCTGCGAATAGAGGCGATTCTTAACGGCAGCGGTAATGAAATAACCGAAGCATATTCGTCAAGCACCTTGTTCAGGGGCATAGAGCTCATACTTAACGGAAGAGCCCCCGAGGATGCAGGGCTTTTTGCTCAAAGAATTTGCGGGGTTTGTACCTATTCCCATTATGAGGCTGCCACATGGGCGGTTGAAAATGCACTTGGGATACACCCTCCGAAAAATGCAAGAATTGCACGAAATATATTAAAAGGCACGCAAATGGTTCAAGACCACTTAATACATTTTTACCAGCTTGCAGGATTAGACTGGGTTGATATAGTTTCTGCACTTAGTGCTAATCCGAAGAAAACGATGGATTTAGCATATGCCTATACTAAAACTCCTTATAATGCAAGTTTGGCAAGGTTTGAAGAGGTGAAAACAAGGCTAAACGCCTTCGTTAAGTCTGGACAGCTCGGTCCATTCGCAGGCGGCTATTGGGGAAACCCGTCTTACAAGCTTCCGCCCGAAGGAAACCTTTTAATAGCATCACACTATTTGGATAACCTCAATATATTAAGGATACCTGCGCAAATTATAGCGATTTTAGGCTCTAAAGACCCGCATCCGCAAACTTGCGTCGTCGGAGGAATTTCATCTATCGCAGATATGATCAATCCTCACAGAATGGATGATATCCTATTTAGAATGAATAAAATTACGGATTTTGTTAATAATGCATATATCCCCGATTTACTCACCGCTGCCCAATTTTATAAAGACGAAGCCCTTCAAGGTATCGGCGGGGGCCTTAAGAATTATTTATCTTACGGCGCATTTCCCCAAACAGACGATGAAAATCCTGAGCACGACTACTTGGCAAGGGGCGTTATATTTGACAGGGATATCGGCAACGTCATGGACTTAGACGAGAAAAAGATAACGGAATTCGTTACTCATTCATGGTATAAATATCCGAATGAAAAGACGGGGCTTAATCCGTCCGTAGGTGTTACCGCTCCTAATTATACGGGTTTAAATAAAAACGGCAGCCTTAAAGAAGACGAAAAATACAGCTGGGTTAAATCTCCAAGATATGAAAACAGAGCCGTGGAGGTAGGGCCCCTTGCCAGGACTCTTATAGCTTACGCGAAGGGCAACGAAAAAATTAAAACATTGGTAGACTATGTCTTAAAAACCTCCGGGCTGCCCGTAACGGCACTATTTTCAACTCTCGGAAGAACGGCGGCAAGGGGGATAGAGGCAAAATATTTAGCCGATGCATTAGAACCGTGGACTATAGAGCTGATGAAAAATGTGGCGATAGACCAATCAAGCTGGACAAATTACGATATGCCTTCAAAAGAAATTATAGGTATCGGACTTGACGAAGCACCGAGGGGGGCATTGGGACATTGGGTCAGAATAAAAAATAAACGGATAACACACTATCAAATAGTCGTTCCGACGACATGGAACGCTTCCCCGAGAGACGGTTTTAATAACCCCGGAGCATATGAAGCCTCTTTGGTCGGAGTTAAACTTGCAAATGCTTCCGAACCCCTTGAAATTTTAAGGACGGTGCATTCATTTGACCCGTGTTTGGCTTGCGCCGTTCACATAATTGATCCGAAAACAGACGAAGTAAAAAAATTTAAAATCTGTTAATTTTGTATTTAATTAACTTTTAAAAAGGGGTTAATTATGGAAGATAAAGAGAAAAGATACGGCGAGATACGATTAATTCATAGAATGACGCTTATAAAAAGAATTATCCACTGGTCGCTTTTTCTTGCCATTATTAATAATATAATTACCGGTTTTTATATAGCGTATCCCTTTCTTATATTTGGAAAAACTCCTACACAATTAAATTCTATCTCAACCGGGATTCTAAGTTCGGGAGAGACATACAGGGCGTTTATAATGACGTGGATGAGGGAATTTCATTTTATCGGCGCAATCGTGATAGACGTTACCTTTTTTGTCTGGCTGTATTTAGCTTTTTTCTCATGGAAAGAACCTCTTTACAAAAGTTTCGTGCCCTTTGGAGGTAAAATGGCGGAAGCGGGGAAAATGATTAAGCATTATTTTACGCTTAAAGACAGGCCTGCAACGACCCGTTATCAAGACCCTTTAAATGCCATAATATTCATTATTTTTCATCTGCTTATTTTATTTCAAATGTTAACGGGATTCCAGCTGTATGTGGCTTCGTTTACCGGAACTTCGGCCATAGGCGGTTGGTGGCCGTGGATTCTACATTTTACGACCGACTGGACGCTTGTCGCATTCGGCGGGCTGACCGGTGTCACTCTTGTTCATCTGTTTGTAATGTGGATAATCATAATATTCATGATTTATCATGTCTATATAGAAATTTGGCGTACGGTAATGTGGAAAGAGGGAGATATCTCAATACCGTTCGGGGGCTATAAGTATACGAGAAATAAAATAGAATACAAATAAAACATAATTGGAATTTTTTGCTTATGACGGGAATTGTGGGAATCGGCAATCTGCTGTTGAAGGACGAGGGATTCGGGATTCACTTCATTGATTACCTTAGAAAAAAATATATATTTGACCCGAATATAAGGGTAATCGATGGAAGTACACTGGGTTACGGACTTTTGGACGATATATTTAATTTTGACAACGTTATCGTCATAGATGCTCTAAAAACAGATGAAAAACCGGGGGGGATATTTAAATTCGACAGCGAAAACATTCCTGTTAATTTAATGAAGAAAACCGCCCATGATGTTGAATTTATCGATGTAATAACCATGTGCAAACTACAGGGACATAACCCCAAAATAATAATTTTTGCAATATCTCCCGAGGACGCTGAAGGCGTCGGAATGGATATCTCCCTTCCCCTAAAAAAGGCTATACCGCGCCTTGAAGCCCTTGTACTGGAAGAAATAAAAATATTGGGCCTAAAATGGAGCATAAATACTGATATGCAAGAGAATTACGCGAACGGAATCTCTTAAATTTTAAGTTCGTTATTTATCGTCTATCAGCCCGCCGTAAACTGCCTGTCCTAAAGAAATACCGCCGTCATTCGGGGGTATTTTTCTGTTAAAAAAGACGCTGAATCCGTTCTCGTTCAAAATTTTAGCGGTTTTTTCCGGCAAAAACGCATTCTGAAATACTCCGCCGCTCATGCAAGCGTTTTTACAGCCTATTTTTAAAGCGATATCTTTTATAACTGAGGCAATAGTATTTATAAACCTCTCTGCTATATCTTTATATAATGCCGTAAGTGATCCTGAATCTTCGGGATTACGATTATTGATGATAATTTCTATAATCTGAATCAGCATCGGACCGTAATCGACTATAAACAGGTCGTCTATTTTATCGTAATCTACGGCGTACCCGAAGCAATCGGATTTTTCTATCTCATTATCATACGAGTCCCGCTTATTTTCAGCCTCCTCCTTGCCGCATAGGTCTTCTAAATATACCGCTGCCTCTCCTTCATAAGAGATATCCCTTTTGAATCCGCACAAACAAGAAACGGCATCAAAAATTCTCCCGCAAGAAGATGTATATGAAGAGTTTATCCCTCTACTCCACATCTTGAAAAATATGTTTATATTTTTCGCCGGAATACCCGTTAGTTTCAGCAAGGTATCGGGGTTAAAATCTTTTTTGTCCGGGGAGCAAACGCTTAATTTTCTCATAAAATCGTAATTTTCGACATACCTGCCTCTATTTTCGGTAAAAAGAGTAAACAGGAGGCTTAAAAGAACCCTTTGGGGCGACTTAACGGCTTTATCGCCCCCTATGAGCCTAAATCTTTTAAAGGTCCCTACTCTCTTTAAATGTATATAATTTCCCTTAAAAAATTCCCCTCCCCAAATACTTCCGTCATCTCCATAACCCGTTCCGTCAAATGCCACGCCAAAAACATCGTCTTTCAATCCTAAGCCGTTTTCAGCCATACATGAAATAATGTGAGATCTATGATGCTGCAGGGCTACATACTTTATACCCTTTTTCTTCGCCAAATCTTTCGCCCATTTTGTATTATCGTAACGAGGATGACTATCGCAAACAATGAGGCTCGGCTTAAAATTATAAAATGTTTCAAAGTCTTCCACATTTTCGGTAAAATTAATAAAGCTATCTATATTATCTAAGTCTCCGTTATGCTGACTCAAGATAACCGCCCCCTTACTGTCGTCATCGTTAATATTGCCGCTATACGCCATTGCAAACGTGTTTTTAAGATAAGAGCCCATCGCAAGAACATTTCTTTTCAATCCAAAAGGCAATTCAATAGGATCCGGAACATAGCCCCTTGAACGTCTGATAAAAACCCGATCATTACCCTTAGTACCTTTAATTATTTTTATGACGGAATCATCGCATCTTCTATAAATATCTCTATTATGAATTAAAAAACCGTCCGCGATGGATTTTAATTTAAAAAGAGCCTCGTCATTGTCCTTAACGATAGGCTGTCCGGCGATATTCGCCGATGTTGCTACCAACGGTTTATGAAAAAGGCTGAAAATAATATGATGGATCGGCGTGTAAGGCAATAAAACACCTATATTTTTTGTCCCACAATTCACGAAATAAGAAAGATTTCGCTTATCTTTCAATAAAACGATAGGCCTCCTCCTTGATAACAACAAAGACATCGAAATATTATCGGCATAGGCATATTTTGAAACCTCGCATATATCTTTAAACATGACGGCAAACGGTTTCTTCGGCCTATTTTTTCGCCCCCTTAATAATTTTACGGCATCGTCGTTTGCGGCATCGGCCATCAAATGAAAACCGCCCACTCCTTTAACACAAACGATACCGCCGTTTTCTAAAATCTGCACGATGGTTTTAATAGCCTTAAAACCCTTTATTTTCTCATCCTTTTTCGAGCCTAACGAGTCCGGGACAATAAACTCGACCTCCGGCCCGCATGCGAAGCATCCGTTGGGCTCTGCATGAAACCGCCTGTTTGTCGGATCCTCATATTCAATTTCACACTCAGGGCACATTTTAAACTTATCCATTGCAGTCGATACCCTGTCGTAAGGTAATTTTTTAGTGATCGTAAATCTCGGACCGCAATCGGTACAATTTATAAACGGGTAGAAATACCTCCTATCGGAAGGATCCAAGAGTTCTTTTAAACATTCGTCACAGGTTGCAATATCAGGGGGGATTATAAGATTTAAATTTTCCGCATTATTTGTGTCATAGGTTCTATCGGATTTTTTAATTTCAAAATCCCTATAAAAGACCGGTTTTAAAAAACGAAAGGTTTTTACGTCAATAACGGCAAGGGGCGGTTTTTCGGAATTTAATGATTTCATAAAATTCATTAAATCATTTTCTATTCCTTGAGCATCAATTGTAACGCCGCCTAAGTCATTTAAAATATTTCCTCTAATGGAGTATTTTTTTGCAAGTTTAAAAACAAATGGCCTAAAACCTACGCCTTGAACTCTACCCGATATATTAATTATGACCCTTTTTAAATGTTCATTATCTTTCATCGACTCGGCTTAAATCAGTAAATTCTTCCTTAGCAAATTCGAGGTAAAAGTTCACCGGACGGATAATCCAACAATCTATCTACGCCGTAAATACCTCGCAAAATCACCTTGCCTTTAAATCTGCCATCACTTCTATTTTTATCTCCCGCAATTCCGATTACCTTGGCATTCTTACCGGACGGATGAGACCTGAGAATCTCTATTACCCTATTCTCATACCCGGACTTGACCGCAAAGATTACCCTCCCCTCACATGCAAGTTGATAGGGTTCAAAACCCAGAAACTCGCAGAAACCCTTCACGCTATCCTTTATTGGAATCTCATTCTCTTCTATGTGAATGTTAATACCCGCAGCAGAAGCCCACTCGTTAAGGACCGCGGCAAGCCCGCCCCTTGTTGCATCTCTGATAGCGCTGACTCGGCACCCTTGCTTTAAAACAAGTTCAATCATGTCCCAAAGGGAAGCACAGTCGCTTTCTATTGCCACATCCATATCTATGCCGTCTCTTTGCGACATGACGGCGCTTCCGTGGTCCCCGACATCGCCGGAAACAATAATGACGTCCCCGTCCGTTATATTATAAACGGAAATATTTTCATATAAAACTTCGCCTATTCCGCTTGTATTTATAAAAATACCGTCCGCTTTCCCCACGGGGACAACCTTTGTATCTCCGGTCACAATCTTAACCCCGCTTTTTTTAGCCTCTTGAACCACCGAATTTATAATCTTTTTTAAATCTTCCATTAAAAACCCTTCCTCTATTATGAGTCCCAAGCTCAAAAAAAGCGGCTTAGCCCCCATAACCGAGAGGTCGTTTACCGTTCCCGCAACAGATAATTTACCTATATCTCCGCCCTTGAAAAATATCGGGCTTACCGTGAAGCTGTCTGTGGTAAAGGCTATCTTTTTCGGAAATGGCGGCGTCTTCCAGTAACTTTATTTGATTTTGTCCGTTATCGTAATCTATAATATTCGAATCAGGTCCGTAAAATTCCGCGAATAATATATCTTTAATCAATGCAGCGGTCTCTCTTCCGCCACCGCCGTGGGAAAGCAAAATCTTTTCATCTCCGTTCAATTTTTTATAATTCATAGGATTAAAAATTACGATATTTATAATACGCCGAGCATGCCCCTTCACTGGAAACCATACACGCCCCCACTGGATTTTCGGGAATACAAACCTTGCCGAATAAGGGGCAGTCAACCGGTTTTAGCTTTCCTCTAAGTATTTCTCCGCATTTGCAACCCGTATTTTCTTTAAAGTCTTCATTTAGTTCTAATGCTTTTAATTCATCCGCAAAAACATATTCGGCATCAAAATATTTAAACTCATCCCTTAATCTTAAACCGCTTTTTGCAATATTGCCGAAACCCCTCCATTCAAACTCGTCCCTTACCCTAAAATATTTGTTGACTAAATCTTGAGCCTTTTTATTACCCTCTTCTTTAACTGCTCTTTTATATGCAATTTCCACCGAAGGGTTATTGTCGTTAATCTGCCTGACTATCAAAAGTGTTCCGCTTAAAATATCATACGGTTCAAATCCGGAAATAACCGCCGATTTCTTGTATTTTTGCACAATATCGCTATAGATGCCGCTTCCGGTGATAACGCTTACATGACCCGGACAAATAAATCCATCTATTAAACTGTCATTTGAATCCAAAATAGCGTTTATCGGCGGAGGAACGAGAACGTGGTTAATATAAAAGAACACATTTTCTATTTTTTTTGTTATTACTTCTTCAAGAAGCGCCGCCGTCATGGGTGTAGTGGTTTCGAACCCGATTGCGAAAAAAACAATCTTTTTATTCTTATTGCTCTTATCCCCTACTATTTTTATGATATCAAGCGGGGAATATATCATTCTAATATCTTTCCCCTTAGCCCTTTCTTTTATGAGGGAACTATTTGTTCCGGGAACCCTCATTATATCCCCGTAAGCTACAAGTATGACGTCCGGCAAACCCGCAATACAGATGGCCGCGTCTATTCTTTTTATCGGCATAACGCAAACGGGGCAACCCGGACCGTGAAGAAAGTTTATTTTGTCTTTGATTAAGGCATTTAATCCATATTTCATAATAGAGTGGGTATGCCCGCCGCATATCTCCATTATATTTATCGTTTCTTTGGCCTCGCTGTTTATTAAAAAAACCAAGCGTTCTATGTCGTTTTTTTGCTTAAAAGAGGAATATATGCTCATTCTTACCCGCTCTAACCGATCTTTAACCCATGTTCATTTTATTTTCTATTTCTTTAAATAAGCCGAGGCTTTCTATCGCCTCTTTTTCGTCTATTTTTTGCATCGCATAGCCCACATGAATAAGTAAATATTCGCCGACATTGGCCCGCTCTTCCAAGAGCATGGTAGAAATAAGCCTTTTGGAACCCATGGTATCGACCACTACGGTGCTGTCGCCTTTTATTTCTATGACTTTGGATGGGATTGCAAGGCACATATGGTTTTAACTGAGTATAAATTAAGTTAATTGAACAAATTTGATACTACTTTACCTGTTATTTTATCCTGTTTGCCTATAAAATTCAATGTATATTAGATCTACACAGCTACACAGATTAATAAAGTTATAAGAGGAATATATATGGTTCAAGGATCGTTACGGGAAGGGGACAAAACCCTCATCCGCGAGATGAGGGCCGTTTAACCGCCATTATTCTTTCTATTGCAAGTTCGCTTAATTTTTCGTCTATCCCTAAGTAATCTCCGTATTTAATATTGACATTAGGATATTTGACCGAAAATTTTTTTAGAATATTCGGAATATCACGAGATACATGATTTCCCGAATATAAAAAATACGGTATGACATAGATTAAATTAGAACCGCCGGCAACGGCATTTTCCAATGCATCATTTATATTTGGTTCGGCAAATTCTAAAAAAGCACATTCCATATATTCATCAGGAAATTTAGGCTTTATTATCTTTACGATACTTCTAAGAATATCGTTGGCCTCAATCCTTCTCGAACCGTGACCGAGCAATATAATAGTCTCCCGACTCATTTTTATTCATCCCCCTCTATATCTAACCCGCTTCCGCCATATCTTGATTCAACCTTAGCAAACTTATATACGCCTAATGATAAGAGCCATGCCGATGCAAGTATGATCGCTATCATTCCCCCCAGTACCGCGAAGGAAAGGTGATTAAGGAAATCCCAAGGCTCTCCGGCTAAATTAAATTTCATACCTACGACCTGAAGCCACTCTATCGTTCCTATACAAAACGCTAAAAAAATAGAAATGCTTGTAATAGATATATTATAAAAAATCTTCCTTATCGGATTTAAAAACGCCCAGCTGTAAGCAAACTGCATTACTACGCCGTCCGTTGAATCCAATAATACCATGGCGGATGAAAATACCATCGGTAGTATCAAGACATCTATGAGCGGCCTGCCGTTAGCGGCAAATATTGCCGACATTGAAAGTATTGCAACTTCCGTTGCCGTATCGAAACCTATGCCGAATAATATGCCGACGAAGAACATGTGCCAACTCGACGTTATAAGCTTCATTACTCCTCCAAAAAAACGAAACATAAAGCCTCTCTTTAAAAGCTCGGCTTCCATTGCTTTATTGTCGGCATTCCTGTATTTTCTTACCACCTTTATTATGCTTATAAGGATAAGCAGGTTCATAAACGCGATTATGTATAAAAATAAAGCCGATATCCCTGTCCCAAGCATATCGCCTATGCCACCCAACACGGGATATTTCTTGATTATAAACTCCCCTAGAATGACGGTTATTACTGTTAAAGTGAAAATAGAAAGCGAATGACCGAGGGAAAAGAAGAACCCGACTCCGACCGGTTTTTTACCGTCGTTCATTAATTTTCTGGTGGTATTATCTATCGCGGCAATATGGTCCGCATCCATCGCATGCTTTAAACCGAAAAAAAAGGCAAGCGAACCTAGGCCTAATAGGGCAGGAAAAACCCTTGACCGATCAATTAAGATAATAATGGAAATTACAACGAAAGAGATTAAAAACGCATAAAGAAGAATGAGTCTTCGTTTAAAACTCGATAAATTAAAAAGGTGTGAGAACATAATTAGACCTCCCGCTAATTAAAGTTATTAGTATCTTAAAAAGCAGGTCTTCCGGCTCAAACATGTAAAACA
>QIJE01000017.1 GCA_003232385.1 bacterium
AGGCATTGGCGGGTACCGTTAAAAGGCTTGTCGAAAATGGAATTCCGGTTATGGGGCATACGGGATTAATGCCGCAATTTATTAACGTACTGGGTGGCTATAAGGTTCAGGGGAAAATAGAATCTCAGGTGAAAAAACTTGTAAACGATGCTGTAGCGTTAGAAGATGCCGGTGCATTTATGTTAGTTTTGGAAGCCATGCCGGAAGAAGCCGCATTAAATGTTTGCAACAACATAAATATTCCGACTATCGGCATAGGTGCGGGGAGATATACCGACGGACAAGTTTTAGTATTTTATGATGCGGTAGGGATGCTGAGTCAAAAGCCGCCTAAATTTGTTAAAAAATTTGCCGATTCTCGTTCATTGTTGATTAATGCGTTAAAAATATATAGAGATGAGGTTAAAAGCGGAGTATTTCCTTCAAAAGAAAATATTTATAAATAGTAATACGTATAATGGATATATCAAGTAATAAAGGATAATTTTAAAAAGGAGATAAAAAATGAATTTAGCGGAATGTATTTCAACCCGTTCTTCTAAAAGAGATTTCAAAAATATCCCCGTACCCAAGGATTTAATATTTAAATTAATCGAAATTTCTTCTCATGCGCCGTCATGGGCCAACTCACAGCCATGGAAAGTTGCGGCCGCAACCGGAAGAACATCTGAATTTATTAAAGAAAATATATACAAGATGGCTTGTGACGGCAATATGGGAACCCCTGATTTCCCTTTTCCGGAATCCTGGCCGAAGGAGCAGTCTGAAAACATTTTTAAAACAGGCAAAAATAGATATGAGTCAATCGGTATTTCGCGGAGTGACGAAGAAAAAAGAAGGGAGATTATGCTTAGCAATTATCTGTTTTTCGGCTCTCAAACGGCACTATTTGTATATATGGATGGAACATTGGGGCACTGGTCGGTTTTAGATTGCGGGATGTTTATTCAAAACATACTCTTAGTAGCGCACGATATGGGTCTGGGAGCATGTCCCCAGGCATATTTAGTCAGGTATCCGGATGTTTTGAGGGAAGCATTTAACCTTGATAACAGTAATAAATTCCTTCTCGGTATATCTTTAGGTTATGTTGAAAAGGAAAGCCCGATAAATAACCTAAAGACAGCGAGGATGAAGGTGGATGATATACTGAAGTATTATGAATAATGTGAAATGTGTTGCCGAATGATATGCGGAACCGTATATAAAAAAGTTATTGCGAAAACTTATGTGAATTAAATCCAAAAATGCTTTGAATAATGCGGTTTTGAGTGGTGCGCCCAGAGGGATTCGAACCCCCGGCCTGCAGATTCGTAGTCTGACGCTCTATCCAGCTGAGCTATGGGCGCTTATTTATAGATGTAAAAAATCAAATTAAATAGAAACGATACATTCCTATACCGAAAAATAATTTTCTAAATATTATTTTATCGACAATTTTGAGTTTAATAATTGATTTTATTTTACTAATTATATATAATAACTCGTCTAAACGCAAATTAAATGTTCAATATTGTTTAAACTGCTATTCGATAAGCATGCTGCCTATTAGCCTCCGTAGCTCAGAAGGATAGAGCAGGGGTTTCCTAAACCTTTGGTCATCGGTTCGATTCCGGTCGGAGGCACCATTTAAACATACTGCAAATAAGTTTGTTACCGATTGTTCGTTAATAATCTTGTTGTCGGAGCAAAAGGGTAATATTGTTAATAGCTTGCCTCTAACAACATAAGGGCATCTTGTTCGTTAACGGTTACGGGATTATTTTGAACGGCAAAACCCATAGTAGTAAATGCTTCTTTTGCTATTTTAGGCAACTTATCTTTTTCGACTCCGAGGTCCTTTAATCTAATATTTAAATTTATCGACGCCAACATCTCTTCCGTTTTCTCTATTAGGGAATAGGCATATTCATCTTCCGACCTCTTCATCCTCTTAATGCCCAAATGATGAGCTATGAGCATAAAATCTCTTCTGCACGCCTTAAGGTTATACTTCATGGATTCTATCGCAAGTCCCGCAAGTCCTGCGCCGTGGGCTATATTCGGATAATTTCCGGACATGGGATGCTCTAATGCATGCATTATGCCGACGCCGGACATATCTATTGCAAGTCCCGCAAGAGCCGAAGCCAAAGCCATGTCGCTCCTCGCGTCTAAATCTTGAGGTTCCCTGTATGCCCTAACAAAATTATCTTCTAATAAGCAAAAGGCCTGCATGCAATAAGCCGAAGAGAAAATATTTTTCATCTTACCCGTAAATGCTTCCAAAGTATGGACAAATATGTCGAAGCCGGTGGCAGCGGTAACGTGAGGCGGCATAGATACCATAATTTCAGGGTCTATTATTGCCTCTTTCGGATACATACACTCGTAGCCGAACCCCGGTTTTTCGCCGGTTTTCGGGTTAGTCATTACCGAATATTTATTCACCTCGCTTCCCGTGCCGGATGTCGAAACTATAGTTATAACCGGCAGGGCTTCGATTGCCGCAGTCTTAAGGTAGTTCCATACCGGAATATTTCCTTTAGCAGTGACCGCAATTGCTTTTGCCGAATCCAAAGGGCTGCCCCCGCCTAATCCGATAATCAAACCGACCCCTTTTTCTCTTGCAATATCGGCGCCCGCGTCAATGTCGTCTGTGGTCGGGTTGGGAGTAATTTTGTCAAATACCGTCGAATCGATCCCCGCATTCTTTAAAATCTTGAGGAGTTTATCGAGCGTACCTGATTTTTGCATAGACGATTTGCCGGTAACTATTAAAACCGAGTCGGCATATTTTTTTGCTATATTGCCGGCTTCGTTAATTACGCCTCTACCAAAATGCATCTTGATAGGATTATAAATATTAAGTATATCCATTTGCGCCTCCGGGTATATTTGAATTTATGTTATAAGTTGCCGTATATCGTTTATATACGGCATTATTATTAATACATTAATACCGTTATACGGCATTTGTCAAGCGGGCATCTAATTTGAAAAATTTCAAAAAAATCGTAACAAAAATTTAACATAATTGTAATAAAATTGTAACATTAATTTGCTAATATATAAACATAAGTATAAAAAAATGAATGTCAACGATGGCAATGATGGTCATCAGGTTCGTTGAGCCGACTGTTTTACATTAGTCGGAATTTTAATTTAATTTTAATTTACGGAGGAGATTTATGAAGAAAAAAAGCGGTATTAAAAAGATGCTTACCGGATTAACGGTCGCATTGGCCATTTTAGCTTTATCCTTAGCTGCCGCTCTGAGCTCAAAGGTTGCGGTTGCCGGAACGATTACGGTTTCCGGTTCCTCTATGCTTTATCCGCTAAACAGCGTATGGGCGGTTCATTATGAAAAGACCCATCCTAATGTTACTGTTTCGGTTGCGTCTACGGGTTCCGGTTTCGGAATTTCGAATGCAGCGAACGGTAATATCACGATTGGAGCATCAGATGCTTATCTTACGAAAGCATTTAAGAAAAGATATCCCAACTTGATCAACATTCCCGTCGCCCTTGACGATGCCGAAGTTATCTACAATCTTCCCGGAATACCGGATAGCGTCCATCTCAAGATGACGCCGAAATTGGTTGCCGATATTTATATGGGAAAGATAAAAAATTGGAATAACCCGATATTTAAGAAATTAAATCCGGGGTATAAATTTCCCAATATGCCTATATTTGTAATTCACAGGGCAGATGCAAGCGGAACGACCTTTGATTTCACAAGCCTTTTAACGGATACATCTAAGGCATGGGCAGACAACATCGGTATAAGCTTAATGCCGGATTGGCCGGTAGGGAGCGGTTATTTGGGCAATGATGCCGTAGTCGCCGCCGTTAAAAAAATCCCGGGATCTATTGGTTATGCGGGTTTCGGATGGATTTTGGAGTATCATGTTCCTAATGCTGCCCTGCTTAACAAAGCAGGTTATTACGTGGTCGGCTCAGTCAAGACTATTGCCGCCGCAGGAAATGCAGCTTTAAGCCTGGGAGATTTTCCGGCAGATTTTGATAAATCTATAGTATGGAACATTCCGGGAAAGGATTCGTATCCGGATTCCAATTTCGAATTTTGGATGTTAAGAAAAAAACAGCCTAACGTTGCTACCGTAAAATCTATCAAAGAATTGACAAACTGGGTGCTTGGTCCTGGACAATCAAAGAAATACACTGTACCTACAGGTTTTGCCGCGCTACCTAAAGCGGTCATGCCGAATGTCAGAAAACTTTTAAATCGGGTAAAATAATTACAGACGAATCTATTAGCCCCTTGTTGCTGTTAAAAAAATGAGGAAAGACGGGAGACCGAGGGGCTAATTTTTTTAGGAAAATTAAAATGAATATGCTATAATTATAAAAATTTTTTAAATCATATATTATACTCGTGATACATTAATGTTTACCTTAAAATATAAAGACGATCTTTTTAGATTTATCCTATCGGTTTTCGTTCTATCCGTAATTTCTATTTTTTTAATCGCCGTTGCAATTATATTGTATTATAGTTATCCGGCGATTATGAAATATGGTATTTCTTTTTTATGGGTTAAAGAATGGAACCCGCCAAAAGAGATTTTCGGCGCCCTTACTTTTATTGCAGGAACGCTTGCCGTTACTTTTATAGCCCTTATATTTGCCATACCGTTAAGTTTCGGCATAGGAATATTCCTTCAGGAATACTGTCCGCATTTTTTAAGGGGAATTTTTACCGTAATAATAGAAATATTAGCGGGTATACCCAGCGTCATTTTCGGCGTATGGGGCGTATTGGTCGTGGTTCCGTGGTTAAGGACAACCGTCGAGCCGTTTTTTGACAAGCATTTTTCCTATATTCCGTTTTTGAGGGTTTCTGAAAATATCGGATACGGAATACTTGCCGCAAGTATTGTGGTAATGTTTATGATCTTGCCTATTATAGCGTCTATCACTAAGGATTCCTTGGCTTCCGTTCCGAAAATAGCAAAGGACGGTGCCCTTGCCATGGGCGCCACACAGCTTGACGTAATAAAGGATGTTTCTTTGCCTTATGCTTTGAACGGGATATACGGCGGAATAGTTCTGGGCTTCGGAAGGGCGGTGGGAGAGACTATAGCGGTAGTGCTTTTAATAGGAAATCAGGCTATTATCCCTAAATCTTTATTCAGCGTAGGTTATACCATATCGTCGTTGCTTGCGAACACGTTTACTTTTGCCGTGATAAATCCCATATATGCGTCCGCAGAAGTAGAACTTGCTCTAATACTGTTACTGATAAGCCTCATAGTTAATATAATAGGAAGAAATATATTGGACAGGGTAATAGGGGGCAAGTTTAACAGGTCTCAATTCGGCGGCGGTTGAATTTTACCGGCAAGCTAAATTATCGTACATTATCATATAATTAAGTTCTATTTATTGAGAGTAATTTATGGAAAAAACTACCGACATTAGAGATGACGATGAGCATATGGCGGCGTTTCCTATAAATAGGGGATACCTTAAAAGGAAAAAAATTTATAACGGCATTGCCGCGCTTTTTGCGGTAATAGCTTTTATTATAGGTTCTTTCCCCGTTTTTCATATCATATATGAAGCCATAGCGGTAGGACATCAATATCTCAACTGGAATTTTGTTTCTACGTTACCGACCGGTTTTCCGATAGGTGCTAAGGGGGGTATGTTAAATGCCATCATAGGAGATGTCTATCTTATCGTAATATCTTCTACTCTCGCTATTCCGTTGGGAATAGGAACCGGCTTGTACCTATCTCTTTTCGGCAAAAAGAGGACAAACGGTATCCTAAGGCTTTTAAACGAACTCATGCTGGGAATTCCGTCGGTCGTATGGGGGATTGTCGGTTTTTACATTTTCTCCACAAACGCAGGGCCGGGTTTTCATTTAGGATTTTCGGCACTTGCCGGCGGACTTACGCTCGGTTTTATTATGACTCCTATTATTACGCTTCTTACCGAACAGGCGGTTAATCATATTCCGGCCAGCTATGTAGAGGGCGCCCTTGCTATGGGAGCGACAAAATGGCAGGCTACGGAAGCTGTCATAGTAAAGGCTGCGATGGGCGGTATTTTTATAGGGATTTTATTAGGCGTAATGAATATAATCGGACAGACCGCCCCGCTTTTGTTTACCAACTATTATAACACCGGTTTACCTACCGGCATTACCGGTTCCGGCGGAGCGGTGGGAGATATGGCCATGCTCATATTTATATATATTCACGAGCCGTCTAAAATACTGCACTATAAAGCTGAAGCCGCATCGGTTGTACTGCTTTTATTTATTTTGATTATAGATTTGGGACTGAGGTTAATAAGCTATTTAACTAAGAGATTTATTTTATAGGGGAAATAAAAATAACATGCCTGAAAATAACACAAGCGAAAAAGACAGGGATAACGTTATAGTCGACGTTAAAAACTTAAATTTTTATTACGGAAGTTATCATCTTTTAAAGAATATTAATCTTTATTTTAAAAAAAATTCCGTGTGTACTCTTCTCGGTCCGTCCGGTTGCGGCAAGTCTACATTCCTAAGAACCCTTAATAGAATGAATGATTATACCGAAGGTTCCAAATTAACAGGGGAGGTTTTAATAAACGGAAAAAATATATACGATAGGTCAGTGGATGTCGTTGAATTGAGGAGAGATATAGGGATGGTATTTCAAAACCCCAATCCCTTCCCTAAGTCTATTTTCGACAATGTAGCTTTCGGATTAAAAATACACGGTATTAAAGACAAAGATTTTATAGTAGAACGTGTAGAAAAATGCCTAAAATATTCGGCACTTTACGACCAGGTAAAGGATAAGCTTAATAAGCCGGCACTGTCTCTTTCGGGAGGGCAGCAGCAGAGGCTTTGCATAGCAAGGGCTATTGCGACTAATCCGTCTATACTTTTGATGGACGAGCCGACGGCTTATTTAGACCCGATATCGACGAGCGTTATTTTAGATTTGATAAATTCATTTAAAAAGTATTATACTGTAATAGTTGCAAGTCATAATATTCAACAGGCGGGTAGAATTTCTGATTACAGCGGTTTTTTCTTAGATGGAGAACTTATAGAATTTAGCGAGGCGGGAAGTTTTTTTACGAGGCCTAAGGACAAAAGAACCGAGGATTTTATAACGAGCAGGTATTGATTCCATAATTAATTTTTAATATAAAATAATACTTTTACGTGAAGAAAGGAGATTACAGTTGAATGTATTAGATAATGAAATTATGAAATTAAAAAAGGACGTTGTAGAGATGAGCGGGCTTGTCAACTATCAACTCAACAGCTCAATAAGATTTCTGCTTGAAAAGGATAAAAAGTTTGCCGAAGACACGATCAAAAATGATCTTAAAGTTAATTCTCTTGAAGTCGGTATAAATGAAAACTGCATAAAACTTCTTGCATTATATCAGCCGAAGGCTAAAGACCTGATGTTCATAACCACGTCTATGAAGATAATAACCGACCTTGAAAGAATGGCGGATTTGTGTGCGTCGGTGTGTCAAATCGGTCTTAAACTGACCGATGCAGCCTCATCGTCTTCCGAGGAATTTAAACGTATTTATTCTTACCTTGAGGATGCCGCTTCAAGGGGAGATGAAATGTTGAAAATGGTAATAAAAATGTATGCGGACGGCGTCAGAGAAAATTTAGGTTTGAAGGATATTATTATAAAAGACGAAAACATTATAGACGTGTTATCTCACAAGATAGTGATAGATATTGTAAATACTTCTATTAAAAATTTAGCGGCTCTTGAAAATAATATAACGTATATATTTATTGCGAGAAAATATGAAAGATTTGCCGACCACGCCCAGAAGATTATGGAGCTGTTGTTCTATATGGATTTAGGCAAAGATTTAAGAAATTTACCGGAATTTTAGGATAAGTATCGCGGATCCAATGCATTCCTTACTGCTTCCCCTATTAAGTTAAAGCTCAGCACGGTTAATAAAATAGCAATTCCGGGGAAAAGAGTCAGCCACCAGGCGACCATTATGTATGTTTTTCCTCCCGACAACATTCCGCCCCAACTCGGGGTAGGAGGCATTGTGCCTATTCCGAGAAAAGCAAGAGATGCCTGCGTCAGTATTGCCATCGCAATGCCGAGAGTTGCCGAAACTAAAATAGGAGTGATGGTATTGGGCATAATTTCAAAAAACATTATGTATCCGTCCGAAGCCCCTGCGGCCCTTGCGGCAAGTACGTAGTCTTTTTCTCTGTTTTGTATGAATTCCGCCCGGACGATTCTTGCGATTCCCATCCATGAAGTCAGGCCTATTATTATCATTATATTTATTATAGACGGTTTCAGTATGGCGCTTATCGCAAGAATTAAAAAGAACGAAGGGAACGTCAGCATAATATCTACGAATCTCATTAAAATTCCATCGGTTATACCGGCGTAATAGCCTGCGCATGCGCCTATTAAAACACCCACGAAAAGCGAGATGGAAACGGCTATGAAACCGACTTCTATAGAAATTCTACTGCCGTAAATGAGTCTTGACAATACATCTCTTCCAAGTTGGTCCGTTCCGAGCCAATGGGCGAAGGACGGTGGCAGCAAGATTGCATTCACCTCTATTTTGTCAGGATTATAAGGGGTGATATATGGTGCAAGCACGGCTATCAATATGATGGACAATATTAATATCAGTGAAACCAGAGCGAGCTTATTTTTTTTAAAGGCATTGATAATTTCGTTCATGTGTTAACCCGGAATAAAAATTAATCGATCTATGTTGTCATGAAATTATATTTAAATTATTGTATAATAAATTTGAATAAAAAATAAATATAAAAATGGGAATATATATAGCCAAAAGAATTTTATTCATGATACCTATTTTAATAGGTATCACGTTGGTATCTTTTTTCGTTATACATCTTGCGCCGGGAAACCCCTTGACGGAACAGTTGGGTTTGAACCCTAAAGTATCCGCATCTTCAAGGTTAATGCTTGCAAAGTTATACGGGTTGAATAAGCCGTTATTAACGCAGTATTTAGACTGGCTGAGAAGGATAGTGACCCTTAATTTCGGCGTGTCGTTTACCGCAAACCATGAGCCTGTTATAACTGAAATTGAGCGGACGATAGGCATTACTATCCTTATTAATGCGCTGGCAACTATTTTTATATTTGTATTTTCTATACCGTTAGGCGTTATATCAGCGATAAAGCAGAACTCGTTTTTTGATAAGATTTCTACGGTTTTGGTATTTATAGGGTTTGCGGCACCCTCTTTCTGGGTAGCGCTTCTTATGATTATTTTTTTCGGAATAGATTTGCATATTTTGCCCATAGGGGGTATAACCTCCGTGAATTATAATTTTCTTACGTGGTGGGGAAAGATTTTTGATATTGCGAAGCATCTTGCGATGCCTGTTTTTGTCGCCGGATTTGGGGGTATTGCCGGACTTTCAAGATACTTAAGGGGAAATATGCTTGAGGTTTACAGACAGGAATATATCATGACTGCAAGGGCTAAAGGACTAAGTGAACATGTCGTTATCTACAAACATGCCATGAAAAATGCCCTCATACCCTTCATAACGATACTGGGATTAAGTATTCCGGGGCTTATAGGCGGCAGCGTGATAATAGAGACGATATTCGACATAAACGGAATGGGCAGGCTTTTTTATCAGAGTGTTCTTGCCCGCGACTATCCTACTATAATGGGCATATTGGTAATAGGAGCGGTTCTTACTCTTATCGGCAACCTTTTAGCCGATATAACTTATGCCATAGTCGATCCTCGGCTGCGCAATTGAATCTTAAAACCATAAATTATTATGTTGAATCATATCGTCGTTATGCTACAATAACAAATAATATAAAAAGGTGATTAACATGAAAACTATAGTGACAGGCAAGCTTTTCTTATTTTTATTGGTTGCGGGAATATCCGCTCTTGCTTTAACCGGTTGCGCAACGACAAGGAGCATACAAGGCAAACTCATCGTCCCTAATAGAGTTAATAAAATAATCAACGGAACTACAACTAAATCGCAGTTGATTTCTATGCTGGGTTCTCCTTATTCAATAGAAAAAAAACCGTTGACTTCGGATACCGTAGTTTATAAATACAGGTTTTATTACAACGGATATACGCATATTGGAAATGAAATATTCACTGCTTCTATGAAAAAATATGAACAAAAGCTCAACGTAGTCATAAAAAACGGGATAGTTATAGCATACAGTTTTACGTCCAAAGGAAATATTTCGTTGAAAAACGTACTGAATAACATTCAAAATGAAAACTAACTTTAAGATAGGCAAGATAAAATATGAATATCAAATTTACTAAACTTCACGGTGCGGGTAACGATTACCTGTACATTGACGCAATGAACGATCTTCCGGATCTTATATCCAACGATGATACCGATTTTTATAAGGAGTTGGCCATAAAGATAAGCGATAGGCATTTTGGGGTCGGGTCCGACGGTATTATAATAATATTGCCGCCGTCGGCGAAGGCAAGGAAGGATAGAGACATTAAAGCGGATTTTCGTATGCGCACGTTTAACATCGACGGCTCGGAAGGAGAGATGTGCGGCAACGGTATAAGATGTTTTGCAAAATATGTGTACGACTACAACCTTATTAATAAAAAAACTATAAACATAGAAACCCTTGCAGGAATAAAAACCGTGGAGCTTTTCTTGTCCGACGACGTCGTAAGGGATGTCAAAGTGTTTATGGGGTTTCCTGCATTTGAAACTAACAAAATCCCCGCACATTTTAAAAAGCCCGAAATTATTTTAGAGAAACTGACCGCCGGCGGGATGGATTTTGATATATCATGTGTTTCTATGGGCAATCCGCACTGTGTTATATTCGTAAACGACGTAAAAAGTTTCGATGTAGGTTTTTACGGTCCCCTTATCGAAAACGACAAACTTTTTCCGAAAAGGGTAAACGTGGAATTTGTTCAAGTGCAAGACCCTCAAAATGTCCTTGTAAGGACATGGGAGAGAGGGTCGGGGGAAACGCTGGCATGTGGAACCGGCGCATGCGCCGTATATTCGGTTATGAAAAAGATCGGCAAAATAAAACAGAATGGTCTTGGCGTGAATTTATATGGCGGAACCCTTAAGATATCCGGCGAGTTGGCGGACGGTATTTATATGACCGGTCCGGCGGAAGAGGTATTTACCGGATATTATGACTTTACGTATAAGTAAAAAAAAGGATACCGGCATTTTTAATGATACTCTCAATTTATCGTACGTACCGTATATATTACATATGCATAAGCTTTTTACTGCTCTAATACTTACCTTTATTGCCTCGACACTATTTAATTTAAAGCCGTCTTATTCTATTAATTTTGTCAACCTTTTTAAAATAGGCAATTATCCCAATATAAATTATTCAAACGAGATTTATTTTAAGAATGCTTATAAGGATTATAAACACGGCAATTATAAAAGAGCGGCCGGACTTTTCTGGCTTTATACCGTAAAGGGAAGATTATTAAGGGGTTATGCCCTCTATTATGAGGGGATATGCCTTTTAAAGCTTAAAGAGTACCGAAAGGCAAAATATGTTTTCTCAAAACTTGTCGGTTCCGACAAAGAGGCCTTTTTTCATGAAAATGCGGTTTTTTATCTTGCGATTTCTGAGGGGGGAAGCGGTCATCCTTATTCCGAAATATTAAATTTGAAATATGTTACAAGATATTCAATAAAACGGGGCTTACGATCGCGCGCAATGCTTAAAATATACGAGGTTTACCGTAAGTTAAAGGAGTATGCCCGGGCAAATACATATTTGTTAAAAACTTATATAGATTATCCGCTTTTTTCCAAGAAGCATAATATCCGTTTTAAGACGGCAAGCCTTACTGAGCCACAAAAAATAAGGCGTGGAATCAATCTGTATTACGGTTCTTATTACTCCGAATCTCTTTCCGTTTTAAGAAAAACGGGGGGCTACGGTGAAGATAACGGCATAAATAGGCGTGTAAGATTTATAATCCTTAGAGATTTAGCGGGAACTAAAAGCCCTCTGTTCTTGAAGGGGGTTAAAAGTTGCCTGAATAGCGATAATGATATAGCATGTTATCAATATTACGGAGTAAAAAGGTCGGAATTATTAAATCTTGAGGCATATTATTACTATCGTACATTGCGTAATTCTCAAAAAGCCCTTAATATTTTCAATAATACGGCGAGAAAATACGGTTATTTAAATAAAGATGCTATGAATGCATATAAAACGGTCGTCTGGAGCATGGTATTGAATAATTTAAAAAACGGAAGGCTCGTTAATGCCGCAAAAATATTGAAGTCGTTTTTTATCGTAGACGATGCAGTAAACGAGAGTACCGCAAAATTCCTTTTTTGGTATGGAGTTATTCTTAAAAAATTAGGATTTGCACATGAAGCCTCTTTTTATTTTAATATAATAAAGGGTTCCAAACTGCTCAGATATTCTTATTACGGTGTTATGTCCGTCGTTATGATAGACGGCGGCAGGGAACGGATGCATTACAGGGCATACGGGATATCCGACGGCGGTAATAAGTTTGCAGATATGGCTTTTAAATATATGCCGGCATTAAAGATATATTTGAAAAAAAATCAGGCATTAAACATTAAGCTTAAAAGACTCAAAGCCTTTTTGAATTTGAAGCTTTATCATCTTGCAAACATTTCTACGCAAGGATTTATTGCCGAGCTCAGAAAACAGCGGTTCCGAGGGGTCAAGGGGTATCCCGTCTATTCCGCCGAGAAATTATCGATTCCCGTAGTTTATATGCTTTATAAGACGAAAAATTATGAAGCGGCGATTAGTTTAGCCTCCAATTTAATTTATGATTTTAGATACAGATTTTTACTTTTGAACAAGCGATTTTTAACCGTTCTTTATCCGAGGCCGTATTATGATTATGTCCACAGGTATTCCGTCTCTTACGGCGTTCAGGCAAATCTTATTTACGCGATAATGAGGCAGGAAAGCCTTTACGATCCAACGAGCTATTCGAGTGCAGATGCCATCGGGCTTATGCAGATAATACCCCCTACGGGTTATTATATTGCGAAACGGATAGGGCGCTATGATTTTAATCCCGCTATGTTGTATAAAAAAAACGTCAACATAAATTTCGGCTCCTATTACCTGAAAATTTTGCTTAATAGGTTCCATAACAGAAAATATTTGGCAATAGCGTCTTATAATGCGGGACCCCTTGCCGTTGCATCCTGGAAAAACAATTTGCCGAAAAAATACGACCCTTCCCTATTTATAGAATTAATTCCGGTTAAACAGACGAGGCATTATGTAAAGGCAGTTTTGGCTAATTACTATATCTATAATTTATTATACGGGCATTATAAAATGATGTCGAATTTTCGTTTAAATTTAAAGCATTAAATATTTTAACAAATATTAGGATTTAATATCGCAATGAAAAACGATTTAGAGGCAAAGAAAAGAATAGACGAATTGACCGATGCCGTAAATTACCATAATTACCGTTATTACATGTTGGAAGACCCCGTTATTTCCGATTACGAGTTTGACAAATTGATTAAGGAACTTGCGGGATTGGAAGACGAATACCCACAATATGCAAGGGAAGATTCACCGTCCAAAAGGATCGGTGGGGCTGTAAGCGAAAAATTCAGTCAGGTTGAGCATGGTACTCACATGCTTTCTTTAAGCAATACCTATTCTAAAGACGACGTCATAGATTTTGACGGCAGGATTAAGAGGTTTCTGGGATATGATGCCGATGCCGAAATAGAGTATGAATGCGAGCTTAAATTTGACGGTCTTGCGGTGGAGCTTGTCTATAAAAATGCCGTTTTGGTTCGGGGTTCTACAAGGGGCGACGGGATAACAGGCGAAGACGTAACGGTAAATTTGAGGACTATACGCACCATACCGCTCAGGCTTTATAAGGATATTAGCCATTTAGAAGTGCGGGGTGAGGTTGTAATGGACAAGAACGGTTTTAAGAAACTTAACAAAGAAAGGATTAAGAGCGGCCTCAGCCCTTTTGCTAATCCGCGCAATGCCGCTTCCGGCAGCATAAGACAGCTTGATTCTAAAATTACGTCAAATCGGAATCTCATTATGTTCGGATACGGCATAGGGGGCTATTCAAAGGAATTAGCCTTTAAGACCCAAATAGAATTGATAAATAAGTTAAAATCTCTCGGAATAAACATAGATAAGAATATAAGGGTTGTAAGGGGCATAAGGGGCGCCTTAGATTTTTTTGACGATATCGCAAAGATTAGGGATGCCTTGCCGTTTGAAATAGACGGTATCGTTATAAAGGTAAACGATATTCTGCTTCAAAAGCAATTAGGCGAAATATCCAAAAGCCCAAGATGGGCGGCCGCTTATAAGTTTTCTGCAAAACAGGAGATTTCAAGCATAGTCGATATTGAAATTTCAGTCGGCAGAACGGGAATACTGACGCCCGTTGCAATTTTAGAACCCGTGAATGTAGGCGGAGTCGTCGTGAGAAGGGCAACACTTCACAATCAGGACGAAATAAACAAAAAGAACATTGATATAGGGGATAGGGTCTTAGTAGAGAGATCCGGAGACGTTATTCCGGAAGTAATAAAGGTAATTTCAAAGGGGGAGCGCAGCGGTGCTTTTGAGCTTCCGAATAAATGCCCCTGCTGTCGCGCCGACATCGTAATAGACGGAGCGGCATATAGATGTATGAACGAGTTGTCTTGTTCGTGTCAGATTAAAGGGATTATAGTCCATTTTGCTTCCAAGAGGGCAATGGACATAGAAGGTCTCGGCGAAAAAGCAGTAGATAAGTTAGTTGACGCGGGGTTAATAAAAAACGTTTTGGATATTTATTATTTAAAACAGGGTGACATTGGCAGTATAGACGGCTTCGGCAAAAAATCGGAAGAAAATCTCCTTAATGCTATTGAAAAATCCAAAAATATATCATATGATAGATTTATTTACGCACTCGGCATAAGACATGTCGGCGAGCATATCGCAGGCTTGCTCGTAAAATATTTCGGGGACGTAAACGTAATTAAAAACGCAACTGTCGAGGACCTTTCGTCTAAGTTCGGCATAGGCGAAGAGATAGGAAAGTCTATATATAGTTTCTTTCGTGAAGAGTCTAATGTCAATGTTATAACCGGACTTTTTGAAGTCGGCGTCGCACCTTATATTGCCGATGTTCCGAAGGAGAAGACAGACGGCGGCAGCAGCGGGGTTTTCGGCAAAAGTTTTATTTTTACCGGTAAATTTGATGATTTTACCAGAGATGAAGCGGAGAGATTGGTCAAAAATATGGGTGGCAACGTAGAAAAGACAGTTAAGAAGAAATTAAATTACGTCGTAGCCGGTTCTAACCCCGGTTCTAAATATGATAAAGCCGTCAAACTACACCTTAATATAATAAACGAGAATGATTTTAAAGAATTGATTAATAAATAATTTTTTTAACAGGTGAAATTATGATGAAGTTAAAGCGTTTTATTGAGAGTAAGGTATTATTTATTTTTTTCGGACTATTTATTTTTTGTTTATTTTCCGTTCTACCGGCCTATGTTAATTCTGTTCATGCCTTTATTGCACCGAAACTTACGGGTAATATCTCCGTGGGTAATTTTCCTTACGGAGTAACGTTTTCGCCTAACGGCAATTACGTTCTTGTTGCAAATTCCGACGACAATACGGTTTCGGTCGTGAGTATGGCTACTAAGGGGATAGTTGCATCCATTAAGGTAGGATCTCGTCCCACGGGGGTTGCGGTTGCGCCCTCGCTAACCTTTGCATATGTGTGTAACACGGCTTCAGGCAATATTAGTCTGTTGAATATGTCGACTTTTACTAAGGCTCTTAACATAAATACGGGAGGCAGCCCTGTCAATGTCGTATTTACGCCGGATTCAAAGCTGGCTTTCGTTACTAATATTCATAATAACCGGGTTGACGTAATTAATACGATACGTAATACCGTGATTAAAAAGATTTCAGTCGGTAAGAGCCCTCAAGGCATTGCCGTTTCCCCTAACGGAAAAATAGTCGTCGTAACGAATGCCGGCGGCTCCTCTCTTTCCGTTATAAACGTATCCTCGCTTAGCGTTATCAGGACTATACGTACGGGTAATAATCCCACTTCGGTTGCATTTTCTTCGAAGTTTTCTCCGAAAGATTATCTCTATGTAGCTTCAGGTAAAGAAAATAAGATTTATGTTTATAATGCTAAAGATTTTGCACGGATAACAAGCTTTAAGACATTAGCCGATCCGTCTTCGATAGCGTTAACTCCCGACGGAACTATGCTTTTTGCGGTAAATTATCAAGATATGGCGGTTTCCGTATACAATGCAATAAGTTTTAATCACGTAGAAACGATAAAACTGCCCGCCGGGCCCATGAACGTAGCCGTTTCTCCGGACGGCAGTACCGCACTCGTAACCGTTACTTCCAATTCAAAAATGGCCTTTATAAAAATCAAGAAGCCGACTGTCGTATATGCTAAAGTTGCGCCCGTTTCTCCCGTAGTAACGGGAATACCCGGGGCGGTAGGAGCTAAGTCGATTGCGGGGGCGGCCGTTACGTCGCCTTACTCGCGTTCATCCGTCGTATCAGGGGGGAGGTTATTTAAATATATGCCGTCTGCGAGCTATATTCCGAAACCGTTCGGAAAGCTTGCAACCGTTTATACCGGCAAGGGTCCGACCGCAGAGGCGATAACGCCGGACGGTAAGTATCTTTACGTCATAAATACTCAGGATGCCACATTAAGCGTTATAGACGTGGCAAAAGAAGAGGTGATTAAAACGATTAAAGTCGGAGACTATCCGTCCGCCGTCTCTATTTCTCCCGACGGGCATTACTGCTTTGTGGTAAATTCCGGCACCAATACGGTAACGATAATCTCTACAGGTAATTACTATTGATAAAAAGAAATCTCTATATCTTATTTAAGGCAATACCGTTTATAATATTTATACTTTTTACTCAGAAGAGATTTGTAATTTTAGGCAAAAGACGGAGTTTAAGTGAGAAATATCACCTAAACTCCGCAAAAAGACTGACTAGAATAATAGCATCGTTGGGACCTACTTTTATAAAATTGGCCCAGATTATATCCACGAGGGCTGATTTCATACCGGCAACTTATTTAGAGGCGCTTTCAACGCTGCAGGATAAAGTCCCCCCCGTCTCTTTTTCTAAAGTAAAACCCGTTATGGAAAGGGGTTTGGGCGGTAAAATAAGTGAAATATTTGAAGAATTCTGCGAAGAACCCTTGGCCGCCGCCTCCGTAGCTCAAGTTTATAAGGCGGTATATAACGGTAAAGACGTTATTGTCAAGGTTATACGGCCGGACATAGAGAAGAACGTCAGGATAGATATAGTAACATTGAGAAGTGTTTTGAACCTGCTGAGAATATTCTTCCCTCAAAATAAATCTATGCAGTCTATTTCCGTCGTGCTAAGGGAATTTAGCGTTACCATATACGAAGAAATGGATTTAATGCATGAAACAAAAAACATGGAGGAATTTAGAAAGATTGCCAAGAAGCTTGATTTTATTATAATACCCGAGACTTATCCCGAACTAAATTCCAAAAATATTTTAGTCATGGATTTCCATAAGGGTGTTAAAATAACAAGTTTTGAGAAATTAAGAAAAGACGGACTTGACCCGAAAAAAATTATTGATAGGCTTGTCGAATTTTATCTATATCAATCTTTAGTCAGCGGCATCATACATGCCGATCCTCATCCCGGAAATATTTTAGTGAACGAAGAGGGGAAAATAATAATGTTGGATTTCGGTCTTGTAGTCCATATATCCGAAGACACGAAACAGAATCTCATAAAAGCCGTCCTTGCAGGTATTAACAAGGATATCTCCGGTATAATAGACGCTTATTACGTTCTGGGTATAATAAATAAAGAGGTTTCCCATCAGTTATTAGAAAAGATGGCGAGGAAATTATATGGCGTTCTCGATCAGAAAGATATCTCCAATAAAAAAATTCAGGATATAATGACCGAAATAATGAGAAGTTTTTATGCTTTTCCTTTTGAACTTCCGCAAAATCTCGTGTATATATTTAAAACGGTAACGCTTCTTGAGGGTATTGGTACGGCCTATGACCCGTCTTACAATCTTGTCAAGGATATGGTTCCGGTTGCAAAAAAGTATATAAAGGAGACGCCCCTGGGGGAGAGCATGTCGCCGGTCAATCTTATCAAAAATGCCTTTAATCAGGTAAAAGAGCTTGTAAGCGATACCGGAAGATTAATACGCGCCGCATATGCGGAAGAATTTAAGGTAAAAATACATCCGACCAACGTCTCTAACTTAGAGAATTTCTTAATTCACATAATGAAGAGGCTGATTGCTTCAATCGTAGGCTGTTTTATAGGAACGATATCCGCTCTGATTTTTATAGAGAATAAAAATGTATATTTATTGATAGCGGGGCTTTCGGTGGCGGTACTTATTATTTTTATTTCTCTCAGCCTGCCCATAAAGACCACGTACGGCTATTCAACTATTTTAGACATATTCAGGCATAAAAACGACGATTAAACAGCTCAAAACAAATAGTGAGTGTTTCGGTTAAATTTTATATAATTATCCTATGAATTCAGACAAAAATAAAAAGATAAAAAACGTCGGTGCCCTTGTGCTTGCGGGGGGACTTGGGACGAGGATGAAATCCGAAGTTCCCAAAGCCCTATTGAATCTATTAGAGAATCCCCTTATATTTTATTCGATTGAATCGCTTATAAACGTCGGAAAATATTTTAATATTAGCATGGGTTCCGAGTATAGGGTTTTGTTGGATGAAATAGGTATCGTAATAGGGCATAAGGGTGATCTCGTAAAAAAATATTTTTTAGAGGAGAAAAGATTTAAAACAGAGAGACTATCGTTTGATTTTGCCTCTCAGAAAAATTATCTCGGAACCGGAGACGCAGTATCAAAGGCATTAGAATCGAATATGTTCTCGGGTAAAAGCGATCTTTTGATTCTTCCGTGTGATATGCCGTTAATAGAGATGAAAACTTATATCGGAATGATGAAGTTTCATTTAGATAATGACAATGATTTAACCGTTCTTTCCGTAGAAGCCGAGGATCCCTATTCTTACGGCAGAATTTTGAGAGACGACAAGGGGTTTGCGGAGAAAATCGTAGAGGAAAAGGAATTGTGCGATTATCCGCCGGAGACCGCCGGGGTGAAAGAGATTAACTCCGGTATTTATATCGTCGGATTAGATTATTTAAAAAAGCTGATAAAGCTGATAAAGCCCGACAACCGCAAAAAAGAATTTTATTTCACCGATATTGTAAATATCTTTTATGAGGCAGGCTTAAAGACCCGTTGCTATAAGCATCATGATAGCTTAGAGTTTATCGGGGTTAATTCTAAGCCGGACATGATTAAAGCACAGAAGATATTGCAGGGCAGGGTTATTGACAATTTAGCGGAAGAGGGCATAAATTTTATATCGACCGATAATATATATATAGGTTATAATGTAAAAATAGGGAAGAACTCAATCATATACCCCGGCGTTTTTATCTCAGGAACAAGTTTTTTATCTAACGACGTCGTCGTGGAAAACGGATGCGTTATAAAAGATTCCGTTATATTAGAAAAATCCGAGATAAAGAGTTATAGCGTTATAGAAAAGACCACTATTATGAGCGGTGTTCAAATAGGGCCGTTTGCGCGGTTAAGGCCGGATTCGTCTATACTTGAGGGTAGTAAAATCGGCAATTTCGTAGAAGTAAAAAAATCGACGATAGGCAAAAACAGCAAGGCATCACACTTGAGTTACATAGGGGATGCGGAAATAGGCTCCGGCGTTAATATAGGCGCCGGTGTTATAACGTGTAACTATGACGGGGCAGAAAAGCATAAGACCGTTATCGGAGACGGCTGCTTCATAGGCTCGGGTTCTCAGTTGATAGCCCCGGTAAAGATCGGCGCCGGTTCATATGTCGGGGCAGGTTCAACTATTGTCAAAGACGTACCCGCCGACTCTCTTGCCGTATCTCGGGCAGTTCAAGAAAATATACCCGGATGGGTCTCGAAAAGAGTGGAAAAAAAGGCCGAAGCGAAAGATAAACGGATAACGGATAAAAAGGGAGAGATATAAAAATATGTGCGGTATAATGGGTTTTTCCGGCGATATTAGTGGGGATAGTTCAGTAAATATCGTATTAAACGGTCTTAAAAATCTTGAATATAGGGGTTACGATTCCTCGGGTATTGCTTATTGCGATAATATTGAAAAGAAAATAAAATGCGTTAAAAAATCCGGAAAGCTTATAAATCTATCCGCCGAACTCCGATGCGTAAAACCGCCCAAGTCGAATATTGCGATAGGGCATATAAGATGGGCTACCCACGGTAAACCGACGGAGGAAAATGCTCATCCCCATATGGATTGTTCGGGCAACATCGCTATTGTTCATAACGGGATAATTGAGAATTACACCGTTTTAAGGGAGAGGCTTATTAAAGAAGGACATAAAATAGTTACCCCTACCGATTCAGAGGTCATAGCCCACTTAATAGAATATCATATCAACGAAGGCAGGTCTTTTCGTGAAGCCGTGAGGCTTTCCGCCCTTGAGCTCTTCGGTTCTTTTGCTTTTTTGGCGTTAAATGCTTCAGAAAAGAGTATTGCCGCCGTTAAATATGGTCCACAATTAGTATTGGCGCGAAAGGACAACAATATTTATTTTGCCAGCGATGTTTCTCCGCTTATAGAATATTCCGAAGACGTAATATATCTAAAAAATTCAGAAATAGCATATTTTTGCGATGGAAAATTAGAAATTACTACGTTTAAGGGAAAAAAGATAAAAGAGGCCCCTACAAAAATAGATTGGAATGCCTCAAAGTCTGCGAAATCCGGTTTTTCTCATTTTATGCAGAAAGAGATATTTGAACAGCCGGCTCGTCTTTTAGACGCTTTTTCGTCAAGAGTCATGTTCGGGGGGAGTAATAATGTTGCCGACAAGAATAAGAAAATAACAAAATTAGACAATATTGACGTATTTTCCGATATAAAAATTTCGATAGAAAATATGAAGCTTACTAAAAATGATATAAAAAATGCGTCGAAAATTGTTTTTACTGCCTGCGGTTCTTCGTATTACGCCGCTCTTGCAATCAAATATATGATAGAAACCATTTGCAATATTCCGGTGATAACGGAATACGGTTCGGAATTAAGATATGAAAACTTTCCTATTTCAAAGGGAGATATTTTCGTCGGTATTTCTCAGTCCGGCGAAACGGCGGATACCAACAGCGCTTTGGAGATTGCGAAGGCTAAACATGCCGGTATATTGTCTATCACTAACGTACCCGGTTCGCAAATAACCGCGATGTCCGACAAGGGGATCATATATACGCATGCCGGTCCCGAAATAGGGGTAGCGTCCACAAAGGCTTTTACCGCGCAACTTTTATGCGGCTTGCTTTTGGCTTTTTATATAAGGGAAAGGACGGGATTTGTTCCGCATTTAAAGGATATAAACGTTGAAAATATTTTTAGCGATATGGTGGAATTGCCGAAAAAGGTGGAGCAAATTTTGTCTATGGATGAAATATTTAAAGAAATAGCAAAAAAATATTATAAAAGTTCAAATTTTTTATATATGGGAAGGGGAATACTCTATCCTATAGCCCTTGAGGGGGCGTTAAAATTAAAGGAGATTTCTTATATTCACGCCGAGGGTTATCCTGCCGGAGAGATGAAGCATGGACCGATTGCTTTAGTGGATGAGAATATGCCCGTTTTATTCCTTTTGTCGGATAATATGCTTGCCCCTAAAACCATATCGAACATGGAAGAAATAAAAGCGCGGGGCGGTAAAATTATTGCCGTTTCCGACTATGAACCCGACATAGGAGAGCTTTCGGACCTAATAAAAATACCGAAAATTTCAGAGGTGTTAAGCCCCATACTTTATACCGTTCCCCTTCAGCTTTTGGCTTACCATATCGCTGAGCTTAAAGGCACGGACATAGATCAGCCGAGAAATTTAGCGAAAAGCGTAACGGTAGAATAATTAATCAATAATGCTAAACGCCGAAAAAACAGAAGATCGCATGGATTATTTAAACGGATTAAATGATGAGCAGTTTAAAGCCGTAACCTATGGAGACGGCCCTATTTTGATTCTTGCCGGTGCCGGTTCCGGAAAGACGAAGGTTATAACCTTGAGGGCAGTTCATTTAATAAAGACAGGTAAGGCGAAGCCCTATAATATACTTGGATTGACATTTACCAATAAAGCCGCAAGGGAAATGAAAGAAAGAATACGTAAGGCGCTGACGGGTATAGGTTCCGATGACGTCGACTACGGGTTGCCTTATTTTTCTACTTTTCATTCGTTTTGTCTTAAGCTTTTAAGGAGACATGCCGATTTAATCGGATACAGTAAATCTTTTGCCATTTTTGACGATGACGATAGCTCTAAGATGCTGACTAAAATTATTAAGTCTTTAAATATAGACATAAAAATAGTAGCACCCTCTAAGGCAAAATATTTTATTGAAAAGAGTAAAAATTCATATATTAATTTCGAAGAGGCTCGTGAAACAGTTAAGCCTTGGGAAAAAAATTATGCCGCTATATATGAGAAATATTCAAAAAGACTTCGGGAAAATAATGCCATGGATTTTGGAGACCTGATATTCAACGTCGTTAAGCTTTTCCAGACCAATTCTTCCGTTTTGGAACATTATTCTAATCTTTATAAATATATAATGGTAGATGAATTTCAGGACACTAATTTTATACAGGATAAACTCGTTAAACTTCTTGCGGACAAGTATAAAAACATATGCGTAGTCGGAGACGACGATCAGTCTATCTATAGTTTTAGGGGCGCCAGTATAGATAATATATTGAGCTTTGAAAAGGTATATTCAGGTTGTTCGGTAATAAAATTAGAAAAAAACTACAGGTCCACGAGAATTATCCTTAATGCCGCTTCCAGCATTGTCAAAGGTAATAAATTCAGAAAAGACAAGACGCTTAGAACAGATAAATACAGCGGCAGCAGGATAACGGTTTATCAGGCAAACAGCGATTATTCCGAAGGTTATTTTGTTGCAAGAGAAATAAGGCGGCTTATAAATGAAGACGGATATTCGAATAAAGACATAGCGGTGTTATACAGGGCAAATTCTCAATCCAGAATTTTGGAAGACAAGCTTATGAAGGCAAGTATAAGATATAGTATTTACGGAAATAAAAAATATCCTTTCGTTTTTAAGGTTTGCCGCAAACCCCAGAGATGTGGTAAGTTTTGAAAGAAGCGTTCAGTGTGTGCCTATCGGAGTGGGAGAAAAAACCTTAAGGGCAATCACCGATATTGCAAGCAAAAACGGGACAGATATTTTGGTTGCGTTAAAATCAGGTTTATTAGGTTTCGTCAGGGGATTGAATACTCCGACTCTTTTAGAAGACAGGACATATCCGGACAATAAAAATAACGGTAGCTACAATAATAAGCCCGGCATAGCGAATTATTTCGATATAATACTAAAACTGAAGGCGGATATGGAGGATAAAGTTGAAGACGGGCCCGGAATCGGCGTTAGATTGGCGGATATGATAGCTTTTATCTATAAAGCCTCCGGCTATGAGGCTATGCTTAAAAATGGGGCGTTAAAAGCCGATGAATTAGATAGGAACAGAATAGAAAACATAGGAGAATTAATAAATGCATCTCACGAGTTCGAAAGCATTGTAGATTTTTTAGACCAGAGCGCTGTTGATGATTTCAGGGAAAATTTAAACGATAGCGGTAAAGATGCTACTAATGTCTCCCTTATGACCATTCATAGTGCCAAGGGTCTGGAATTTCCGGTCGTTTTTATTGTCGGCTTGGAAGAACGGCTTTTCCCGCATGCAAGGTCGTTGGATAACGAATTGTCCTTAGAGGAAGAAAGAAGGTTGTGTTACGTGGGAATAACAAGGGCAAAAGAGAAGATATACCTTACATGGTCCAAAAAAAGAAGGTCGGGAAAGGAATATAAATATAATATGCCTTCAAGATTTTTAAGGGAAATACCGGAAAATTTGATAGAAGAAATAGTAGATACTTACGAGTACTATTAAACATGGAATGAGTAAGCATATAACAATGAAGAAAACGGAAGGGGGGTATTCAATGAATAACGGCAACGATAATGCCGATGCGGCGGATATTATAGATATAGGGCATGTTATAAATCTTGCGAAACTTGATTTAAGTCGGAAAGATTTAGGGCATTTAGGCTCGGAGTTAAACGGAATATTGGGCTATATCGATATAATAAAAGAAGCCGACGTTTCCAAGATTAGCGGCATATTAGACGAGCTTGAGTATGATAAACTTGTCAGAGGCGTTGATTTAAATGACGAATTTTTTAAAGATTGTCGTATCGACGAGTGTAAAACGGACGATAGTTTCGATTTCGCTATAGTCGAGGGCAATGCGCCGAGCTTAAGGGTCCGGTCATTTACGGATAACGGATCGGATACAGAATTGCGGCACGGCTTTTTCGTTGTCCCGCAGATTATAGAGTAAAATAAATATAAGAGGATTGTCATATGGATAATTTATACGGCTTAACGATAGGCGAACTCGGCGAACTTTTAAGGCAGGGCGAAATAAAAAGCGTCGATATAGCAGATTCATACATTAAAAGGATTAAGGAAGTAGATACATCTGTCGGCGCTTATCTCCAAACCGACTTCGAAGAGGCTATGAAAAATGCGGAAAACGCCGATAAAATAATTATGTCCGGCGGAGATATCCCTCCCATTACCGGCATTCCTCTTTCTATAAAAGATATTTTCTTAATTAAGGGCAAAAAGACTACCTGTGCTTCTAAAATATTGAATAATTTCATAAGTCCGTATGATGCCACGGTTGTTAAGAAACTCAAACAAAATAATTATGTTTTTTTGGGAAAAACTAACCTTGACGAATTTGCGATGGGTTCTTCTACGGAAAATTCCGCATATAAGGTAACTCGAAATCCTTACGATTCCAAAAGGGTTCCGGGTGGTTCAAGCGGGGGTTCCGCTGCATCTGTAAGTGCGGATTTATGCGCAGGGTCGTTCGGAACGGATACGGGGGGGTCGGTAAGGCAACCCGCCGCTTTTTGCGGGGTTGTCGGATTAAAGCCTACTTACGGTCTAATTTCTAGATACGGCATTGTTGCTTTCAGCTCTTCGTTAGACCAGGCGGGAGTTCTTGCAAAGGATACGACCGATGCCGCAATTCTATTGGGCGCAGTCGCTGGATTTGACGAAAGAGACCAGACTACGAGAAGGTTTGAGGTCAAAAATTATGCGGATATTGTCGGCAGGGCGAATAAGGCTTCGATTAAAGGCTTAAGGGTCGGTATGCCTGTGGAATTTTTCTCTGAGGGTTTAGATCCCGGGGTTAATTCAAAAATTTTGGAAGTAAGGGAGTTATTAAAAGGGCTTGGCGCAAATATAGTTGACATATCGCTTCCGGATACCAAATATTCCGTAGCGGCATATTATATAATCGCTACGAGTGAGGCAAGCTCTAATTTGGAAAGGTACGACGGCATAAGGTTCGGTTATAGATACAAGCAAGAACAAGGAACGCGAGGCTTGGGGCTGGACGACCTTTACAGTAAATCAAGGGAGTTCGGATTTGGAGATGAGGTAAAAAGGCGGATAATTCTAGGGACTTTCGCACTATCTGCAGGCTATTATGATGCCTATTATAAAAAGGCGTCTTTAATCAGGAAACTGATTATAAAAAATTATAAGGATGCATTTGAAAAAGCGGATATTATTATAGGACCGACTTCGCCGGCGCCGGCGTTTTTAATAGGCGAGAAGACAGGTGATCCTTTAAGTATGTATCTATCGGATATTTACACTATATCCGTTAACCTTTCCTATCTGCCGGCATTAAGCATGCCCGTCGGTTTTGCGGACAATCCCACGAAACCCGGCGGCGTACTCCCTATAGGTTTACAGATTATTTCTCCGTGGTTAACGGAAGACAGGCTTCTTTCCGTTGCAAAGATCATAGAGGGAGAAATTAAGTTCAGGGAAAATAATATAAACAAAAAGGATATAAGATATGAATAGCGTGCATAGCACAGATAGCGGTCAGTTTGAATCGGTTATAGGGTTGGAGGTTCATTCGCAACTTTTGACAAAGACTAAAATGTTTTGTACCTGCCCTAATATTTTCGGAATAGAGCCTAATTCTGCTGTTTGCCCCGTATGCCTCGGGCTTCCCGGGGCGCTTCCGGTAATTAATTTCGAGGGAATAAAACTTGCCGTCAAGGCGGCACTGGCTTTAAACATTGACATAAACAAGAGGAGTGTATTTGTAAGAAAAAACTATTTTTATCCCGACCTGCCGAAAGGATATCAAATATCGCAATATTTAGAACCCGTATCGTCAGGCGGTTATTTGGATATTAAGGTCGAAGGCGTGGAAAAGAGGGTTGAGATAAACAGGCTTCATATTGAAGAGGATGCCGGAAAACTTATCCATGTTGAAAACGAATCTTACGTCGATTTGAATAGAGCGGGAACTCCCCTTATAGAAATAGTTTCCGAACCGAATATAAATTCCTCCGGCGAGGCAGTTGCTTATTTAAAAGAACTGAGGAATATTCTTGTTTATCTCGGTGTTTCCGACGGCAACATGGAGGAGGGCAGCTTTAGATGCGATGCAAATGTTTCCGTCAGAAAAAAGGGAGATCCGGGCTTAGGGACAAGGACTGAAGTTAAGAATGTGAATTCTTTTAAGTTTGTAGAAAAGGCGATAAATTATGAGATAGAAAGACAGATAGATGTCATATTAGACGGCGGAAAGGTTATTCAGGAAACGAGGCTTTACGATTCCAAGGAAGATTTAACGAGGCCAATGAGAGGAAAGGAGGAAGCACATGATTATAGATACTTTGAAGAACCGGACCTGCCGCCGCTGATTTTAACGGATAAATTTATTTCCGAGATTAAGGGTTCTATTACGGAATTACCTACGGCAAAAAGGGAAAGATACGCCACAGAGTACCTTTTGACCGAATACGACGGCGGAGTATTGACTCAGGATAAAGAAATAGCCCTTTACTTTGAGGACTTGATTGAAATCAACGAGGGTAGGGTTGAAATTAAAAAAATAGCCAATTGGGTCATTAACGATTTATTGTCTGAATTAAAAACAAGAGATAAGATGAAAGTAAGAAAAGAAAGGGTTATAGATTTAGTTAAAATTGAGAATTTTCTGGGACTCATACTTGAAGTAGAGACCGGAAATATTAACAAAAATACCGGAAAGACGGTATTGGCAGAGATGTTGCTATCGGGGAAAAAGGCCGGTGAGATTATAAAAGAAAAAAACTTGGCTCAAGTTTCGGATGAAAAAGGCATAGGGGATATTATCAATCATGTATTAGAAGAAAATCCAAAAGAATTGACAGATTTAATCTCCGGTAAAGACAAACTATTCGGTTTTTTCGTCGGTGCCGTAATGAAGAAAACAAAGGGTAAGGCTAATCCCAAGAAGGTAAACGAGATATTAAAAAGGTCCATAGCGGAAAAAATTAAGGGATGCAGGGAATAAAAGAGGGGAATTAAATGTCTTTTTATACTTTAAAATTAAGAAGCGACGACGTTGTCGAGATGATAGACCAGAGAAAACTTCCGTCGGAAACAATTTATGTGGAGTTAAAAAATTATAAAGAAGTATATAACGCAATAAAGGATATGATAGTAAGGGGCGCTCCGGCAATAGGGGTTTCGGCGGCTTTCGGTTTATATCTGGGGGCAAAGGCATTGTCGGAAGCGGCTGAAATAAGGGACTATGAATCGTTTAAGCGGAGTTTTTTCAAGATCTGTGATTTTATGTTTTCCGCAAGACCCACTGCCGTTAATCTCGGATGGGCGGTAAATAGGATTAAGAAGCTTGTCGAGAGCGGTAGCGAAGACGTTGCCGACATAAGAAGCATAGTAAAGCGCATAAGAAGCGAAGTGCTTAAGATTTACGACGAAGATATAGAGATAAATAAAAATATGGGGCATCATGGGGCGGGACTCTTAAAGGACGGATATAGGGTTCTTACTCATTGTAATGCAGGGGCGCTTGCGACCGCCGGTTATGGAACGGCACTCGGAGTCATAAGGGCTGCCGTAGAGGAAAATAAAAAAATATCGGTTATATCAGATGAAACGAGGCCCTTTCTTCAAGGTGCCAGGCTTACGGTGTGGGAGCTCATGGAGGACAATATTCCGGTAACCCTTATTGCCGATAATTCTGCCGGGCTTTTAATGAGAAAAGGGAAAGTGGATGCGGTTATAGTAGGGGCAGACAGAATCGCTTCCAACGGAGACGTAGCGAATAAAATAGGCACATATCAGGTTGCGGTTCTCGCAAAAGAAAATAATATCCCATTTTACGTTGCCGCCCCTCTTTCCACTATAGACCTGAATATTGATTCCGGTGATGCGATACCGATAGAGGAAAGGGATCCGGATGAGGTTGTCGGCGTATTCGGCAAAAGAATTGCCCCCGTAAATGCCTCGGCATTAAATTATGCCTTTGATATAACACCGAATAAATATATTTCCGCAATAATAACCGAAAATGGGGTTTTGTATCCGTCATACAAAAAATCTATCGCAGAGGTTTTTGGTAAACGATAATAATATCGATAGTTTTTACCTGTTAAATATGTTATAATAACCTTACGGCAGTTTTATGCATGGCCGTAATTAATCAAACTTAAATTTTAGGAAAAAGAGCAGGGGCTATGAAAAATAAAAATAAGGAAGACACTTGTCCTTTTGAGGGGTTGAAGGTTTGGATGGATGGCGAATTTGTCGATTACGAGAATGCGAAGGTTCCGATTAACAGCCATTCCCTGCACTACGGCCTAGGGGCATTCGAGGGCATAAGGTGTTATGAAACCAAAAACGGAATACCTGCTGTTTTTAGGCTTGACGAACATATAGACAGGCTTTTTAATTCATGTCGCATACTTCAGATATCGGTACCGTACGAAAAGAAAGAGATTAAAGATGCTATAACGGAGGTAGTTAAATTAAACAAATTTAATGAATGCTATATAAGGCCGATAGTATTTGTAGGCGATAACGGGGGGCTCGGCATTTATATCAAAGATTACGACACGAGGGTCGCCGTTTCCGCATGGTATTGGGGGGCGTATTTGGGCGATGAGGCACTTAGGAGCGGTATAAGGGCGAAGGTATCGTCTTATGCAAGGTTTCATGCGAATACGTTTATGGGTATGTCTAAGTCTACCGGTCAATATATAAATTCTATTCTTGCCAAAAAAGAGGTCGTAGATGTAGGTTATGATGAGGCGATAATGTTAGATACATCCGGTTTCGTATGCGAAGCAAGCGGAGAAAATATTTTCATTTATTCAGGGGGCTGCATAAAAACTCCGCCTCTATCTTCCGTTTTACCCGGCATTACAAGAAACAGTATTATAGAGGTAATAGAGAGGGAAACGGACATTGAGGTTAAAGAGGAAGGGATTACGAGAGACGAACTGTATATTGCCGACGAGGTTTTTTTGACCGGAACGGCGGCCGAAGTAACCCCCGTTAGGGAGATTGATGAACGGAAAATAGGCATAGGAAGAGCAGGCGAGATCTCTCTTAGGCTTCAAGATATCTTTTTTAACATAGTCAAGGGCGGAAATAAGAAATACGAAAAATGGTTGACTTACGTAAAGTAAGCCGTGCGGTCGTATTATTTTATTTAATTAAAAAAGCAGGGGGCTTACAATGAGAATCAGTTCGACTTCAATGTTGCCGCAGACAAAAAAGCAATTCTTCCGATTAATTACAATTATTTCAATATTATTAATGTCGTTTGTTATTATAGGCATTTCAGGAATTAGTTCCAACAAGGCCTATGCCATGAAAGCCCTTGAGAACGGAGGCGGTAATATTATGATGGGAAGTATGATGAAAAATAAGGGGGGCATGGTGAGTAATAGGGGTCACGAGATGTTTCCGCAATATAAGGGCGTAAAAACAGGATATGCCTTATTTCGTTATGAAGGGTGCATTATGTGCCACACGATAAACGGGCAGGGCGGCATTATGGGGCCTGATTTATCGCATATGGGTTCTATTAAGAATTTTTCATGGATTGCAACTCAGATAGCCGATCCCTCCGCTCATTTTAGCAGGGGTGGTGCAGTAACTTTCAACGGCATTAAATATCCAACCATTATGCCTAATTTCAAAAACATGTCCTCGAAAAATATAGGAATATTATCAAAATATCTTGAATCCTTAAAATAAGAAAACGGTTCCGATAACTACGAGCATAAATATGCAAGGTTACTTGCTTACCCATTTATTGCCTCTAATCTTAAATCTCCACGGCAGCGATGCATATTCTTCCGCGTAATCGACACCGACCCTTGAGGTCGCCGCTATATCCTTTTCGGGGATTTTCATCCCCCTGTCTTCTATCCATATTTCAAGTTTATTGCCGTTATTCTTTAAATCCCCGCAGCATATTGCTACACCGTCATGTCTCAAATCAATACCCAATGCAATCGTTAAAAGACCTGGTCCGGAAGCGATTCTATTTATTGCCGCAGCGGAAACGGTATTATGTTTATTTCTCTCCATTTTTCTTTTTAACATTACGTCTGTGCCGGTTGTCGGCTCTATCGCCCTAATCAATACTGCGTTTGCCGTATTTTCTTTACCGGTTACCGCATTAAATAAATAATAAATACCGTAACAAAAATATACGTATGCCCCCCCGCCTTCTCCGTATAGGTTTTCGCTTCTTTTGGTTCGGCGGCCGTTGTAACCGTGCGACGCTTTATCTTCCTTTCCGAGGTAAGCCTCGACTTCGACGATTTTTCCGCCCGTGATACCGGCTCCGTCGATATCGGTCAATAAATATTTGCCTAATAATTCTTTTGCGATTTGTAAGGTATCTTTCCTAAGAAAAAATGATTTTTGAAGTTTTCGGTATTCCACGGTTTAAGCAAAAAATAAATAATTTAGAACCTATATTTATTTTTGTTTAAAAAAATTAGTATAAGTTCTATTAACATAGGCACGGAATCGGTGATTATATTAACGTGCCCCCCGGGTTCATGATGCCAGTCCACGCTTACTTCTTTTATTTTAATATTATTCAAGAGTGCTATGTAGAGTATCTCGACGTCAAAGGAAAAACCCTTTATCGTTGATTTTGCGAATATTTTTTTTGCAGTTTGGAGCCTGAAGGCTTTAAATCCGCACTGCGAATCATAAAAAGTTATATTAAGCAATTTTGATTTTATAAGGCTGAAGGTTCTGCCTACAATACTTCTAAAAGATGGTTGTATTGCAACCGAGCCTTCCGGCAGATATCTCGAACCTATTAAAACGTCTGTCTCCGGTTCGGTTTTAAATATTCTTATAAATTTTTCTATTTCTTCAATTCTCGTAGACAAGTCGGCATCCATGAAAAAAACATATTCGTAGTTTGCCGATAATATGCCCTCTTTTACAGCAGTCCCCTTCCCGCTTTTCGTCACGGTTATGACCCTTAAGTCCGTTGAAAGCAGGTCTTTTAATATATTTAAGGTACTGTCGGTACTCCCGTCGTCAACGGCTATTATTTCATAAGTATATTTTTTAGATTTTAGATATGACCTGAGGGCGACTATAGTTTGCTTAATCCTTTTTTCTTCGTTATAGGTGGGAATAACCACCGAGACGGAGGTTTTAGCGGTTTTATACTCGTTGTTATAATCGTAATTTTCGGGCATGTAAATTTGCGTTAAATCTTAAAATTTTTTATTATATAAATCTTTATAATATATTACTTCGATATTTAAAAATTTTATTTTTATAGTATAATAATAATATTCTATGGCTAAAAATCCGAAATTAATAATTTTATTATATCACAAAATAGATAATTATCCCAAGAACGCAAAGTTTCCCGGTCTTTACGTTGCGGAAAAGGATTTTGACAGACAAATTAAATATTTAAAGAATTCCGGTTACCTGTTTTTAACTCTTTCAGAGTTAAAAGCCCTGTATGATTATTATTTTACGAATGGGAAGAAATCCGGAATAATACCTGATTTAATTAGTAAAAGGGGCAGATACGTATCGCTTACCTTTGATGACGGTTCAAGGTCCGTTTATTCTAACGGATTTAAAATTTTAAAAGAAAACGGCGTAAAGGCTACGGTCTTTATGGTTTCAGGACTCGTAGATGGCATAAACGAATGGGATTTAAAAAACGGTGAAAATCGGGACAAGATGTTGAATATGTGCGAACTTAAAGAAATGGCCGAATACGGTATCGAGATAGGCGCCCATACGGATACACATCCTCATCTTACCCTGATTTCCGCCGAAGAAGCTTATCGAGAGATTTCAGTTTCTAAAAAAAAATTAGAGGATTCGTTAAATACGGATATAAACTTTTTTGCATATCCCTACGGAGATTACAATGAAGAAACGGAAAGGTTGGTCGGGGAGGCCGGTTTTAACGGGGCATGTATAACTAAAACCGGCATAGTAAAAAGGGGAGCGGATTTTTTTGCGTTAAAGCGAGTTGCCATCAGGCATAATACCGATTTTTTTAAATTTAAAAGAAAAATATTTAAAGTAAAACTTTTTTATTAACATACGGTGAATTAAAATATGGTTAAGAAAAGCGTAAAAAATATTTTAATTATAAAATTGAGTTCCATAGGCGACTGCCTTCTCGCAACCCCGGCAATAGAATCCATAAGAAGGGGGTACCCCGATAGCTTTATTGCATGGCTCATAGAGGATAAATCGAAAGATATCGCCATCCTTAACCCGTATGTTGATGACGTTGTCGTCGTAGACAGGCAAAGATTTAAAATGCGGGATTATTTATCTTTGCTTAAAAAATTAAAAAATTGCCGTTTCGATATATCAATAGATTTGCAGGGTGTGAGCAGGACGTCCATTTTTGCGTTTTTGAGCGGCGCTAAAAGAAGGTATGTGGAAGAATATGCAGGCTTAGGCTTTTTGCAGAATAAAAAGATTATAAGAAAAGGAAGGTCGCTCGAGCATGCCTTAAAATTTTATCTGTTTTTGGCGCAAAATTGTGGCGGAGCGAAGATAGAGGAACCTAATCCAACCCTGATTACTACGAAAAGCGATGAGAGGTTTGCCCTTGATTTTTTGGAAAAGAGTTTTAAAATTACCGGTGATATCGGTGCAGTTGATTTAAAGACGGGCGGCAAAAAAGACATATTAGTCGGAATAAATCCGACCGGCACATGGAAAACAAAGAGGTGGCCGGTTAGATATTTTATAAAGCTTTCAAAAGAACTCATAGATTCTTTTAACGCTAATATAGTAATATTCGGGGGCAAGGGAGAGGAATATTTATCCGCAGAGATACTAAATGCCTTAAAAACCGGTAAAGTTGCCGATGCAATCGGAAAAACCACGTTAAAGCAGGCTAAAGAACTTCTTAAGAGAATGGACTATTTTATAACGCCTGATTCCGGACTGATGCATATAGCATCGACTATCGATACGCTAAAAGTCATTTCGCTTTTTGGTCCCACCGAGCCGACGTTAACCGGTCCGGTCGGAAAAAATTCTGTTGTATTGACGGATAGTTTAATCTGCATTCCGTGCTTTAAAAAGAAATGTCCCCTCAATAAGATAGAAAGTAATAACCTTAAGGAGTGTGTTTTGTGTATGAAGAGAATAACCCCCGATAAGGTTTTCAATATTATAAATATGGATTTAAATACAAGCCTTATAAATATTACCGGATGATAAAAATCATATGCGATGAAAGCGGATTCAAAGCAATTAAACATGATTGGGATTGTTTTATAGAAAAGAACGGTTATTTTGCCCGTGTTTTTTTATCGCATGATTGGTTATCCATATGGATTAGATATTTTTTAACCGACGATAGCGGAAGGAAACTCTTTATCATCACGGAATGCGACGATGCGACCGGTGAAATAAAAGCGATTGCGCCATTTTATATTGAGCGTTTCTTCTTTTTTTTTAAATGTCTGAGGTTTATAAGCGACGACTATTCGGATTATTTAGGGATTTTAAGCACAAATAAAATTAGCGATATTTTAAAGGAAACCTGCGGCTGTTTAAGCGCCGGATTCCTTGACGAATGCAAAATAGATTTAATATACTTAAAACAGGTATCCGATTTTCTTAAAGATGAAATAAATTTAAATATCGACGGGCTAAAAAATACGAGTATTTTTATCAAATCCTCGGGAGATTGTTATTATATCGATATGCATGCAAACGGTATTCTAAAAATAGAAGATTATTTGAAAAAATTTAATTCCAAGCAGCGTTATAACATATTGAAGAGGGTTAAAAATGCCGAAAAAAAAGGGGTTAAATATATTTCCGTCAATGCGGCTAATGAAAAAGCGTCGGAAAATTTTAATTTTGAATATTATATAAAAGAGTTTTTTGACTTGCATCAAAAAAGATGGGAAAAAAAGGGAAAAAAGGGGGGGGTTTTTAGCAATAACAAAATTAAGATTTTTTTTCAAAATTTATTTGAAGTATTATATAAAAAGGGTATTCTTGACCTATCTTTCTTAAAATACGACGATAAATTGATAGCCGGAGCGGTATGTTTTAATTTTAAAAATAAACGACAGGTTTATCTGCCCGGTTTCGATCCTGAATATTCATATCTTCACCCCGGTATCGTTTTGACGTATAATAATATTAGCGAGGCAATTTTATCGGGTTATAAGGAATTTGATTTTTTAAAGGGTTCCGAGGATTATAAAAAAAGATTTCTTGCCGTAAAGAGAAAGAATTTTAAGGTATATATTTATAAAAAAAGGATTATCTATCTATTATTTAAATTAAATATTTTTTTAAAGAATGAGATTATTTCAAATGTAAAAAGGATTTTTAGATGAGAGATTTTTTAATATTCGGGCATAACTATATAGGCGATGTTTTGATGCTTACTCCGGCTATAAGGGCATTAAAACTTAAATTTCCGGAAAGCAGGGTTATCCTCGTCGTATCCCCCGGCGCCTCACCGGTTTTAAAAAGAAACCCCGATATATGGAGAATAGTAGAATCCGGTAAAATAAAGGGGATAATGGGCATATTAAATCTCTTTTTAAGGTTAAGAAGGCTAAAATCGAAAGAGTTGGGTATAACAAAATTTTACATATGTATTAATTTTTTGACGTCTTTTAAATTTTCCGTTATCGGTTCTTTACTCTCAAAGAAACAGATTGGGCAGGATAAAGGCATAAATAATATTTTTCTTCACGATAAAATAAAGTTCGAAAAAAGCATGCATAACGTCGATAAGTCTTTAAAATTTATCGAACCGTTTTATATTTCCGAAAAATACTTTAGCAGAGATTATATTTATGAAGTAAGCGAAAAAGACGTTAAAAATGCAGAAAATATTTTGAAAAACTCCTTTAACGATTACGGTCGCGTTGAAAACTTTAAATTTGTCTTGTTTTCTCCCTGTTCCACAAGAAAATCAAAGGAAGCGAACCCGGAGCTATTTTCGCTTTTTGCCGATTATCTAAATGCGAGAGGTTTTTACGTAGTTATCTCCGGAGCTAAAAAGAATGTAGAAACCTCTAAAAAGATATATGAAATGATTGAGAATAAATATATGAGTGTTAATTTGACCGGTTTAACCGATATTTTTATTCTCGGTGGTATTATTAAAAAGGCGGCCCTTGTCGTATCCGTAGATAATGGGGTTATGCATATGTCGTCGGCTATAAAAACGCCGTTGATAGCCCTTTTCGGTTCCACGGACCCTGCAATTTGCGGTCCGATAATGTCTGACAAAACTTACGTAATAGATAAGAAAAAGGAATGTTATCATTGTTTCCGTAAAAACTGTTCCGGAGACGGATTTGGTAAAAAGGGCATTCCGGACTGCATGGATTTTATAATGTTGAACGATTTAGAAGAGGGGGCGAAAAATTTACTCAAATGAGAATATCCGGTTTTACTTTCATTAGGAACGGAATTTTGATGGGGTATCCCTTTAGGGAGTCGATAATGTCGGCACTTCCGTTAGTGGACGAGTTTGTCGTCGTAGTGTGTGAAGGCCGGGATAATACTCGTCTTGAACTTAAAAAGTTACAAGAGAAAAATCCGAAGATTAAGCTGATAGATTCAGACTGGGAAGTTAAAAAAAAAAGCGGCAGTATTATGTCTGAAAAAACCAATATCGCCGTCAAGAATATTACAGGCGATTATGGTCTATATGTTCAGTGCGATGAAGGAATTCATGAAAAGGATTATGCAAAGATAGCGAAGATTCTAGAAGATAATATGGGGAATAAAGACGTAAAAGGGTTTGTTTTTGATTACATTCATTTTTTCGGCGGGTATTTCTCCTATGCGAAAAAATCAGAAAGAAAATTCTTTTACGATAAGGAGGTTCGCATTATAAGAAACGACGGAACGGTTTATTCATGGGGAGATGCGATGGGATTTAAAGATATAAACGGTATAAAAATAAATATTGAAAATAAAAATGCCTTATCTATCGGCGCCGATATGTACCATTACGGCAGGGCTAAGAATCCTGCCGATATGTACAAAAAAGATAGGGAGATGGAAAAACTTTATAATTTAAAAATAATAAACAAATTAAAGAATTGGGTCTCCAATTATGATCCTCGTGTCGATAAATATATATATTCCGATTTCGGATGGCTTGAACGCGTTGACAAGAACGATTTGGAATTTCATCCGTTTTCTTTTAGGGGTCTTGCTTCAAAACAGGATTGGGACGTGGACGACTTTAAGACATTTATGCGGGAGAAAAGGGGTATTTCTCAGTTTTTTAGAATGATTATCTATAGATTGGTTAAGGATACGATTAACGAAACTTCAAATGCGGTAAAAAAGATAAGGGTTTTTTTGAAATTAGATAAAATAAAAAAGACCGGAGATTAACTAATAATCGATAAATTAATATAAAATGAAAATTCTTGAGATTGTTACCCCGTCAAATATAGGCGGGGCAGAAAATTACGTGTCTAATTTATCTAAAAAGTTCCTGGAAAACGGGCATGAAGTCTTTATTCTGTCCTCTAATGCCGGAATTAATAAAAAATCCGTTTTATCAATATTTGATTTCTTGAGTAAAAGCGGCGTGCCGTTTAAGATTTTAAATATCAGTTTTAAATATAGTCCTATTGCGATATTAAAGATTGCATCTTTTATTAAACAAAATAAATTTGATATAATACATACTCATTTGTCTAAGGCAAATATTGCCGGTGCATTAGCCGCAAAAGTTTCCGGAATGAGATCTATTTCAACCGCTCACGGGCTTAATAAGAAGTCCCAATATAGGTATGCCGGTCTGGTAATATGCGTATCCGATGCCGTGAGAGAGAATCTTTTATCGCAAGGGATGAGCAGTGAAAGCCTTGTAGTTATACATAACGGCATCGATATCGAAAAATTCAGTTCGGAGACAGAGGGTCTTTTAAAAAAAGAAAGCGTAATTAATGACGCAGGTACGGCTATCGCCGACGATAGCCGTAAACACAGGTTTAACGTGGGTATTATTGCAAGACTTTCCCGTGAAAAAGGGGTGGGGATATTTTTAGACGCCGCAAGATTCGTTTTAAACGAAATACCGGAAGCCAGGTTTTTTATTGCGGGGACGGGTGTTTTAAAAGATAATCTTATAAAAAAGGCTAAGGATTTAGATATTTACGATTCGGTATATTTCTTAGGCTTTGTTGGAGCAAGCCTTGTTCCCTTTTTGAACGAACTTGACGCAGTGGTTTTTCCGTCTTTAAAGGAAGGATTGCCGCTTTCCCTATTGGAGGCTATGGCTATGGAAAAGACGGTAATAGCGTCCGATGCCGGGGGTATGCCGGAGGTTGTCGAAGACGGAAAGAGCGGCTTTATCGTAAAAAGGGGTGATGCCGGCGTTATTTATCAAAAGTTGATTTCCGTCTATAACAGCGATCATGCCATGGCAATGGGTAAAGAGGCCAGAAAAACAATAACGGAAAGATTTAATATAAACATTTGTGCAGATAAGACGCTTAAACTTTTTCAATCTTTTACATCCGCATCGTAGCCTTAAAATAATTTAATTATATATTAAAACGTGGATATGACTGACGATAATAACAACTATAGCGGCGAAAATCCGTTAGACATAGTAAAAAGGTTCAATAAAGCAAGAATACTTGTCGTGGGAGACATTTTAGTAGATCATTTTATTTACGGGAACGTAAGCAGAATATCTCCGGAAGCGCCGGTTCCGGTCGTTAACGTTAAATATGAAAAACTGATGCCGGGCGGGGCGGCAAATGTTGCAAAGAACGTAGCCAAGCTCGGTGCCGCAGTCTATATAGCGGGGGTAGTGGGAGACGACTATAACGGGAATGAGTTGAAGCGGTTGGTTAACATAGGTAACATAAATTCATCTTTCATATTGACATTAAATAGTTTTCAAACTATTATAAAAACGAGAGTAATTGCACACAATCAGCAAATTGTCAGATTTGACAAGGAAGATAACGGAAAGTTCACCGGTAGGGTTTACAAAACGCTATTGACCGGCATTAAGCAAATAATCGACGATATAGACGCCGTTATAATATCCGATTACGGCAAAGGGCTTATAGAAAGTAAATTTTTCTCTTCTTTAGTAAACTTTTTAAGAGACAAAAATAAATTTATAGCGCTTGACCCGAAAATCGAAAATTTTAAGTTTTATAAGAATGTTTCTATATTAACGCCTAACATAAATGAGGCTTCCGGCTGTTCCGGAGTCAAAATAGAAGACGATAAGACTCTCGAAAAGGCAAGTAAAATAATGATCAAAAAAGTGAAGCCGGATTATTTGCTTATAACAAGAGGGGAGGCGGGTATGTCTCTTTTCTCCGGCAGTAATAATCCTCTTCATTTGAGAGCTCGGGCAAGAGATGTTTATGACGTAACCGGTGCCGGAGATACCGTTATTTCTACCCTTACGGTAGCGCAGAGTGTCGGGGCCGGTATTTTTAATGCCTGTTATATTGCTAACGCAGCCGCAAGTATAGCGGTGTCTCAGCTTGGAACATATGCGGTCGGGGCGGACGAGCTTATTGGCCTTTTAGCATCGGAATAGCCAACGGTAGAAGCCAAGCAAGGGATGAATAAAAATATGAAAATACCAATGTTTATTAAGATAGGGTTTGGAAACGTAGTATCACGAAACAGGGTTGTAGCCGTCGTGTCTTCAGGGTCGTCTCCCATTAAACGACTTAGGGAAACCGCAAAAGACGAGAACCGTTTGATAGATGCTACCGAGGGCAGGAAGACAAGGTCCGTTATAATTACGGATTCGGGACATATCGTGCTTTCAGCACTAAACTCGGCTACTATTATTATGAGAATGGAAGATAAAGATTAATTGCCGAAATATGAGGAAAGATTATTTATGGATGAGATTTTACATCTTAACGGCAAGCCCAAGGGTTTTGTTTTTGCGGTGTCTGCCCCGTCGGGTACGGGTAAAACCACTCTTTGCAGCATGCTTTCCGTAGAATTCGACGATATAAAGCCGAGCATTTCTTATACTACGAGAACTAAGAGAGAGGGAGAAAGAGACGGAGTAAGTTATTATTTTATTAATGACGCGGAATTTGATAAAATGATAGAGAAAGGCGAGTTTATAGAATGGGCAAATATATTCGGAAAAAGGTATGGTACGGCATATAAGTCGGTTATTGCAGATAGCAACTCCTTATTCGATATGTTGTTGGAAATAGATGTTCAGGGAGTCGAGAGGCTGATAAAGATCTACAGGGGTATTAAAAATGCAAATAAATTAGTTACCGTATTTATAACCCCTCCGTCATATAGCGACCTACAGACAAGGCTGCTAAAAAGGGGGGGTATGAGCGAGGAAGAATTGAACTGCAGGATAAATATTGCCGCCGCGGAGGTTGAAAAGAGCGGTATTTACGATTATGTTATTACAAACGATGACTTAGATGAGGCATATTTAAAATTAAAATCTATAGTTATTGCCGAGAGATGCAGAAATAAATTTAAATTAGATTAAAATTAAATTAGAGGAGAAACTGTTAAATGGCAAGAGTTACTATTGAGGATTGCTTAGTAAACGTAGAAAATAGGTTTGCACTTGTAATAATAGCGGCAAAAAGAGCGAGGCAGATTATGGAGGGTGCAGAGCCTAAAATAGACAGCAAAAATAAACCTATAGTTATTGCCCTAAGGGAAATAGCGAGAGGCTATGTCGGCGTAAAACAAAAAATCAAATAGTATGGACCCGGACGAAAAGCTTGTTACCGTTATCAACCCTTCCGGCGATTTTCTTTCGCTAAATAGCCTCATAGAACTTTTTAGAAGCAACATAAATAGCATGGACGACGTGGTTATAGAAGAAATACACGGCGAAAAATTCAAGTTATTTAAAAAAGCCTATAATTTTTCTAAAAAGGTACATCATGGACAAAAAAGGTTCTCGGGAGAGCCTTATCTTACGCATCCGATAGAGGTTGCGGCTATTGTTGCCGGCTTAAGGATGGACTGTCCCTCTGTTGTTGCGGCACTGCTTCACGACACCGTAGAGGATACCTTGACTACGTTGGAAGACATAAAACGGGAGTTTGGAGAAGAGACTGCGTTTATAGTGGGCGGGTTGACCAAACTCGGCAAGTTGTCTTTTAAGAGTTCCGAAGAGCTTGAGGCGGAAAATATAAGAAAAATGATAGTCGCAATGGCGAAGGATATCAGGGTCATCGTCATAAAGCTGGCCGATAGGCTTCATAATCTACGAACCTTGAGTTTTTTGCCGAAGGATAAGCAGATTAAAATAGCCCAGGAAACATTGGATATTTATGCCCCGCTTGCCAACAGACTCGGAATTTTCTTTATCAAAAGCGAATTGGAAGACTTGTCTTTTAAATATTTAAATTCCGAAAGCTATAAGGATTTGACAGCTAAGGTAAATAAAAAAAGGATAGAGAGAGAAAAATATATCGAAAAGGTATCCGATATTCTTATGGCAAATTTAAAAAAGCACGGACTTAAGGCTGAAATCTATGGAAGGCCCAAGCATTTTTACAGTATTTACAAAAAAATGATAGGACAGCATGTCAGTTTCGAGGATATTTATGACTTATTAGCATTAAGAATCATAGTCGATACCGAAACGGAGTGCTATGAAGCCTTAGGTATAGTACATTCTATATGGAAACCTATTTCGGGTAGAATTAAAGACTATATCGCAATGCCTAAAGCAAATTTATATCGTTCTTTGCATACCACGGTAATCGGACCGGAGGGGATGAGAGTAGAGATTCAGATAAGGACCAAGCAGATGCACTTTATCGATGAATTCGGTATAGCCGCCCACTGGAAGTACAAAGAAGATATGCCCGTAGAAAAACAAGATTTAGACCGGTTTAACTGGTTAAGACAGCTTGTAGAATACCAGAGAGAGCTTAAAGACCCGCACGAGTTTTTAGACAGCGTAAAGATAGACCTTTTTCAGGATGAAGTTTATGTCTTTACACCAAACGGGAAAGTTATCGCCCTCCCTAAGGGTTCTACGCCGATTGACTTTGCGTATTACATTCATACCGAGATCGGAGATAAGGCTACGAGTGCGATTGTTAACGGTGTTATCGTTCCGTTGAAGTATAAACTGTCTAACGGAGATATAGTGGAAATTATTACAAAGGAAGGACACTATCCTTCAAGAGACTGGTTGGGATACGTAAAATCTTCAAAAGCGATATCAAAAATAAGAATTTACATAAGGCAGACGGAAAGAGACGAGAGTATCGCCTCCGGAAAGGAAAATTTAGAAAGAGAATTTAAGAAGGTTAATAATAAAACAATTAGCTTTAAAGAGTTGATAAATCAATCGTTACAAAAACTTTCCCTTAAAACCGACGATGATTTGTTTGCCGGAGTAGGCTATGGAAAATATGCCCCTTCCTATATATTCTCGATGGTTATGCCCGGTTATAAAAAAAGAAATAAATTATCGCTGATTACCAAGACCACCGGTATCGTAATAAATAGAATAATCAGAAGGATAAAACCCGGTGCAGGGAGAGGCGCTGCCGAAACTTTCGGCGGAAACGGGGCTGTCGTGTCCTCTTTCGACGGGGATTTACTTTACAAATTAGCGGGTTGTTGTCATCCTATCCCGGGGGACGATATAGTCGGATTTATTTCAAAGGGACGCGGGGTCATAATCCATAAAACGGATTGTAAGAATATAATCGGCATGGATGAAAGCAGATTTATACAAGTTGATTGGAAAAAGGCTTTAGAACGGCAGTCGTCTAATCGGGAGTTTTTTGAAACGAAGATAAAGATCATTACCAGCGATAGGAAAGGGATCCTAGCCGGTATAACCTCTTTGATTTCGGAAAAAGGAGCTAATATTTCTAAAGTACAGGTCAGGACTATTAAGGACGAAAGGGCTGTCCACTTGTTCGACATAGAGGTTAAAGACGACAAGCAGGTAGAATTGATCCTAAACGGAATAAAATCGGTCAAGGGCGTGATAAAGGTTAACAGAGTGACGGGATAAGGAAAGTAGTAGGGGTGTTGACAATTTACCAATTAAATAATACAATTGACAGACCGTTTAAAGTGATAGTATTTTATACTTATTTTTGAACAAGAGGGGAATATTAACATGTCAAGAGTTTGCAGTATTTGCGGAAAGGGTATCCAATACGGTAACAAGGTATCGCATGCCAATAACAAGACTAAAAAAGTATCGCTTCCTAATTTACATATCGTTAAAGCTGTTGTTTCTAAAGGCGGAAATAAGAAAATTAAGGTTTGTGCAAAGTGTATCAAGGCGGGTAAGGTTATAAAAGCGGTTTGATTCGGCGATAATTTATTTGCTTAAAAATGCTATATGTTCCATATGATATGTTCTCGGAAACATATCTATCAGATTTATTTGTTCCAGAGTATATCCCATTTTTACAAATGCCTTTAAATCTCTCAAAAGCGTAACGGTATCACACGAAACGTATATTACGAAAGCCGGATTTAATTTTGCTATTTTAGGTACCAGACCTTTAATTCCGGCTTTTGGCGGATCAAGGACGATAAGGTCGTAACGGGCCATTTTCTTATCAGCCTTTTCTATAAAAGTAACGACGTCCGACATTATAAAATTAATATTTTTAATATTGTTTAATTTAAGATTTTTTTCTCCGAGTTTGATCGAAAAGCTATTCGCTTCGATCCCCGTAACCGTTTTTGCATAAGCTGCCAAAAAAAGGGTAATATTTCCATATCCGCAATATAAATCCAATACGTTCTTGAAGTTTATTCCGATGTTTTTAATATATCCGGTAATTATGTTTATTATGTTTTCGTTCTGTTCTTCGTTTACCTGAATGAAGGAGGGGAGGGCATACGCAAATTTTTTATCTTTCAGAATAAAATAATTGCGTGATGATTCTTTATGTCTTGCGATTTTTTTGTCGGGAGATTCAAAAAAAATATTATCCGCACCGGTTTTATTCATTATATCCCTTGAGACCTCATCGTAGTTTTTCATGCCATTGTTTAAATCCAAGGTTATGTTTTTTACCCCGGCATCCGTCAGCGTTATCTTCGTCGTCCTGTTTAGCAGGGTGTTTTTATAATTATCGCTTAAGAGTAGCCCTCTCATATTTTTCAACATCTCGTTAAGGCTTTCTTTTGCAAGATAGCAATATTCCGTATCTACGACATAATGGGATGATTTTTGATAAAACCCGATGAAGGGAGGAAAGATTTTTAATCCTATTTTTCGCCTGTATTTAAGGCAATTACCGCCTTTAAAATCATGTATTAATTTAATATCTTCAATATTAATTATATTTTTAAAGATTTTTTTAAATTCGGTTTGAAAAATCTCCGTTTTCCATAAAAGCTCCTCCTCGTAAGATATGTTAAGGTAGTTGCACCCCCCGCAAATGCCGAAGTATTTACATACCGGGGCAATCCTTTCGGTCCCCGGGTTTATAATTTCTATAATTCTGCCGAATGCGTATCTCTTGCGTTCATCGTAAATATCTATCTTAAGGGTATCTCCGGGACACGCATGGCTTACGAATATAACCTTGGAATCAATCCTTCCGACCCCATATCCCCCATATGCTAACGAATCTATATTTATTATTTTCATTGTTTTTTATGTCATTATATTATAATATAAAAACTCGTGCAGTAAAAATAATAATCAACCGTATATAAAATATGAAAGGTATAATTCTTGCGGGCGGCAACGGGACAAGGCTTTATCCTATAACCTTGAGTGTTTGTAAGCAGCTTTTGCCCGTTTACGATAAGCCCATGATTTATTACCCCCTGTCGACTCTTATGCTTGCCGGCATAAGGGATATTTTAATAATTACCGCGCCGTCAGACATAGATAAATTTGAGGCAATATTGGGGGATGGAAGCGGCATCGGAATTAATATAAATTATGAGGAGCAATTATCGCCGGGCGGGTTAGCGGAGGCATTTATAATTGGAGAAAACTTTATAGGAAAAGACGACGTTTGCCTGATTTTAGGCGATAATATCTTTTACGGACACGGTATTTCCGAAAAATTTAATTATGCTAAAAGCGTCGTAAAACAAAAAGGCGGCGGCGTCATATTCGCATATTACGTCGAAGACCCTCAAAGATACGGGGTTATAGAAACGGACGGCGCCGGAGAAATTTTGTCGATAGAAGAAAAACCCGAAAGCCCTAAATCTAATTATGCCGTCACGGGTGTTTATTTTTACGATAAAAGGGCGGTAGATATAGCTAAAACTTTAAAACCGTCGAAAAGAGGGGAACTTGAAATAACCGATATAAACAATACATACCTAAGAGACGGAGATCTAAACGTAGTGACTCTCGGCAGGGGATATGCATGGCTTGATACCGGAACGCCGGAGAGTTTGATGGATGCCTCTAAATTCGTTGAAATGATGGAAAAGAGGCAAGGACTTAAAATCGGCTGCATAGAAGAAATCGCATATAAAATGGATTATATTTCACTTGACGGTTTAAAAGAATTGTCTAAAAAATATATTAAAAACAGTTACGGCAGGTATATTATAAAAATAATGAGCGATTACCTAAGATAATTAAATTAAGAGGGCAAGGCGTAAATGAAGAAGATTCTTATAGTTATATTTTTGACGGGATTGGGTGGGGTTTTGCTTTCGGGTTGCTCAAGCTTAAACGGTTCTTTAGAAAAAGAACATATCATAAATAACGGTTGCTTTATAACATGCGATAACAATGTAGGCGTCAAAAGTTTGAGTCCGGGTGGCGCAAGGCAGTATGTACATTTTAAAAATAAGATAAAAAATCAGCAATATCACTCCGGTTTTAACGAAACGCTTAGTTAATGCAAATAGATTAAATAATTGGGTTTATTTTATTTTTAAAATATTGTATAATTAATAAACGGCCCCATAGTCTAGCGGTTAGGACGTTGCCCTCTCACGGCAGTAGCATGGGTTCGAATCCCGTTGGGGCTGCCATTTTTATCCCTTGTTATCTTCGATTAACAAGGGAATAGTCTATTATAATCTATATCCAAAACAAAAATTTAAATAAAGGAGGGTGTCAATAGGTTGCCTAATTTGAAAGATAAATTTGTAAGATTTAGGACAAACATCAAAAGAAAAATAGTAATGTGTCGTGACAGGTCTGTTTTTTATTTTTCCAGATGGCTTTTTTTTGGAGTATTAGTCGGAATTGTTGCCGGAGTAGGCGCAATAATATTTACCTCGCTTATAGCACTTTTTAAATTTATTTTTAGAGAATATCTTGCTCATTATTACTCTCCCGTAGCGGGATTGATGGGAAAAACCGCCGCCCCTCCGGGAACGGAACCGATACTCTGGATGCTTCCTTTAGTTATAATGATAGGCGGACTTTTGTCCGGTCTGCTTGTTTTTATATTTGCACCGGAGGCTGAAGGTCACGGAACAGATGCGGCTATTGATGCCTTTCATAATAAAGACGGTATTATAAGGGGAAGAGTCCCTATAATTAAGACTATCGCTTCGGCAATTACTCTCGGTTCGGGAGGTTCCGGCGGTAGAGAAGGTCCGGTAGCGCAGATAGGAGCAGGTTTCGGCTCCGTTCTTGCCAGATATTTGGGCTTGCCGATTCCGGATAGAAGGACATTGCTCGTGGCCGGAATAGGTGCCGGAATAGGTGCTATTTTTAAGGCTCCTCTTGCAGGGGCGATGTTCGGCGTGGAGGTTTTGTATGCCGAGGTGGACTTTGAAGGGGGCGCACTGCTGCTTTCAATAATAGCGGCAATTGTAGGATACTCCATATATGCATATTTTTATGCCGGTTTTAGGCCGGAACTAATGGTACACGTGCCGTTTACCCATACTAAACCGATACTTCTCGTTTTTTATGCCGTTTTTGGAATATTTTTAGCATTTGCGGGAAATTTTTACGTGAGAATTTTTTACGCGGTCAAAAAGCTTTTCGATAAAATGAAAATTAAGCCCCACTTTAAACCGATGATAGGGGGGGCGGTAGTCGGCGTTATAGCATATTTTTTTCCGGAAGTAATGGGCGTAGGTTATGGTTGGCTTCAGCTTGCGGTATTGGGAAAATTAGCATTGGTGACCTTAGTCCTTTTGGGACTTCTTAAAATAATCGCGACTTCCTTTACTATAGGTTCAGGAGGTTCGGCGGGCGTTTATTCGCCGTCTCTCGTTATAGGGGGTGCCTTCGGGGGTGCCTTCGGAATAATTTTTCATACTCTGTTGCCGCAATTAGTAACTACGACCGACGTTGCAACCTTTGTCTTAATAGGCATGGGCGGTTTTTTCGCGGGCGCCGCAAAGGTTCCGATAACGTCTTTCATTATGGTTTCCGAATTGACCGGAAGCTATGTGCTTTTACCGCCTTTAATGCTTGTTTCTGCAATAACTTTTTTTGCAAGCGGTAAAAAGAGTATTTACTCTAAGCAGAAAAAGAACAGAATGGAATCCCCGGCGCATTTTAAGGATTATTTGATTAAACCCCTTCAAAGATACTCCGTTAAGGATATCTTGGAAAAAAATAGCCTTGCTAAGCCGATAAGTCCCGATATGCCTTTATACGAAATGATTAGTATCTTTTTTAATTCCAATTTCTTTATGCATCCGGTTATAGATGAAACCGATAAGATAGTAGGTGTTGTTAAATACGACAAAATAAAAAATATTATGATGACCTCGCCCGACGATTCAAGGGTGGCAAGGGATATTATGGATTCGGGAATACCGAGGATAAGAATAAGTGAAACATTGGATATTGCGGTTCATAGTTTTTTCAGAAAAAATACCGATGAACTCGTGGTTATTAACTCGGAAGGAAAATATGAGGGGATTTTAAGAAAACGAGACGTAGTGTTCGCAATGGAGGAAGACGAGGAATTAGCTAACGCACAAGTAGACTGAGATGGATAAAATAATAAAAGACCGGTTTAAAGGTGAAAAATTAAGGTTTTTGGTTACGGGAGTCGCCGGTTTTGTAGGAACAAATCTGACGTTGAGGCTTTTAGAGCTGGGGCAGAGCGTAACCGGCATCGATAACTTTATTACCGGTAGGATTTCCAATATAGAGCATATCAATGCTTTTGCGAGGGAAAATAATAAGGACGCCGATTTCAAATTTATTAGAGGCGATTTAACCGATTTAGAGACGTGTAAAAACGTAACCGAAGGCATAGATTACGTTTTTCATGAGGCGGCAATCGCCTCCGTTCCGTGGTCACTTAAAGAGCCTGAGCTTTTTCATTCCAATAACGATACGGCCTTTTTTCATATATTAAATGCTTCGAGGCTTTCGGGTGTCAAGAGGTTTATTTACGCTTCAAGTTCCGCTGTTTACGGCAGTAATTTAAATATGCCGTCGGTAGAGGAAAACACGGGTGATCCTCTTTCAATTTACGGGGCGGCAAAGTTTGCCGACGAGATTTACGCAAAGGCTTTTTTTAACAGTTTCGGTTTCGAGTCTATAGGCTTGAGGTATTTTAATATATACGGCGGGTTTCAGGATCCGTATTCGGCTTATGCCGCCGTTATTCCGACATGGATTAAGAAAATTTTGCAAAACGAAAGTTTTGCGGTAAACGGAGACGGTACGACTACAAGGGATTTTTGCTATATAGACGATGTAGCAGCATTAAATCTTCTTGCCGTAATGTATACCGGAGAAAAAAAAGCGGCGGTATACAATGCGGGAAGCGGTAAATCCGTCAGTTTAAACGAACTCATCGGGGTATTGAAGGATTTCTTTGGCAGCGATATTAAATATACCTACGGACCCTTTAGGGATGGGGATATAAGGTTTTCCGAGTCCGATATAACCAAGGCTAAGGCGGAGCTGGGATTTAATCCAAGGTTTTCATTGAATGAAGGGTTAAGGCTGTCGTTGGATTACTATACCGGTTTGTTTAAAAAATAGGTGTTCCAATTTTATCTTTATTTAAAATGTTAAGGTGTGTTTATTATGCATTCAGCGCTGTATTACAGCAATAAAGATATAAGAATAATAGAAAAAGACATTCCGAAGATAGGCGCGGGTGAAATTTTGCTTAAGGTAGAGGCGAGCGGGATTTGCGGCAGCGATGTTATTGAGTGGTATAGGAAAGATAAGGTTCCGCTTGTTCTGGGGCACGAAGTTACGGGAGTGATAGCCGATGTCGGAAAAGACGTCACGGGGTATAAAGCCGGAGACAGGGTATGCGTAGCGCATCATGTTCCGTGTAATACCTGCAAATATTGCTTAGACGGGCATCAAACCATGTGTGAAACATTGAGGTCTACCAACTTTGACCCGGGTGGATTTTCTGAATTTTTAAGGCTTTCGGAAATAAACGTAAAAAACGGAATATATCCCTTGCCGGATTCCGTCGGTTTTGAAGAAGGGACATTCATTGAACCGCTTGCCTGTGTAGTCAGGGGGCAAAGGTTGGCAGGGGTAAAGCCGGGAGATACGGTAGCAGTAATCGGAAGCGGACTTGCCGGACTCCTTCATATTTCCTTATTGAAGACCGCCGGCGTAACTCGGATTATAGCAACGGATATAAACGAAAAAAGGCTGGATTATGCAAAGAAATTCGGCGCAGACTATGTGTTTAATGCCGGAAATAAGGATTTAAATCTGCCCGAAGCGGTTAAAGAAATAAGTGATGGTTTTTTAGCCGATGTCGTTATTTTAGCTACCGGCGCCGGCAGCGCTATATTACAGGGGCTTAAATCTGTAAGAAGAGGCGGAATCGTTCTGTTTTTCGGTGCGGCGGACAAAGGGGCCATGCTTCCGCTTTCTATTAATGAAATATTTTGGAGAACGGAGATTACTCTTGTAAGTTCTTATGCCGGCTCTATTCTTGACCATCGCCTTGCCTTAGAGTTTATAAGAACGAATAAGGTTAACGTTAAGGATATGATATCGGAAAGACTCCCGATGAGAGATATAGCGAGGGGATTTGAGCTTACGGCTAAGGCACAAGATTCGCTAAAGATTATAATAAAGCCGGATCGCTTAGACGCATAAATATTACGAATAGCACTTTATTATTCCGGCAAGATACAAGTCGGTTACGTATTCGGATACCATTCTGTGAGTGTTAAAATGAGGCGCTATAGTCGAAACCGCCATTTTCATTATCTTGATGTAGTCGGTAAAGTTTTTATAATATAAATCTAATATATTATATTCCAATTTTCCGTAAATATCGTTTAAATCTTGTACGTCGTCGGAATAGCTAAGGTCCGTCCATGCCGATCTGGGACCTATCGCCCACCCGTTAATTCCCTCCATACAGGCTTCAAGCCACCATCCGTCAAGAACGCTAAAATTAGGAACGCCGTTAAGAGACGTTTTCATGCCGCTGGTGCCGGAGGCTTCAAGGGGCCTTACCGGATTATTAAGCCATAAATCGACGCCTGATAATATTATGCCGGCTTTATGAATATTGTAATCTTCAAGAAAAGCTATCTTAACGCTTTTAGTTTTGGAGGCAATGTACCGAGATGCGTCATGGATGGATTTTATCAAAGCTATACCCGTATCGTCGGCAGGATGAGCCTTCCCTGCAAATACTATCTGTATATTGCCCTTTCTTTCCGCTATTTCTATAAGCTTATCCGGATTTGAGAGTATAAGGTTATTTCTCTTATACTGGGTAATCCTTTTTGCTAAGGCAATGGTAAAATCCGTAGGGATGAAAGATGAATCCGTTTCGGAATTTACCATTTCAATAAGGGTCTCTTTGCAAAGAATATGCGCCTGTATAAAATCCGTGTCCGGAATGCATGCGGCTTGTCTCAGCAGGTTGGGGTCTTCTTCCCAACCCTTAATATATTTTGCGTATAACATTTTGTGATGTGACGAAGCCCACTTTACGTGATGAATGCCGTTGGTAACATATTTAATGTTATATCCCTCGAATATTTTTTCCGAGACAAATTTATGTTTTCGCGAAACAGCCACGATGTTTTTAACATTCTTAACGGCAAGCCATGATAAATTGAATTCGTCTTTATCCCTTAAATCTTCACGGTAAATTTTTTTAAATATGTCATCGCCGCAATATCTGCCGAGCATATTTTTTATGTCTTTCATTTCAAACTTATCGAAAGCAGCTGGAATCGGGGTATGTGTGGTAAAGACCACGCGTGATTTTACTTTGTCTAAATCACCTGTGTCTTTCATGAGGCCCGCAATAAGCAAAGCCGAATGGCTTTCGTTTATATGATAGAGAAACGGTTTATAGTTTAAGGCTTTTAGTATTTCATATCCGCCTATGCCTAATATTATTTCTTGTTTAAGGCGGGTCAACCCCCCTTCGATATACAGCCTGTTGCAAATATGCCTCGTTTCGGGGTCGTTTTCAGGGATATCGGGGGTAAGAAAATATACGTCGATTTCATTGTCGCCGTTTGTGGATTCAACCGTATATTTGAATGCGGTAATCGTAACATCTTTTTCCCCTATGGGGATTTTTACTTTGACGCCGGTAGGCCGCATGTATTTTTCGATATTCCATTCCTGAATAGAATCTAACTGCACCCCGTCATTTGAAACCTTTTGAGAAACGAAGCCGTTTTTCCATAATAAAGTTATACAGACGGCAGGTACATTAAGATCGGCAAAGCTTTGTAGGGTATCCCCCGCAAGTATGCCGAGCCCGCCGCTATATGTGGGAATACGGCTATCCACAGCACACTCCATAACGAAATAGGCTATCATAATACTTTTTTCCTTAGATTAAAATCGGACATTTTTATTTCAATAATAATATAATATTTAACTTAAATCAAGGCATCATTTTGTAGTATTTTTCACGAACAGCGCGGCTATTCCGCCGAATATACATAAATAACCGAGAATAACGAACACGTCCCCGTAAGCCCCTATTAAAGACAACCTGTTAATCATGGCATCGAATATCCTTATTGCGTTTGACGGGTGTAAAATCGCCCTGGCAAAGCCACCGCCGTTTTTTATTATATCGCCGTGTAAAAGATTTATAACCTTTTTAAATTCGAAAAAATTATAATTTATGTTTTTTGAATACTGATTTAAATGGTAAACCTGGCGAATAGCAAGTTCTTCTCCCGACCATGCTATCCCAAAGGATGCCCCTATCTGAAATAAAACATTATATAAAGCGGATGCATCCGGTATTTGTTCGAATTTGGCCGAGTTGATAACCGCTATCATTACCGGCGCATTTACCAACCCTACCCCTATTCCCCTTAAGATTTGATTATATACGATAAAAGGTATGGATGTTTGAAGCGATATGCTTCCAAGCGAGAAATTCGATATTGCGAATATGAACATTCCCGCCACGAGCAGGTATTTAGTTCCGTATTTGTCGGAAATTTTTCCCGCTATCGGGGACATTACGGCTACGGCTATAGCAAAGGGTACCATTAAATATCCGGCATTCATGGCGTTATAATTCAATATGTTTTCGATAAATATAGGCAGTAAAAATAAAGTGCTGAAAATTGCCCCGGCTCTTATCGAATTTACAATATTTCCCGCCAAGAAATTTCTGTTTTTAAACAGCGAGTAATCCATCAAGTGTTTTTTGGTAAATATTTCCACTGTGATGAAAAGTAAAAAGGAAAGCCCGCCGATTAATTCGTTTAGTCTGATTATCGGCGAATCCCATTCAAGCGTTTGCCCCTCGTTAAGAACATACAACAGCGTTCCCAGACAAATTGCTATAAGAATAAAGCCGATAAAGTCGAATTTTTTTGTAAATCGTTTTACCGGTATATCGTTTTTCAAAAAAATTAAGGTTGCCAGAAGAAGAATTGCGCCGATTGGAACGTTAAAATAGAATATCATTCTCCAATCTACATAATCTACAAAATAGCCTCCGATTACGGGACCCAAAGCCGGAGCCACCATTATCCCGATTGTCCAGATGCCCATGGCGGTTCCCCTTTCACGCGCTTTAAAATATTTTGCGATTAGACTGATAGAAATAGGGATAAGCCCTGCCCCCCCGATAGACTGAATAATTCTGAAAAAGATAAGCATATTATAAGAAGGGGCAAATCCGCAAAAGCCGGAGCCTATTGAAAAAAATATAATAGAAATTATAAAAGGTATTTTTAGTCCGTATTTTCTACTGGCAAAGCTTGTAATCAGTATAATGATGGAGTATGTGATAGTATAGGCTATGATGACCCAGTCGATCGTAGTAATGTTGACCCCGAAATAGGACATCATTTTCGGAAGCGCCACTATGACGATATTGATATCTAATATCGCCATAAAGGAAGCCGTAACCGATATGGCAAGAACTATCCATTTATAATTTTTGGTTTCGGCTGCCGTCTCCGTCGTCGTATGTTTTTTATAATACGGGGGGGTTATATCTTCCATTATGCCTCTAACTTAGCATAAAAGGTCTATTTCTTCAATGAAATTATTGCATGGCGTTTTTATTGACATTTTATTTGAATTATATTAAATTAGTCGAAAAAAGAACGGGCAGAATAAAAATAAGTTAAATTTTTAAAAATTAGGGGATAAATGATTCATCTTTCTTTTTTTCATGCCGTAACCCTTGCGATTATACAGGGTATTGCGGAACTGTTTCCGATTTCAAGCTTGGCTCACGGCGTTATAGTGCCGGCTCTTTTGAATTGGCATATCAACAGACAGTCGGAGGGTTTCTTGCCGTTTCTTGTCGTACTTCATTTGGGAACCGCTTTTGCCCTGATAGTATATTTTTATAAAGACTGGATTAAATTATTTAAGGGTTTTTTCGTCGGTTTAAAAAATAAAAACCTCAATATAAACGAAGACTCTAAAACACTCTATCTTATTGCCCTTGCTACTATTCCGGCAGGACTTATAGGGCTTTTATTCGTTCATGAGATAAAGAGACTCTTCGGTTATACCGAAGTTGCCGCCGCTTTCCTCATGCTGAACGGGGTAATATTATATTTCGGCGAGAAGAAAAGAAAAAAACAGGGTATCGCTAAGATATCCGATATGACGGTTTCCGCCGCGCTGATTATAGGGGCTTTTCAATCTTTCGCTCTAATTCCGGGTATATCGCGCTCCGCGATAACGATGATTGCGGCGCTTTATCTGGGCTTTAAACATGAATATGCCGCAAGATTTTCATTCCTTTTGGCTGCACCTATTATTCTTGCCGCCGGACTCTTGGAGGTCCCGAAAATGATAAAGTTGCATATGCTTCAATTTGATGCGGTTTCCGCAGTCGCAGGCTTAGCCGCCGCTGTTGCCGCATATTTAAGCGTTTACGTTCTCATGAAATATTTTAAAAAACATGAAATTAATGCCCTTTATCCCTTCGCGCTTTACTGCATAGTACTTGGTGCCTTTGTTTTGACCTACAGGTTTATTTAATTTATTAATATAAATTTTTAATTATGGTATAATATAAATTTTAAAATTGTTTTATCTTAATTATTAAATTTAACATATAGAAATATCCAAATGGAAGATTTTCTGGAAGATTTCGCAAAAAATATTAGATTAGAAAAAAATTACTCCCCCAATACTGTTTTTGCGTATACATCCGATGTCAGGGCTTTTATCGGTTATCTTAATAAAGAAACATCCGTTAATTCAATTGAAGGCATTACGGAATTCGAGATAAAAGGTTATTTAAGCAGTATTTATGCGGATATCAAGAAGGTAAGCCTTGCAAGGAAGATTGAGTCTATAAAATCGTTTTTTAATTTTTTGGAAAAAAAACATATACTAAAACAAAACCCCTCTTTCTTGATTAGCCTTCCGAAAGTGGAAAAGAAACTGCCGTTTTTTTTAACGGCAAAAGAAGCGGATTTTTTATTAAATAATTATTTCGATTTAAAATTAAAACGGGATGGATTAAACGGAATAGATTTAAGCTCGATTCAATCTTTATTCAAGGGTTCCGACTATGCCGGTGTCGATATTGTTAAATATTTCGGAGCGGTCAGAAACGATCTTATTCTTGAATTTTTATACGGAAGCGGACTCAGGGTCAGCGAACTGATTTTGGTTAAAAAAAGCGATTTAGAAATAGTAGGCGGCTATGTCAGGATTTTCGGGAAGGGTTCTAAGCAGAGAATCGTTCCGCTTACCGGATTAACCGTAGATAAGATCAAAACCTGGCTTTATTATTTATCCGTAATAGATTTAACGTCGAAAGAAGGATATGTTATCATTAATAAAAAGGGCGGCCGCCTTACGAGAAGGACGATACACAGAATAGTCAAAGAATCCATGGCAATAACGGGACAATTTAAGAATATTTCCCCGCATAGCTTGAGGCATTCTTTTGCTACGAATCTTTTGGATAACGGAGCCGATTTAAGGTCGATTCAGGATATGCTCGGACATTCCAATTTGGTTACGACGGAAAAATATACTCATTTAAGCATTAAAAAACTTATAGATGTTTATAATAATGCTCATCCGCTTTCCGGCACGGGAACCGGCATTAACGACCATGCAAGTGGTAAGCTTTAATTAAATATATGGTTAATCGCCATCGCATGAGAGAAGGGAAGCGGAAATAAATTATAATGTTCCCGTCTGAACGGGTGGGACGAAAGGAGAAATAAATCAATGGATAGTGGCAATAATGGAGCAATAAGACTTATGGGGACTACGATAATAGGGATCAGACGGAACGGTCACGTTGTCGTTGCAGGCGACGGACAGGTTACCCTCGGAGATACCGTTATGAAACATAAAGCCAGAAAAGTAAGGCGTCTTTACAACGATAATGTGATAGCCGGTTTTGCAGGGGCAACCGCCGACGCTTTTACTCTTTTTGAAAAAATGGAAGAAAAGCTTTCAAAATATAGCGGAAGCGTGAAAAGGGCAAGCGTAGAGCTTGCAAAAGATTGGCGGACGGATAAAATATTAAGGCGGCTGGAGGCTATGATGATTGTAGTTGATAAAACCGATTCTTTTGTAATATCCGGGGCAGGAGACGTCATAGAGCCGGATGAAGATGTATTGTCCATAGGTTCGGGCGCCCCGTACGCGTTAGCCTGTGCTCTCGGCTTATTGGAAAAGACGGATTTAGGCGCTAAGGAAATTGCCGAATATTCTATGAAAACGGCGGCACGCATTTGTATTTATACGAACGAAAATATAATTATGGAGGAGATATAATATCAATTATGACTAAAAAAATAAATTTCCTGACTCCGAGAGAAATAATCAAAGAGCTTAATAAGTATGTAATTGGACAAGATAAGGCTAAAAAATCGGTTGCCATTGCCTTAAGAACGCGTTTTAGAAGAAATAATGTTCCAAGCGAGATTAGGGAGGATATAGTTCCTAAAAATATTCTCTTAATAGGGCCTACCGGCGTGGGTAAAACCGAAATAGCAAGGCGTATCGCCAAGCTTTCGGATTCTCCCTTTATAAAGGTCGAGGCATCCAAATTTACGGAAGTAGGCTATATGGGAAGGGATGTCGAGTCTATGATCAGGGACCTGGTAGAGACTGCTTACATAAATGAAAGGACCAAAGAAACCGAGCGGGTTATAGATAAAGCGGAACGAAACGCAGAAGAGTTGCTTTTAGATATTCTTGTCTCGCCGCCCCCGAAAACACGCAAGAAAAGCGGGAAAAACGGAACGGACGGAACTAACAGCGGAACCGAAAAGAGCAGTTATGCGAATACCAGAGAAAAATTCAGAAAAATGTTTTTAGCGGGAAAATTAGACGATAGGTTTGTCGAAATGGAGATAAGATCTTCCATGAAACCCTCTATCCCGGTCATAGAGATATTTTCCCAGTCCGGAGTCGACGACATAGGGCAGGATTTTAAAGATATTTTTTCCAATATGTTTCCTAAGCAGAAAAAGTTGGAGAAGGTAAGGGTTTCCGAGGCATTTGATATATTGGTACATGAGGAGAGCGGGCTCGTCGATAACGATAAGGTTGTTAAAGATGCCGTTTCGAAAGTAGAAAATTCCGGTTTAATTTTTATAGACGAAATAGACAAGATAGCCTCGAGAGAGAAATCTTACGGCCCCGACGTTTCCAGGGAAGGCGTGCAGAGAGACTTATTGCCCGTAATAGAGGGTTCTAACGTTATGACCAAATACGGAGCTGTCAGGACGGAACATATACTGTTTATAGCCGCCGGAGCCTTTCATATGGCTAAACCGTCGGATTTAATTCCGGAACTTCAAGGAAGGTTTCCGATAAGGGTTGAGATGGATTCTTTATCCAAAAAAGACTTCGTAAGGATATTGACCGAACCTAAGGGCGCTTTAATAAAGCAGTATCACGAGCTTCTTAAAACGGAAAATGTAAATCTTAATTTTACCGAAGACGGGATAGAAAGAATTGCCGGAATTGCGGAAGAGGTCAATGTTAAAACCGAGAATATCGGCGCAAGAAGGCTCCATACTATTTTAGAAAGGGTTATGGAAGACGTTTCTTTCGATGCACCTTTTAAGGGCAAAACGACAAAGAAGATTACCGTAAACGGTGATTATGTCAACGAAAGATTAGAGGGCATAATAAAAGACGAAGACCTTTCGAGGTATATACTGTAATATCCCTGCATGATTGCAAATATCTAATTTATGATATATATAAAGAGATTATGGGTTATATAAATAATTAGAATGGAAGAATATATAAAAAAGGCAACGATTTTGCTTGAGGCGTTGCCTTATATCCAAAAATTTACATCGAAAACCTTTGTGATAAAATTCGGCGGGTCTATCGCTGCCGATAAAGCATTAATGGAAAGTTTTATCAGGGATATCATACTTTTAAAACTCATCGGCATAAATATAATAATCGTTCACGGCGGCGGTAAGGATATAGACGTTCTTTTAAACAAACTTGATATGTGTATCAAGTTCCATGAAGGTTATCGGTTGACCGATAAGGATACCATGGAAGTGGTAGAGATGGTTTTGTCGGGCAAAATAAATAAGAACCTCGTTGCGTTGATAAATAAGTTCGGCGGGCAGGCGTGCGGTTTATCCGGCAAAGACGGAAACCTTATATCCGCCGGAAGAGTAAGCGGCGGAAAAGTGGATTTGGGTTTTGTGGGCGAGGTAAAAAGCATTAATAAGAAGATTTTATTGGCGTTAGATCCCTCGTTTATTCCGGTAATTGCCCCGGTAAGCATGGACGAAGAGGGTAATACACTCAATGTTAATGCAGATTTTGCGGCTTCGGCTATTGCCGCGGAACTTGAGGCGGAGAAGCTTATAATATTATCCGACAAGGACGGTCTTTTGAATGTCGAAAATAATCTAATTCCGTCAACGACCGTTGCGGATATAAAAAATATGATAAGGGAAGGCATTATATACGGCGGTATGATACCTAAGACTAATTCTTGCATAGATGCCGTAAGAAAAGGAGTTAAAAAGGTCCATATAATAAACGGTTCCGTTCCTCATGCCGTTTTGCTTGAGATATTTACGGAAAAAGGAATAGGCACTCAAATAACCGATTAAACAAAATAAATGAATATAAAAGAACTTACGAATAAATATATAATGAATACTTACGGCAGGTTTGATATTACGCTCGTAAAAGGGGAAGGATGTATTCTATACGATGAAAACGGGAAAAGCTACATAGATTTTGCTTCCGGAATTGCGGTAAATAGCTTAGGTTATAATAACCCGGCCTTAAATGCGGCTCTTATAGATCAACTTGGTAAATTAATCCACGTATCCAACTATTTTTATACGGAGCCCCAAGCGTTTCTTGCCGAAAAACTTTGTAAAAATTCATTTGCAGATAAGGTTTTTTTTTGCAATAGCGGAGCCGAAAGCATAGAAGGGGCAATAAAACTTGCAAGAATTTATGCGAAGAAATTTTCTAAAAGGGGTTATAAAATAATTTCCATGAAGAATTCTTTTCACGGAAGGACTTTCGGGGCGCTTTCCGCAACGGGACAGGATAAGTATCATAGAGGATTTGAACCGCTTTTGGACGGATTTACGCATGTAGAATTTAACGATTCTAATGCCGTAGCCGAGTTAATAAACAGCGGCGGAGAATACTGCGCCGTAATCGTAGAACCGGTTCAGGGGGAGGGTGGCGTAAATATTTCCGATAAGGGTTATATGAGAATATTAAGGGATTTAACGGCTAAAAACGATGTCGTTTTAATATTTGACGAGGTTCAGGTCGGTCTCGGAAGAACGGGCGCCCTTTTCGCCTACATGAATTTTGGCGTGGAGCCCGACGTTATGACCGTTGCAAAGCCTTTAGCGGGAGGACTTCCCATTGGTGCGGTATTGGCAAAGGATTATGTAGCAAGGGCTTTCGAGCCGGGCAATCACGCTTCTACGTTCGGGGGTTCCCCGCTTGTTTTATCCGTCGCTAATGCCTTTTTTGACGAGATTCTCAAAGACGGTTTTATGGAGAATGTTTTAAAGAGCGGGGAATATACGATGCATAGGCTGACCGAATTAAAGGCGGAGTTCCCCGGACTTATTAAGGATATCAGGACTATCGGACTCATTAGCGCAATTGAGTTTTATGAACTTAAAGCAAAAGATATAGCCGTTAAGCTAACGGAAAACGGCTTTTTGACGACGGCGGTGCAGGATAGGGTTTTAAGGCTCACACCGCCCTTGACTATTAAAGAAAATGAAATAGATTTGCTATTTTTATCTATATCCGAAATTCTTAACGATAGTAAATAATATTTAATTTTTAATGGACGAGATATTATGAATTCGACTAAAAATCTTTTATCGGTTTATAATTTTACAAAAGACGAGATATACGACATCCTTTTGAGGTCTTTTATTTTAAAGTCGGAAAGAGCCGGAGGCGGTAACGGTTGCCTTAAAGGAAAAAAAATAGGGCTTATATTTGAGAAGTCCTCTACAAGGACAAGGGTATCTTTTGAGGTCGGTATCGTAGAGCTTGGCGGACATCCTATTTTTATGTCTTCAAGGGATCTTCAACTCGGCAGGGGAGAGCCCGTAAAGGACACCGCGAGGGTTCTTAACAGATATATAGACGGCGCAATAGTGAGAACGTTTGAACAGGAAAGGGTAGAAACGTTCGCGAGGTACTTCGAAAAGCCTACCGTCAACGGTCTTACCGATTTGTATCATCCCTCGCAGATATTAACAGATATTTATACCGCTTATGAAGCCAAAAATAGATCAAAAAACAATACTAAAAAAGATATCGGTGATATAGTTGAAGGACTTAAGATAGTTTATGTGGGCGATGCAAACAATATGGCAAATTCATGGGTAAACCTTCAGGCTATGCTCGGTTTTGAGCTTGTGCTGGCCATGCCGGACGGATTTAACATACATGAAACAGTCGGAAGCCGGTCTCTGAAAA